>JARKOX010000080.1 GCA_029975525.1 Prolixibacteraceae bacterium | reverse complement strand
GTGACACGCCCGAATCCCGGGAAGAATCGCTTACCACGGGCTGGAAGATGCAGCCCGAAGATAAGCTAGTGGGAGTCGATGAAAAGCTGATCTCTGAAAATGGGTTTAACAGCCAGGAGTGGTATGATGCCGTAGTTCCCGGAACGGTTTTGGGAAGTATGGCCACCAACGGGGTGATTGAGGATCCCTATTTTGGGATTAATATGCAGAATGTTGATCCGGAGCAATTTAAACAAGCCTGGTGGTTCCGGACAACGTTTCGGCTGAGCAGTGAAGAGCTCAAAAAGAGTGTTTCGCTCCGTTTTAACGGGATCAACTACCGGGCCGTCCTGTGGGTAAACGGCCAAAAAGTGGCCACTAAAGATGTTTTTGCCGGAACTTATCGGATGTTTACCTTTCAGATTAATGATTACATCCGCGAAGGGGAAAATACGGTAGCGTTAAAGATGTGGCAGCATGCCGACGGGGAGTATTCCATCGGTTTTGTCGACTGGAATCCGCTTCCGCGCGACCGTAACCTGGGGATTTTCAGGGAGGTTTTGCTGGAGGTCAATGAAGGGGTGAAAATCCGCAGCCCGTTTGTCTATTCCAACGTAAACACCCAGACGCTGCAAGAAGCCGATCTTTACATCCAGGCCGAAGTGACCAACAGCACCAACCGCCCGGTCGACGGGATTTTGCGCGTGAATTATGAACTGGGCGTGGTTGAGAAACCCGTGACCCTGCAGGCCGGCGAAACTTTGTCGTGCCGCTTTTCGCCCGAAGAGTTCAAACAGCTTTCGGTGAAGCAGGTGAAACTTTGGTGGCCCAATGGGATGGGGGATCCTCATCTGTATAACCTGCGGGCCGATTTTGTTTCGGGCGGCAAAATTCTCGACCGGGTAGAGGAGCGCTACGGAATCCGGGAGATGAAAAGTTATCTGAACGAGGATAAAAACCGGGCTTTTGAGATCAACGGACGGTTTGTGCTGCTGAAAGGCGGCGGCTGGACCGATGATGTGCTGTTGCAGGATACCCGCAAGTCGGTGGAAGCCCAGCTCCGCTACATCCGGCACATGAACCTGAACAGCATCCGCTGCGAAGGTTTCTGGGGAAAGGATGAAACCCTCTACGATTTGTGCGACGAATACGGAATCCTGGTGATGATCGGTTACAACTGTCACTGGGAATGGGATGAATACCTGCTGAAACCAACTCACGAAAAATATGGTGGGGCCGTCACCCCCGAAGATATCAACCTGCTGGCCGACTCGTGGAAAGACCAGATGCTGTGGCTGCGCAACCACCCCTCGATTTATGTGTGGATGCTGGGCAGCGATAAACTTCCGCACCCCGATCTGGAATATAAATACATTGAACTGTTCAAACAGTACGATCCTTCGCGCAGCTACATTACCTCAGCCGGCGGGGCCGGTACCGAAAACAACAATGTGGTGGCCGAAGTGCCGCTGGTGAGCGATATCAGCGGCCCAACCGGCATGAAAATGTTGGGACCTTACGCCTGGACTCCGCCCCACTACTGGTTTACCGACACCCTGCTGGGCGGCGCTTATGGCTTCAATACAGAAACCTGCCCCGGCGCCAGTATTCCGCCGGTGGCCTCACTGCGCAAAATGCTTCCGGAAGAGAGCCTGTGGCCTATCGACAAAAAATACTGGGAATACCACACCGGCAGAAATGCTTTCCAGACCCTCGACCGCGACCGCGCCGCCATTGACCAGCGTTACGGGAAATCGTCGAATGTGGAGGACTTTTCGTTTAAAGCGCAGGTGAACAACTATGAGATCATGCGCCCCATGTTTGAGGCTTTTGTTGCCCACAAACCCAAAAGCAGCGGCCTGGTGCAGTGGAAGATGAATTCGGCGTGGCCCGAGCTGATCTGGCAGTTGTACGATACTTATCTGCAGCCCAACGGATCGTTTTACGGCGTTCGAAAAGCCTGCAACCCGCTTCATGCCATCTACCGCTACGGTTTTGACGATATCTACCTGGCCAACGAAGACCTGCAGGATGCAGCGGGCTTAACAGTCAAAATCCGCATTTTCGACCTCCACTCCAAAGAGGTTTTTGCCGACCAGTGGACCGGAGATATCCCTTCCAATATCTCGAAGTTTATCTATAAACTTCCGGAAATGAAAAATATCACACCGGTGTGGTTCCTCTGCCTGAATGTGTTTGACCAGAACAACCGGGAAGTGGACAACAGTATTTACTGGCTCTCGCAAAAGAAAGATGTGCTCGATTACGAAGCTGCCCGCAAACTGGAGTGGCCCTATTATACGCCCACCAGCCAGTTTGCCGATTACACCGCCCTGAACCAGCTTCCGGCCGTAAAACCCGACTTTGACTACCAATTCACCCGGGAGGGACAGTTTGGGAAAATCAGCCTGAAAGTGAAAAATCCGACGGAAACGATTGCCTTCTTTAACTTTTTTGATGTGTTGGATCCGCAGACCAAACTACCGGTCCTGCCGGTATTCTGGGACGACAATTACGTCACCTTGCTGCCGGGCGAAGAACGTACCTATGAAGCTAAATTTTTCCTGGAGGATTTGAAAGGAGAAAAGCCGGTCGTGGAAGTGCGCGGATGGAATGTAGAAAAAACAACCTTAAACTAAATTGATATGACAGCTACCAAATATGCCGTTGGCATCGACCTGGGCGGAACATTTATCAAGTTTGCCCTGGTCGCCGGATCCGGAGAGATTGTTTTCAGCGGTAAACTGGCCATCGGGCCGGCAGCCTCCCGCGAAGATATCCTCGAAACCATCGGACAGGCGATTAAAATGACCTTACAGGCTGCCACTGAAAAAGCGCTGCCGGTGGCCGGGATTGGCATTGGTTCGCCGGGTGTTTGCTGCAACGGGACTGTGGTTGGCGGAGCTGAAAACCTGAATGGCTGGGTCGATGTGCGGCTCTCCGAAATTTTTTCAGAAGCCTTCCGTCTGCCCGTGCTGGTGGATAACGATGCCAATGTTATGGGGCTTGGCGAGGCGGTTTACGGCGCAGCCAAAGATTGTTCCGATGTGATCTTTTTAACTGTCGGAACCGGCATTGGCGGTGCGATCATTGCCAGCGGGAAATTATATGGCGGCTACCAAAACCGCGGCACCGAAATGGGGCATGTTACCATCGACCACAAGGGAATTGCCTGTAATTGCGGCGGGCGTGGCTGCCTCGAAGCCTACGCCTCCACCTCGGCGCTGATCAGGGATTATGCCGTTGCCACTGGCCGCAGCGAAGAGGAGCTGGATGGTTTTTTCCTGGTGCAACAATACCAGCAGGGCGAACCAGCTGCCGTAAAATGTATGCAGGAGCATGCCGATTATCTCGGACATGGCATTGCGGGGTTTATCAACACGTTTGCCCCCCAGAAAGTGGTGATCGGCGGCGGGATTTCAGAATCGGGACAGTTTTATATTGACCTGATCCGGGAGGCTGCTTTCCGGTATGCCATGCCCGACTGTGCCGTCAACACCGACGTGGTGGCTGCCGCGCTGGGCAACCAGGCCGGATGCCTCGGGGCTGCTTCCCTGGTTTTTAAAGCATGCTGAAGAATTCATTTATCACAAATAGTATTTGAAGAACAAACCTGAATCAAATTGAATCATGACAAAGCAAAATAACAATTCGGTGTGGATCTACCTCCTCTTTCCGGCCGTGACGATGCTGTTGGGGTGGGGGCTCCGGGGGTATATTGGCGGCGGCCCTTTCGGGGCTATGATTCCCGGGGCGATGCTTGCCCTGAGCATGGCCTTGCTGCTGAAACTATCGGCCGAAACCACCGCGGTGCTGGTCGTTTTAAGTGCAATCGGCATCGGGCTGGGCGGCGAAATGACGTACGGACAAACCCTCGGCTTTTTGCGCTCTCCGGAAACGATGTGGTGGGGAACTCTCGGCATTACCGTGAAAGGGGCCATATGGGGCTTGCTGGGCGGAATCGTGTTGTCGCTGGGCTTTTTCTACCGGAAAATGGCGGGCCGGACCCTGATCATTACCTTTTTACTGCTGCTGGCCGGAATGCTGGCCGGGTTTAAGCTGATTAACCAGCCAATGCTGATCTACTTTTCGTATCCGGCAGAACCCCGTCCCGAATCGTGGGGCGCGCTGCTGGTTGCAGCCATTGTCCTGTGGATCTATCTGAAAAAAAAGCTGGAAACGGCAGATTTCAAAATTCTTCAGCGGATGGCAATCGCCGGGTTGATCAGCGGCGGACTGGGTTTCGGACTGGGAGGTTTTTGGATGGTACTGGGGAACCAGTTACCTGCCGATCCCGCCTTTTATCACTGCCTGAAGGTACTCGACTGGTGGAAGTGTATGGAGTTCACCTTTGGATTTTTGCTTGGCGCCGGCTTTGGCCTGGCTGCCTGGTACAGCCGGCGGGCGATTGTCGCCCTGGAACCGGCCCCCGCTGTGCAGCCGGCTTTTGCGTCGGGCAAAGCCTGGAAAGAGATCTCTTTCCTGTTCGTACTGGCCTTCCTGATCTTCTGGTTAATTCCTAACTTTCTGGACCCGGTGGTCGATCAGAATTATGAGCAGGGCCGGTTTGTGTGGCCCAATGGGATCGACCTGGCCAAAATGGTGAGCAATTTTGCATTCTTCGGATTGCTGATGGTTTGGGCGGTGATCCGGTTTCCGTGGATGGCCTGGCAGATTGGCATTACCCTGACGTTCTGCTACACCTCAATCGACCTGGTGCAGGATTTCTTTCCTGAAACAACGGCCAACTCCCTGTTTACGGCCCGGTTTGCGCTGATCTTTGGCATGACGCTTATCGTCGCCCTCCTCACCGCCTATTTCCAGCGAAAAAAATATCTTATCCGGAATATGTTTCTGTTGCTGACGGCAGCTTGTATGGTTGTGGCCTACCTGCGCTGGGGATTTTTCGGGCAGCTGGACAAACTTTCGGGCCTGCCGCTTTGTGAGGTGTTGAGCAGCCACTTTTTTGTTCACCTCATTTTTACCCTTTCGGCGTTGTACATGGTTTGGGTGGCTGTACGAAAGCTGCAGCCTGCTTCCTGATGAATAAACGGGTAAACGGTTTAAAATGAGACGGCTGACGTTTTGGGGAGTTTTGCTGCTGGGCAGTGTTCTTTCGCTGAGCGCTCAAAACAGCGGGAAGTCCGGACTGTCGCGCACCGCGCTGCACGGGGTTTACGTGATTGCCCACCGCGGGGCACACAACGGAATTCCGGAGAACTCCCTGCCGGCTTACCGTAAAGCGATCGATCTGGGGTGCGATTTTGTGGAAGTCGACGTGCGCACTACCCGCGACGGAAAGTTTGTCAGCCTGCACAATGCGACCATCGACCAGTATGTTGACGGACAAACCGGGCGGGTAAGCGACATGACGCTGGACGAACTCCGCAGGCTGGATATTGGTATCCGGGTGGGTGAAAAATGGAGAGGAACGCAGGTGCCTATTTTTGAAGAAATTTTGCAGTTGTGCCGCGGGAAAATCGGGATTTACCTCGACCTGAAAGAGGCTCCTGTTCCCGAACTGGTCGAACTGATCCGGAAATACGGCATGGAGCGCGAGGTCATCTGGTACCTTCCCGCCTCTCGCCTGAAAGAGATTGAACAACTCCGGACGGTTTGTCCGGAGTGTGTTCCTTTGGTAGATCCGGGGGCTGAAAAAAATGTCGGGTTGGTTTTGGAGCAGGTGAAAACGCCGGTTCTGGCTACAGATATGGGGGAGTTAACCCGGCGTTTTGTACGCAAAGCGCACCGGCGCGGAGCGATGGTCTTTGCCGATGAAAAAGCGGGTACCGTTGCCGAATGGTCCCGGATGATCGGGTGGAAAACCGACGGCATTCAAACCGATCGGCCGGAGGAGCTGATCCGCTTTCTGAAGCAGCAGCAGCGCTGACTGGCGCAGCGCCTGCAACAGCGGTTTTTGTGGTGAAAAAACTGATTGTGGCAGGCAGTAAGGTGGATCTTGAAAGTTTTCTGAAATAAATCGTTTCCTTTAAAAACGAATAGTGGTAGCATCTTAATTTCAAAAACAACAATAAACTTCCGGAAATGAACCTGAAGAGATGGATTACTCCTGTTGCGCTGGCGGTGTTTGTGGTGCTGATCGCCGCGGTTTTTCACTACCCGGTGCACATTGAAAATGCGCTGACCCTGCAGCCGGAACCCGGATTTGAGGTGCGCGTTTCCGGCTGGCGAATCCTGTTTGAGCCTTTTACAGGGCTGCTGCTCTATTTCAACCGGGCGTTTTATCCTGTCGATGAGTTCCGGCAGCTCCTTTTTGGGATGGTTATCCTTTGGGGAGTCTATACGCTGATCCGGGCTTTTGGCTGGAGCGGCTGGAAACCAGTGATACAATTTGCCGGCCGGCAGCTGGTCAACCTTTCCATTTTGGCCGGTGTGTGGTTTGCGCTTTTGGTGTTGATGATTTTTATCCCGCTGCCCAACGACAAAATCGTTAACAAAACTTCCGACTGGGTGCTGGTCACCACACACGCGCACACCGAATTCAGTCACGACGGGATGATTTCGCGGGAAGGATTGCTGAAATGGCACCAGCGAAATGGTTTCGACGCGTTTTTTATCACCGACCACAGCAACCACAAACAGACGCTGGAATTTGTCAATCGCCGCTGGAACCAGGAGCAGCCCGGCGAACCGGTGGTCTTTTGCGGCGAGGAGTTTTCGGGGAGCAACCACCTCAGCCTGCTGGGTTTAAAAACCGACTTCAAAACAAAGGGCCTGACCGATTCGGTGGTGGTGGCCCAGGCACGCTCCCAGGGCGCTGCCATCCTGGTCAACCACTGGTTTGACGGGGAGCGCAAATCGCTCGAATATTACCGCGACCTGGGAGTCGATGGTTTCGAAATTGAAAACACGGCCGAAGACAAACGCTACAACCGCGAGGTCTACCAACGCATCCGGTCATTCTGCGAAAACAATGGTCTGATTTTAAACGGCGGTCTTGATTTTCATGGCTACGGCAGCGCCTGCACCCTCTGGAACGCCTTTCAAATTCCCGGCTGGAAAAGTATGGATTCAGCAGCCAAAGAAGAGGCGGTGCTGACCATCCTCAAAACCCGCGACCAAAGTAAACTGAAAGTACTTTTGCTGAACGACCGGCCTTATTACGAAAAGAAAAATCTTTTTGGGCACACGGTGATCACCCTGGTTAACTACTTCAGAACGTTGAATCAGCTGCAGGTTGTTTCGTGGATCTTCTGGATTTTTCTGTTTGCATTTCTCGGGAACCAATTGAAGGGGGCACGGCGCTTTACCTGTCCGAAAATGCTGCCGCTGGCCGGAATTGTCGGCGCACTCTTCCTGCTCGGCCTGGGCGTTGTTTATGTTTTTCGAAACCAGGCCGTTGAAGATTTTACCGAAATCTACCCGGAATATTACCGGCTGCTGTTTATGGCAGGTTCGGCATTACTCGCTGTTTCGGGGTTGACCGCCTATTTCCGGATTTTCAGATCAAAAACAGGGGAATGAAATGTATTCGTGTTATCAAGTTTTATGTTCTGATTCAGCTTGTTTTTTCCGGATGTACCCACTCCGGAGAGCTGCTGAATCTGGTTGACCCGTTTATTGGCACCGGCGCCGACGGCAACACCTGGCCGGCCGCGAGCGTCCCTTTTGGCGGGGTGCAGCTGGGCCCCGACACCCGGCTCAACTCCTGCGGCGGTTATGCGTCGTCCGACAGCATCATCCAGGGATTTACCCACACGCACCTCAACGGCGTTGGAGAACCCGAATACCGCGATGTTTTGTTGGTGCCGTTCACCGGAAAGACGTATTTCACCCCGAAAGAACCCGGAAAACCCGGCTACGGTTCGGCTTTTGACCATCAGCACGAAAAAGCATCTCCAGGTTATTATTCAGCTTTGCTGAAAGATTTCAATATCCAGGCGGAAATGACCACCACCCTGCGTGCAGGCTTTCATAAATACACTTTTCCGGAAAGTGACAGCGCCAAAATACTCGTGGATTTGGCGTACCCGTTTGGAGCCGAAGTGCTCAACATCAAAAAAATCAGCGACACTGAAATTGAAGGGTTGCGCCGTTCGCACGGCTGGGCGTGGGACCAGCACGTCTATTTTGTGGCCAGATTTTCAAAACCTTTTACTTCGCTTGAAATCGCGGTGAATGATTCCATTCAGCAGGAATTAAGCGAAGCAGAAGGCAAAAACATCAAAGCAGTGATGAATTTTCAGACCAAAGCCGGAGAAGCAATTCTGGTGAAAGTCGGTATTTCGGCAGTGAGTGCAGAGGGCGCCCGTAAAAACCTGGATGCCGAAATTCCGGACTGGGATTTTGCGGGTGTAAAAAAAGCTGCCGAAGCTGCCTGGGCAAAAGAACTGTCGAAAATCGAAATTGAAGGCGGAACCGAAGCGCAGCGGAAAAACTTTTACACCGCCATGTACCACGCGCATTTGAGTCCGTGCACTTTTTCGGATGTTGACGGGCAGTATCGCGGCGTTGACCATCAGATTCATCAATCCGGAGCGACCCATTACACCGTGTTTTCGTTGTGGGATACCTACCGGGCGCTGCATCCGTTTTTTACCATCACCGACCAGCAACGAACCAATGAGTTTGTGACTTCGCTGCTGCAAATGTACGACGATGGCGGCCGCCTGCCCATGTGGCCGCTGGCCGGTAACTACACCGACGATATGCTGGGGTACCATTCCATCCCCGTGATTGCCGATGCCTACCTGAAAGGAATTCGTGGCTACGATGTTGAAAAAGCTTTTACCGCCATGAAAGCCTGTGCCGAAATGGACCGGCTCGGCCTGAAATATTACAAACAAATCGGTTTTTTGCCGTTTGACCGTCAGGGCGAATCGGTATCCAAAACACTCGAATATTGCTACGATGACTGGTGTATTGCGCAGGTTGCCAAAGAGATGGGTAAACAGGCCGACTACGATGAATTTCACCAGCGGGCGCATTATTGGGAAAACGTGTTCGACCCGTCGGTGGGTTTTGTGCGCGGGAAAAGTTACCACCGCGAGTGGCTTTCGCCGTTCGACCCGACAGTGAATTCGGCCTATTCCGAAGGAAATGCTTACCAGTACCTGTATGTTCCGCACGATGTGGACGGACTGGCCACTAAATTTGGCAGCGACGAGGCTTTTGGCGCCTGGCTCGATACCCTTTTTACCAAAGAGTCAAAACGCGGGGAGCGTGGTTCCATCGGTCAGTACTGGCATGGCAACGAACCGGGGCAGCAGTTGCCCTATTTGTACAATTATGTGGGGCAGGCCTGGAAAACGCAAAAACTGGTCACCCGGATTCTGAATGAACTTTACATCACCGAATCCGACGGTTTGGCCGGAAACGACGACTGCGGACAGATTTCGGCGTGGTACATTCTCAGTTCGATGGGATTTTACCCGGTTGCTCCCGGACAAACGATTTATGCCATCGGTTCGCCGTTATTCCCGAAAGCCACGATTCACCTGGAAAGCGGAAAAAAGTTTGTTATCAAAGCCAACCAGGTTTCTGCTGAAAATATATTCATTCAGTCGGCCAAACTGAATGGGCAAGACTACACCCAATCGTACCTGAAACATGAAGATATTTTGGCTGGCGGTGAGCTGGTTTTCGAGATGGGGTCGCTACCCAATAAAAACTGGGGAACCGCCAAAATCGACCGTCCGTATTCTGAAAATGGCGAACCTGTGGTGCAGCCGCCGTTTGTAAAATCGGGTGATTTGCTTTTTGAAAAATCCACAACCGTGGAGCTGGCCTGTGAAACGGCCCATTCAACCATCCGTTACACGCTGGATGGTACGGAGCCAACTGAAAATTCAGCACTTTACGAAAAACCGTTTGAAGTTTCAAAATCAACGGTTTTAAAAATGAAAGCTTTTGCACCTGATCGGAAAGCGAGTCAGGTTTTTACCTGGAAATTTGAAAAGGCTGTCCCAAAAGAGGCTTTTTCGCTGATTTCGGCCAAACCCGGTTTGAGATACGACTATTTCGAAAAATTCTTTGTAACCACCGAAGACCTTGACAAAGTGGAACCTGTTTCTTCGGGAATCATCAACACTTTCAACATCGGCGAAAAGAAACGTGAGAACTATTTCGGGTTCCGTTTTTCCGGCTTTATCAAAATTCCGAAAGACGGGATTTATACCTTTTTCCTGAAATCAAATGACGGCAGCCGGTTGTTTATTCACGGAGAGGAACTGATTGAAAACGACGGGAACCATGCTGCCGTTGAAGAGCCCGGAAGCATCGCCCTGAAAGCCGGTTATCACCCCATTTGGGTGAAATACATGCAGTGCGGCGGCGGGAAATCGCTGCAGGTCAGCTGGTCGGGCCCCGGGGTGGACCAACAGGAGATTCCGGCAAAGGCTTTGTTTCACCAGAAGTAGAACTGTCGTTGTTAGCTGGCAGAAGATTCCAGATTTGGGCGTCACCGGGAGATCACTTTTAGGGGAAAGACTTTTCACCCAAGATAGGTATGAAAAACCTGCCGGATGATTTTCCGTTTTTCGGTGAATAATGAATAAGTTTAGTGCATTAAAAGCACCGTTTTATATGAAATAGCCATAAGCGCCTAAGTTTATATTTGCCGAAAATGTATAAATGGCTATTCCATCCCGTTGAGGCGTTCTGTTGAAAGAGTAGCGCTGATACGGAAATTGCTGGAAGTAACTTTGAAAATTTACACGGATGAAATGGACCAAAAAACAGGTTTCGATTTTGGCGATTGTAGCCACCAGTTCGTTCTTCGGCACCTTTCTGATTTCGTCGGTAAATATTGCCTTGCCCGCTATTGAAAAGGATTTCGGGCTTGATGCGGTGACGTTGAGTTGGGTGGTGACGTCGTTTTTGTTGTCGACGGCCATGTTTTTGCTGCCCGTCGGGCGCTGGGGCGATCTGTCCGGCATCCGGCGGTTATACAAGTTCGGGATGGTGATCTTCACCGTGTCGTCCCTGCTGAGCGGTTTTGCCACGTCGGGCTACTGGCTCATTGTGATGCGGTTTTTACAGGGCGTTGGCGCGGCTTTCAGCGGGACTACCGGCTCGGCCATTCTGGTTTCGGCATTTTTGCCGCAACATCGCGGAAGGGTGCTGGGCATGTCGGTTTCGGGTGTTTACCTCGGACTGGCATTTGGTCCGTTTTTCGGCGGATTTTTAACGCAGTACCTGGGCTGGCGGTCCATCTTTTTTATCGCGTCGGGTTTTGGCGCGCTGATCACCCTCATCGGGTTTCTGTTTCTGGGGAAAGATGAAATTCAGCAAAAAATACGGAATAAGCTGGACTTCAAAGGAACTTTCTTTTACATGCTGGGCTTGGTGACGCTCACCTACGGGTCGGCGCGTATTCCGCAGCTTTGGGGATGGAGTTTGATGGGAGCCGGGATTGTTTTTCTCCTGATTTTCTGGCTGCTCGAAAACCGGTCGGAAAATCCGGTGTTCGAAACCCGGCTTTTCACCCGCAACCGCCTGTTTGCCTTTTCCAATCTGGCGGCGCTCATCAACTACAGCGCCACTTTCTCGATTATCTTTTTGCTGAGTTTGTACCTGCAGAAAGTAAAGGGTCTTTCGCCGCGCGATGCCGGCTCCATTCTGGTGGCGCAACCCATTGTGATGGCGCTTTTTTCGCCGGTCACCGGGCGGCTTTCCGACAAGATTCAGCCGCGCTACCTGGCCACCATCGGCATGACCATGTGTACCATCGGACTGGCGGCTTTTGCTTTTCTGACCGAAAAGACCCCCGCCGGGCTGATTGTTTTCCTGCTTTTCTGGGTGGGAACCGGGTTTGCCTTCTTTTCGTCGCCCAACATGAATACCATCATGAGTTCGGTGCAGAAAAACCAGCTCGGACTGGCTTCGGGGTCGGCATCCACCATGCGGGTGGTGGGGCAGATTACCAGCATGACCATCGCCACGCTCTTTTTTGCCGTTTTATTCGACAAACAGGCTGTGGAGACCGTCGCCAATCCGCTGTTTCTGAAGGCGCTGAAACTGGGCTTTATCACCTTTGCAACCATCAGCGTGGCGGGGATTTATTTCTCGTTTAAACGGGGCCAATTAACCAGAGAACATGAAGGGAAACACAAAAGTTAATGACGCTACAGCCTGATTTGCGGCGACCGTTTGCGTAATATTGCCATCGAAGGGCACGGCATGATCTGGGGCGAGGCTTGTACTCCTACGATAAACCCGAAATGAAGGAGCTGTAATAGAATTGCAGAGGTCAATTTTTAATGTTCTTTCTGCAAAATGACTGAAGTTTTTCAGGACTGCGGAATGTATTTTTAATTTTCGCATTTTTAGAAACCAATAAACAGCTAACGGTTGAACTATAAATTAATACTGGGAATATTGATGTTGGGAAATTGTACCTCCACCCCAGGTTACCTCCTGGAGAAGCAGCTGACGTTCGACAGCACGAAAAATCATGATCTGGATAACAACGACAACTTTTCGCCCGACGGGAAGTGGCTGGTTTACGACACCCGCACCGATTCGGGCGGTATTGGCGGCAATCCGTCGATTGAGCGGGTGAACACCGAAACCGGCGAAACCGAAGTGCTCTACCACCTTCCGGACAATCGCGATTTTGGTCCCGGGGTGGGAGCGGCCAGTTATCATCCTACTGCGGAGAAGGTTATTTTTATTCACGGTCTGCCGGGATGTACGGCCGAAAATCCCTACCAGCAGTGGCGCCGGACCGGGGTGGTCGTCAGTTGCGACAACCCCAACGTGCCGCAATTTCTGGATTCGCGTGATGTGACCTTTCCGTTTACGCCCGGCGCTTTGCGCGGAGGAACCCACCGCCACGAATGGAGCCGCGACGGCCGCTGGGTCGGCTACACCTACAACGATGCCATTATGAAGGCGCTGGAAGATTCGACCGGTGTAAAATGGAACCTGCGCACCATCGCCGTATCTTCCCCCCGCCATCCGGTCGCGCCAATAGCCGGTGCCGGACAGGAAAATATACAGGGGGAGTGGTTCAGCGCCGTGGTGGTTCGCGTGGTCCCCAATCCGGCTCCCGGAAGCGATGAGATCAGTCATGCGGCTTCCGACAGCTGGGTGGGCGCTGCCGGCTACCTGAAACCCGACGGGACACGGCAGGTGGCCCGGGCTTTTATCGGAAAAATTCAGCGGAAAGACGGCGTGCCGGTCGATGAACTTTTTATTGTCGATATTCCCGATTCAATTAACGTTCCGGGTGAATATGGCCCGCTGGAAGGTACCCCGGCGAGTTTCCCGATGCCGCCCAAAGGCACCGTTCAGCGCCGGTTGACCTACACCGCCGAAACGGCTCATCCCGGCTGCAGCGGCGTGGTCCGTTCATCGTTTGACGGGAAGTACCTCGCTTATCTGGCCAAAGATTCTGCCGGCATTCAGCAGGTCTTTCTGATGTCGCCGCTTGGCGGGGAGCCACGTCAGCTCACCCGGCACACCTCGGATGTGCAGAGCGGCGTCCGCTGGAGCCCCGATCACCGGTCGGTCCTCTATGTTTGGGACAACAGTATCGTGCTGTGCCAGGTGTCGGATCGCCCGTTTGAAGAACGGTTCAGAAGAGTAACTGCCCGTGCCGCAGAAGCCCCGGCAAATCTTGTCTGGTCGAACGACGGAAAAATGATTGCCTTTAACCGCAATGTCCCCGTGGTGGGTGGCAGCGACAGCAAAAAACAGATTTTTTTAATTCAGCTGAAGTAGGAGGGCCTGGCCGGCGCTTTTGGCCGACGGCCGGAACATTGCCTCTTTGGATGATGATTTAATAATTCAACAGAAGCTATGAGAAAAATATGGATGGTTCTTGGAATGGTACTGCTGCTTCTCCTTTCGGGAGGAGCCATCTGGGTGTATTCGAACCTGAAAGACCGGCATCCGGGTTACCAGGCCGATCTGAAAATCACCGGAAATAAACCATCTCCGTTGCTGGCCGGTTTTGCAGCCATGCCCATCACGCCCGCAGTGCCGGATCGCTGGACGGATCAAAACAACGATGCCCGCTACAGGCCCGGGGATGGTGACACCTTTACCGACGGAAACGGAAATGGGGTTTTTGATCCGGTTTGGATTGCCGGCTTTAGCAACAGCCGGGCGGCCAATGGTGTCCACGACGACGTGTGGGCCCGCACCATGGTTATTGATGACGGAACGACCCGCCTGGCCATTGTTGCGCTCGACGCCGTTGGGTTTATGAACAACGATGTGATTGACCTTCGGAATCTCATTCCGGCTGAGGCGGGAATTACCTATGCGGTTGTCGCCTCGACCCACACCCATGAGGGGCCTGACCTGATCGGCCTGTGGGGAAAAACGCCTCTGAAAAGCGGCGTTGATCCGGCCTACCTGGCGTATGTGAAAAAACAGGCGGTCCTTTCGATCGAAACAGCGGTAAAAAATCTGCGCCCGGCGCGGCTGGAGGTTGCCGAAGAGCTGACCGGCGCCATTCCGCTGGTAAAAGATACCCGTCCGCCGCAGGTGTTCGACTCCGGTTTGCGGCTGATCAAGGCTGTTGACCGGGAAAATGGCGCTGTCCTGGGCTCGTTGATCGCCTGGGCCAACCATCCGGAGACCTTGTGGAGTAAAAACCTGCTCATCACTTCCGACTTCCCTCATTTTGTGCGCGAAGGGGTTGAAAAAGGGGTGTTTGCTGGCGATACCTTAAAAAAACCGGGAATCGGCGGGGTGGCGGTTTACCTGAACGGCGCCTTGGGAGGACTGATGTGTACCCACCCCTCGCTGGCGGTTAAAGAGCCGTTTACCGGACAGGAGTTTAAGGAACCTTCTTTTGAAAAAGCGGCTGCACAGGGTAAACAGTTGTCGCTGCTGGCGCTGGACGCCTTTGAAAAACCTTCCGAAGTGATCGATTCGGCTGCTATTTCGGTGGTGGTGCGGTCGGTTTCGCTGCCGATCCGCAACCGGCTTTTCCGGCTTGCCACCGCTCTCGGCGTGATGAACCGGGGGACTACCGGGTGGATGAAGATGCGCTCGGAGCTGGCCTTCATCCGGGTGGGGCCCATCTCAATGGTGACCATCCCGGGCGAAATTTATCCGGAGCTGGTAAACGGAGGGGTGGAAGCTCCGGCAGGCAACGATTTTGGTATCGAACCGCTGGAAGTTCCGGCTATTCGCGAGATGATGCCCGGGAAGTACAAATTTGTTTTCGGGCTGGCCAACGACGAAATCGGCTACATTATTCCGAAAAGCCAGTGGGACGTAAAGGCGCCTTACACCTACAACCGGGACAACTCTCCGTATGGCGAAGAGAATTCCCTGGGGCCTGAAACAGCTTCGATTCTGCATCGCAACCTCCGGGAGATGATTGGTGAACTGACTAATCAACCCGAGCCATGAAAGTTGTCAGACTGCTGTTGAAAGGGATATTGGCGCTGGTGCTCCTCGGCGGATTTCTGTTGTCCGTTCCGCGGATCTGGTCTGCCCTGCGTCCCGGCCACCCGCCGGTGGGCTATTATTTTGAAACACCAACTTACCTGGCCCTGTTTCTGGGGCTGGAGAAGCTGATCGACCGGGAGCCTCCGGTTCCGGCCGAAATTCAGGAAATAAAAGACATCGAATACAAAAATATTGACGGAAAGTCGCTGCAGATCGATATGTATATCCCCCGTGAGGTGGAAAAACCGGTTCCGCTGCTGGTTTTTATCCACGGAGGGTCCTGGGCGCACGGGAAGCGGTCGGACTACCTGACCTACCTGATCCCGTTTGCGCAGCAGGGATATATAACGGCTACCGTTTCTTACCGGCTGTTGAAGGACGGACCTTATCCGGCCTGTGCCGAAGACATCCGCGATGCGGTTCAGTGGTTTTTCCGGAATGGGGAGAAGTATGGTTACGATCCCGACCGGATTGCGCTGATCGGCGGATCGGCGGGCGGGCATTTGTCGCTTTTGGGAGCCTACGGCTGGCATCCGGCACAGGAGGCGCCCGATTCGGCCGTTATTGCGCCGGCTCATCACATCAAGGCTGTGGTCGACATTTACGGCCCGGTTGACCTGACGACGCCCTACAGCCGGACGCACCGGCTGGTAACCCGTCTGATTGCCCACTCTTACGAGGAGAAGCCGGAATTATACCTCGAAGCATCACCGCTTCACTACCTCGACCCGCATGACCCGCCGACCCTGATTCTGCACGGTACGGCCGACCGGTTGGTGCCGGTCAGCCAGTCGGACACCTTAAAAGCACGGCTGGATGAACTGGGGGTACCCAATGTCTACTGCCGGCTGCCGGGCTGGCCCCACACCATGGACCTGGCGCAGCGCGTCAACGACTATGCGCGGGAACAGATGAGCCATTTTTTTGAAACCTATTTGAAATAACCTTTAAAAACCCATGTTCTGATTGGCCTTTCTTCGGAGAAGGGGCAGACAAAACTTAATTACTGATTCATGCAAAACAAAAAATTTTATCCCTGGTTAGTGGTCGGCCTGCTCTGGCTGGTCGCCTTGTTGAATTACCTGGACCGACAGATGCTTTCCACCATGAAGCCCTCGATGATGGTGGATATTGCCGAACTGGCCAAAGCTGAAAATTTTGGCCGGTTGATGGCGGTTTTTCTTTGGATTTATGCGTTTATGAGCCCGGTTTCCGGCATTATTGCCGACCGCCTGAACCGGAAGTGGCTGATTGTTTCCAGTCTGTTTGTCTGGTCGGGCGTGACCCTGGCGATGGGATATGCCACCACGTTTAACCAGCTGTATGTCCTGCGGGCGATTATGGGGGTGAGCGAAGCTTTTTATATGCCGGCTGGTCTGGCCCTGATTGCCGATTACCACCAGGGTAAAACCCGCTCGCTGGCCATTGGAATCCACTTGTCGGGCGTTTATCTGGGACAGGCGTTCGGAGGTTTTGGCGCCACCATCGCCAGCATGTCTTCGTGGCAGTGGACTTTCCATTCGTTCGGTCTGTTGGGGATGGCCTACAGCCTGGTGCTGATCTTTTTGCTGATGGAGAAAAAAGCTTACACCATCGATACCACCCGGAAATCGTCGGTTGGGATGGAGCTGACGCAGGCTTACAAAAGTTTGGGGATTCTGTTCGGTAATATTGCCTTTTGGGTTATCCTGTTTAACTTCTCTGCACCCAGTTTCCCGGGGTGGGCGGTTAAAAACTGGCTGCCGACCCTCTTTTCCGATGCACTGCACATGGACATGGCCCAGGCCGGCCCCCTCGCCACCATCACCACGGCCTTCTCTTCGCTGGTGGGCGTGCTGATGGGCGGTTATCTCTCTGACCGCTGGGTGTTGAAAGACCTGCGGGGAAGGGTTTACACCGGCGCTTTTGGAATGTTTTTGACCATCCCGGCCCTCTTTCTGCTGGGATACGGCAACAGTTTTATGCTGATTTTGCTGGGGGGAGTCTGTTTTGGCCTCGGCTTCGGTATGTTCGATGTCAACAACATGCCTATTCTTTGTCAGTTTGTTTCGCCGCGTTACCGGGCCACCGGCTACGGAATCATGAACCTGGCCGGTATCTCGGCCGGCGCGGTAATTACCAGTTTCCTCGGTAAATCGGCCGACGCCGGAAATATGCGCCAGGATTTCGCCATGCTTTCGATTGTGGTGATTGCTGCCATTGTGCTGAACCTGCTCGTGTTGAGACCCAAAACGATCAATAAAACGGAAGATTAGTTTTAGCCTTTTCAGAATAAGAAAATGAGGCCGGTCTGTTTTTGCAGATCGGCCTCTGTCTTTAATGGCTTGTGGCCAGCTCTGTTAACTGGCGGATCAGGTCCATCGTATATTCGCCCATTGAAGGGCCATACCATCCCATGGTTTGGGGTTCATATTCCTTCAGGTAAAAGTAGCGGTCGGGGATGATGTATCCCAGGTAGCTCCCGTTGAAGCTGGATATATTGGCCTGAAAACCTTTTGCGGCCAGGTTGTTTTTGAGTTGAACGGCATACTCTCCGCTGAAATCGGCCGGCGTGGTTATCCACACCATTTGTCCCAGCCGGATGGCCTGCAGACAGGGGTTTTGCGGTTCGGGCATCAGTTTTTTGCCCACTGCGGAAATCAGGCTCCGCTGGCTGCTGATGCGAAAGTGAAAGGCCGGCAGGGGCAGGCGGAGCGTAACGGCAGTCAGCTGCACCTGGCTGGAGAGACTGGTGTGCGGCAGATACTCCCGGAGGCTGTCGGCCAGCGATTCGCCGATGTAACGGGGTTTTTCAAATCCTTCTCCTTCGCCGACCGGACTCTGGCTTCCGACCGAACCGGCCAGAAAGAGCGCCAGGTCAACCGAGGTTTTTTCCATCCGGCGGGCCCAATAACCGGGATAGTCTCCGCTGATCTCCATATTTCCGGCCCCCAGCGTAGTGGAGTGCGCCGAAAATGATCCGATGACCGCTTTCCGGCCTCCGGTCTGTTGTAAAACGAGATAGCCGAAATCGTCGTTTTTAATCCCTTTTTCGCCGATCAGCCGGTTGCGGGTGTAGGCGCCGGCCCGGAAGGTTCCGTAGCCGATTTGGGCGGGATGCAGGTTGTTCAGCGCCGACGTGACGGCTTCGGCAATCTGCCGGACCAGCCAGGATTGAATGGCGGTGTTGGCCTCGCCGGCAAACTGTTTTCCTAAGAAACCGGGGCCCCAGGCCCCAACACCCGAGTGTGTGTGGGTGGCTGAAAACACCAGCTCTTCGCGCAGGATGCCCTGTTTTTTCAACAGCAGGCAGACCGAGTCGATCAGGTTGGGCGGCATAATCAGCAGGTCGGCGCCGACAAAAATTACTCGTTGGCGGCCCACCGCCACCGCCACCGCTTTTACAAAGGTGCTGTCGTGAATTCCGGTTGCGCCTCTCCCTTTCCGGGAACCAAACCCGGCCAGTGGCACCTTCCTGAACTTTCCTTCGGCCGGCAGGTCAACCGGGCTGTTTAAGCCGGGGGTGATACTCACCTGGGCAAATCCGGCTTTTACACTGTCGGTGGTGCCGGTTACCGACCTTTTCAGGCTGTCCATCAAAAGGGAGCTTTCCCTGAAGTAGCTGGTTTCATAAAAAGGGGTGTGGTCAACCGGGGTGGTCAGCATAAAAAAGAGGGCGGCCAGCAGTGCGGCTACCGATCCGATAAGGATTCCGGCTTTTTTCATGGATGCTGTTTTTTATGCGTGCGGCCACCCCGTCTGGAGATGGCCGCACAGCAGTGTGGTTGTTGCAAATTTAGCGTTAATTATTTCCCGTCAACAGTTTCTGGTCGGTGGTCAGAAACATCCGGGTGCTTTGGGTGAAATCGCCTTCAAAAGGTGCTTTGTATTTCAGGTCTACATAAAAAGCCCTGAACCCGGAATCGGGTTTGGGGATTTCGACGGTGATTTCAGCCTGGCCGGCAGCATTCAGAGCGGTTTCCGACCATTTTTCATCGCGGAAATCGCGGTCGGCCGAGGTGGCGCTCCACAGAACGGCATCCAGCAGCAGTTGCGGCGTCGACCGGATCTTCAGAACAATTGAGCGCCCCGATTCGGATATGGTGTAGCTGCATTCGGGATATTTTCCGTTGGTGAGGGTGGTTCCGAGGAAGGCGCTGAGCGTGCCGAAGGCTTTTTTCTTGTCCCCCAGGTCGTGGCCGGCGTTGGGAGTGTAGCAGATGAAGTTTTGGCCCGGTATGCTGTCGATGTAGTTTTTGACGGCATCCACCGGCCAGTAAGGGTCGTTGGTGCCCATGAAGATCATTTTGGGCATGGTGAGCGTTTTGCGGTAGGAGTAGGGGTCGATCATGGTTACCAGCTCGCCTCCTCCGGAAGTGCCCAGCTGCTGGGCAATCCCGAGTTTTACGTAATCTTCAATTTCGATGCTGTAGTCACCCCAGGAGACTTTTTGGTAATCGACGTTCACCGGCATGTTTAAGATGTCGATCACCATCGGGCCGATCGCCCTGACCCGTTTGTCGCTGGCGCCGGTGAGCCAGGTGGTCCAGCCCCGTTTGGAAGCGCCCGATACCACAAACTGGTTGATTTTGTGACGGAGTTCTATTTTGGAAAATTTCTGGACCACATCCATCGCCCGGACAGCGCTTTTGGTCATGGGAAAGAGCAGCGGCCACGAAAAATCGTTGTCGTTAAGGTAGTTGTGAAGGGTGTAAGAGATCAGCGCATCTTCGGTCAGGTTGCCGTAGAGCGGCTGGTTAGGCACCTGCCACACGATGGCGATCAGGGCGCGGTTGGTTTTGGCCACTCCGCTGAGAGCGGCGGTCAAACTTTCGTTCCACTTGTGGGTGTTGGGTTTTCCCTCTTTTACGCTCCCTCCGGTGATAAAGAGGAGGGCATCGCGGTATTTCAGGTTTTCCGGAACGATGACGGTCATTTCGTGGTTCCAGGGTATTCCCCGCCACTGTTGCGAGGTGAACAGGATACGGTAAAGTTTTACCCCGTCGGCCTGGGCCTGTTCCTGGATTTCCCATTTTAATGACTGGTCGCCATTGTGAAGGTAATCCCGAAGGGCGGTTTCGGGGGTAATCGGGCTCAACTGGGCTGAAAGGTTCAGCGAGACCAGGAAAAAGAGCAGAAAAACAAACGCAACTATTCTTTTCATAAATTGATAAGGATTAAAAAACCAGGTCTGAAAAGACCTGGTTAAAATGAAACTTTACTAAATCAATAGGGCTTTCCGGTTCCTTGCAGCAACCAGGGTCTGGACCAGGCGCTGTTGTTACTCTGATCGGTACCGAGGTAGCTGGTTGGCTCCAGCCGGCTGATGGCAGCTTCGGCATTGGCTGTATTTTTTGCAATTTCGTTGTCGTAGTGATAATACCATCGAATTGGCAGCACCGGTCGAACTGCCAAAGGGCCGGTAACCAGGGCCGGAAGCCCGGTCCGGCGCCAGTCGAACCACGACTCCTGCGCCGTGGTCCAGCTTGCAAACCATTTCTGTTCGATGATGCTGGCCAGTCCATTGTAGGGAGCCCTGGTCAGGTAGCTGGCAAACGAGCTTTCAACTCCCCAGGCGCTGAACGACTGCTGAATGCCGGCGGCATAGTAGGTTTCGGCGCTGCCGGAGATCCAGCCGCGATAGGCTGCTTCGGCCAGGATGAGGTTTACTTCGGCAGCCGACATCAACCGCATCAGCACGAGCGGATCGGCCGTTTTTTTATACCGGTCGTTCAGCTGGGAAGCATGCGGGTTTTTGGTCCCCTGGGCCGGGTTGGTCAGGTTCATGTTGAATATCTGCACTTTTGAATGCGAAATGACCACTCCCACATATTCTGGATCGAAGTCCACCTTCATGGTGTTGTCGGTTTCGAATTTGGTAACGATATCCTGTGAAACTTCACGCTTGCCGTTGACAATGCGGTCGATGCCGGATCCCGGAACCAGGACCAGCGGAATTTCAACTTTGTTGGCCCAAACCGCCAGTCGTGGATCGTTGTACTTCTGAAGGGCATCTACCAGGGTTCCGGCCATTTTTACCCGCATGTAAGCGCCATCGAGGGCAATGTCGTA
Source organism: Prolixibacteraceae bacterium (assembly GCA_029975525.1). GTDB lineage: Bacteria > Bacteroidota > Bacteroidia > Bacteroidales > Prolixibacteraceae > UBA1413. Next base: position 5,868 of record JARKOX010000080.1, on the reverse strand, counting down.
CACCGTATTCAGCGGGTTCGAATTCTCTTTGGCGCTGCCGACAAAGCTTACGTTGGCATCGTCGGAAGCAACGGTAATCAACGGATATTTCGACGGATCCTGAACGATCTTTTTAATTCCCTGTTCGGCGATGGTCGGCTCTTTGGCTTGCAATCTCATGTAGTAGCGCAGCGCCAACGAGTTGGCAAATTTTCTCCATTTTTCCGGGTTGCCACCATACAGAACATCCTGCTTGGGAGCGATGTTGGTATAGGCCGAAGCGCTTTTGGACAAAAGCTGGTTGGCCGTATCCAGATCGGCAAGAATGCCCAGATAGATCTCTTTTTGCGGATCGAACACCGGTTTGAAGTAAGCGGCTCCCTGTTCGGCCTTCAACGCCTGAGAATAGGGGGCGTCGCCCCAGAGGTCGGTGATTAACCCAAAGGTGTAGGCTCTCAGGACACGGGCCACCCCTTCATGAAATTCCAACTTGTTTTTAACCGCTTTTTTGTAAAACTCGTCGTTGTTCATCAGGATGCCGTAATAGCCATTCCAGCTGTGCGAAAGGTTATCCCAGTCGTAATTGTTGTATCCTCCCATCCAGCCGGTTTGCTGGGTGTGTTGCATTACGCCCGAAAGCTGCCCGAAACCAATCCCATAAACGGTTTGCCCCAGGTTGGTTATGGTGGTGGGAAGCAGAAAGTTGAGATCAGCACTCTCAGGGTCAGCGCCATTCGGGTTGATGTTTAGTTCATCAAGGTCTTTGCAGGAGATAACGAAGGTGAATACCAGCGTTAATGCGATGATGAGGCTGTGTTTTATTTTATACATGGTCTTTCGTCTTTAAAGGTTAAAATGTAAAACCTACTTTAAATCCTACGGGAATTACCCACGGTTCGGCATTATAACGTTCAACACCTTGTTTGAACTTTCCGCTGCTGTCGGATTGGTAGGCCCTTTCCGGGTCGATTCCCATTCCGGAGTTTTTGGCCCACACCATGATGTTGCGGCTGTAAACCGAGAAGTTGAGGTTTTCCACCCCGATTTTTTGGGATATTCTGCCGGGGAAGGTGTAGCTCAGGGAGATCTCTCTCAGTTTGATGTAGTCGGCATCAAAGAGGTTGGCCTCGCCAATGTCCCAGGGATAGCTCATTACATACGGCCGGATTTCGGTTCCGGGATTCCCGAGGTTCTCTTTTTCCAGGATGAACTTTCCGTTTTCATAATGGCCATATACCCCCGGGGCAAAGACTCCGTCGTAGGCGCCAATGCCGGTGAAAAAGTCGGTGTAGAAACCACCATAGGCCGAGGTCGGACCGCCAATCGGGCGGGGATTGTCGGAATAGATAAGCCTGTCGGCGTTGGCAACCACCCAGTCGCGCAGTTCCTGGCTGGGCTGGCCGCCCAATCCTGACGGCGGGGCCACCAACTGATTGAGCCAGGTGTTGGAGATCACACTTTCGGTCAGGTACCTCCAGGTTTGCGAAACATACTGTCCGCCCGACCGCCAGTCGAAGGTCATGTTTAAGGTGAAGTTTTTATAGGAGAGCGATGATTGTAACCCCATGATAAAATCGGGGTTGTAATTGCCCACCTTCGAATAGGTTTCAGACGCCTGCCATTCAGCATCTTCTCCTTCGGGGAGGAGCGGGTAACCATAGTATTTGGAATCTTTGTCGGTTACTCTCAGGATTTTCCGGGTGTAGAGGTTGCCCACCAACCCATCCTGACCTTTGGATGCGTCTTTCACATAAGCGATGTTTTTAACCCTGGCCTCGTCCCAGAACTGTACAAACTCGACATTTTCGGCCAGCTCCAGCAGATAGGTTTTGTTGGAGGTGAAGTTCACGTTTACGTCCCAGTGCCAGTCTTTGGTTTTGATAGGAGTGTAGCCCAGTGTGATTTCCCATCCCAGGCTCTGCAGCAGGCCGGCGTTAACCATGATGCTGCCAAATCCGGAGGAACCGGCCAGCGGAACTCCCAGGATCTGGTTGCGGTTATCCTCTTTGTAGTAAGTTCCTTCAAAACGCAGGCGGTTTTCAAAAGCCCTGACGTCCATTCCAAATTCATAGGAAGTGGCTTTTTCGGGAAGCAGGTTCGGGTTGAGGAGTCCTCCCGGTTTTCCCAGCCGGATGGCATCGCCCCACTGGCCGGCGTCGTAATAGGTGGCATTCAGGCTGTAGGGCGAAGTGTCGTTCCCCACCTGGGCGTAACCTCCCCGCAGTTTAAACAGGTTGATATTTCGGCCCATGTCGACCATGTTGTTGATCATCAGGCTGAGGGATGCGGAAGGATAGAAGTAGGAACGGTTTTCGGCCGGCAGGGTACTCGACCAGTCGTTTCGGGCGGTCAGGTCGACATAAATCATGTCTTTCCAGCCCATATTGGCCATTGCATACACACTGTTGATTCCGCGCTGGCTGCGGTAGTTGGAATAGTTCAGCGCAGTGTTTTTAATATTCTGTACCGTATAAATGAACGGAAGGTTCAGCCCCGATCCGGGTTTGGAGGAGTTGCTCACATAAGATCCCCGCGAATACAGGATGTTGCCCCCGGCCGAAGCGGTCAGCGAGAAATCGTTCCAGTTGTTTTTGTAGGTTGCCAGTACGTCCATATTCCGTTCGAGGCCTTCGCTGGTCACAATCCCGTAAGCTCCGTTGTTGGGCTCTTTGGAATAGCCGGGGTCAATTTTGGATTCGCGCACCTCGTCGTTTTTGTTCAGGGCGTATCGTCCCATTACACTGAGTTTCGGGGTAATCTCCCAGGTTGCCGAAATATTTCCGATAAACCGGTTGCGGTTAAAGCTGTTGTTGATTCCGTAGGCCAGGAAATAGGGGTTTTCAAAGCCGGGACCGATGGTGAGGACCTGGGTTCCGCCCAGTTTGTAATTTTTCAACTGACGGATATCTACATTCGGAGGGGTAAAAGCCGCCCACTGCAGCGGGTTGGTTCCGCGTTCCTGGGTAGCCGGACGGTTGTCGGCCCAGTTGTGGGTGTAGTTCATGTCGGTGCTGACCGTGAAATTTTTGCGCACTTTCGAAGTGGCCGACAGCGAAACCCCGTTTCTGTTCAGATCAGAATTGGGCACCAACCCTTTGTTGGTCATATTGGAGAAGCCCAGCCGGTAACTGATGTTTTCGGTGGTGCTGGAAACGGAAACCCCATTGGTGGTGGTGAATGCGTGTCCGTTGATGAAGTTTTTAAAGTTGTCGGGATAGGAGACCAGTTCGGTGGGAACCGGAACACCGTTGGCATCGCGCGGGGCAAACGGTTGCACCTGCCAGTATCCTTTATTCAGCTCGGGACCGCCGCCGGCTGCTTCGGCCGGACTGAAAGGCGGCAGAATCCCGCCTTCAATATCGGCGGAGGTGTAGCTGCGGGCGCCGAATCCCAAACGGGACTGAACATCGAGAAATTGGCTGGGAATATCAAAAACGGTGTTGGAAACCACTTCCACTTTCATTCCCTGTTTGGCTTTGGCTTTTTTGGTTGTGATCAGCACCACGCCATTACCGGCGCGGGTTCCGTATAACGCGGCGGCGCTGGGGCCTTTCAGGATTGAGACGCTTTCGATACTTTCCGGGTCGAGGTCGGAGATGGCATTCCCATAGTCCACCCGGTTGTCGCTACCGAAACCGCCCACGTTGTTGACCGTACTCGACATCGGTACGCCGTCGATGACAAACAGCGGCTGGTTGTCGGTGCTCATCGAGGTAGCCCCGCGGATGATCATGCTGACGGTAGAACCGGTTCCGCCCGTGGAGTTGATCGCAACCCCCGAAACTTTTCCGGCCATCGAGTTCAGCACATTTTCGTGTACCACCCGGGTGAGCTCTTCGCCACCAACTTTTCCGACAGAATATCCGAGCGATTTTTCTTCCCGTTTGATGCCGAGAGCGGTAACCACAACCTCTTCAATGGCTTCGGTGGTCTCTTCCAGTTTAACGTTGATGGTGGTCCGCCCCCTTACGGCAACTTCCTGGGGGGTAAAACCGATAAAGGAGAAAATCAGCGTGGCATCGGAGGGAGCCGAAATGGTAAACCGGCCTTCTATGTCGGTGATGGTCCCCTGACTGGTACCTTTAACGGCAATGCTGACTCCGGGGAGTCCCTGGCTGCTGCTGGCCGAGGTTACGCTGCCGGATATCGTGATCTTTTGCTGACCGGCAGATCCATTTGCTGCAAAAACACTCCCCGCCGACAGAAATATCGCGAAGGAGATGATCACAGAGAACAGATTTCTGAATAAGATGGATATTTTCATGTTGTTAGATTTATCAGGTTATTTTACTACTTCGAAGCTTAAAATAAGCGCGTGGGTGCTGGCCGGAAAATATTTCGGATCGGCACACATAAACATGGTCAGCTGCATGGAGCCATCGCTGATTTTGTTCACAATGACCTTGCGCTGCGCATCGCGGAAACCGATAAACTCGGTGCCGGTGAAGTCAAGCGTGCTGACTCCGGCATAAGTTATTTTCCCACCTGCTCCGTACGGAGAAGATATCGTAAAATCTTCTTTCTCCACCAACGTAAATTTGGCGCCGGTTTCGGGAGTGTATTTGGCCATACACATCCCGTAGGCCTGTCCGCCCGGGTTGGTAATATCTTTTCCTCCGTTTAAAACCATCTGGTTAACCACGGCTGAGAAAGAGGACCCGTTGCTGTTGGCATTGTTGTGTTTATAACTTCCGTCGTGAAAGAAAGTAAACTCATCTTTGTAAGCGTCAGGCATCCCCAGTGGCGAAGCAAAAATCCCGTTGTTGAGCGGTTTGGGAGTCCCTTTGGCGGTGGTAAAGGTGGCATCGGCATTGGCCAGGTAGTCGGTGTTGGTGGAGTGGGTGGTGGTCAGCTTCCAGGTTTTGCCCTTGTACCCCGGAGCGGTGTAGTCGCCGGTCAGCAGGGCGTGGGGCGTCAGGGAAACGGCCACGGTTACCTCCTTGGTTACCGAGTTGCCTTTGCCGTCACTTGCCGTCAGTTTTGCTTTGTAGTAGCCCCCCTCGGCGTACACGTGAACCGGGTTTTTTTCATTGCTGGTTTGGCCGTCACCAAATTCCCAGGTCCATTGCGTTGCGCTGTGGGTTAAAGCTGTAAAAGCTACTTGTTTGTCTTTCACGCTTTTGAAAATTTCAGCAGAAAGCGGAAACACAGGTCTTTCAGGTTCTTCCTTGCATGAAGTGACCACACAGGCCATCAGTAGCAAGAGTATAAATCCCTGATAGAATGACTTTTTTTTCATGTTTTTACTTTTTAGTTAGACTTTTTATTAGATGTTTATTTGATCATCACATGGGACATTTTTCGATATGAAAAGTTAATCATTTTGTAAAAAACTGGTTTCAAATACGTTAAGAAAAAGAATACAGTTTGGCAAAATGGTGAATAAAAGTCACTGTTTTTTCAGAATACGCCGTTGGATCTTCTCCCAGGTTGTACATGAAAAACCAGTAAGATCGCTCTGTTACTCAGGTTTTGTTATTTAGCTAAAATGCTCAAAATAATTGTGGCTGAATTGTTTTATTTTGTTTAAAACTGATTAAATTTTAACAGCTCACCAGGTAGTTAACCGATTTAGCCACGATAAGGGTGTTAAGATAGTATTGAAATCAGCAATGATTTGATAATCTTTTGTAGTAATTCGTGATTATACTTGTGTGAACTGCTTGAATTTTTTTCAAAAAAGAATAATCTGACCGGTTGGGAGGGGGGCGTCATCCGGCCATTTGTCTGGACTTTATAAACTGACAGCTGAATAAAATGATCAAAATGAAACAACCGAAACGTTCAAGAAAAATCGTGAAATATTTCCTGATTGTCCTGGCGTTTTTGCTTCTGGCCTACTATTTTGGCTTCGAACTTCCGTTCCGCGGAACTCCGTTTAATGCCCAA
>JARKOX010000030.1 GCA_029975525.1 Prolixibacteraceae bacterium | reverse complement strand
TTTCATCAATATACCTTTCCGCAGAGCGAAGAGGCGCATATTATTCTCGATTTGAATCACGGCATTTACAACTACGACGGGAAAGTGCTCTGGTCGTACCTGCGTGTGGAGAACGACACACTGGTGACCGGCTACCGCATCACCCGCGGATGGGCCCGTACCAACTATCTCTATTTTGCCATGATTTTTTCGAAACCGATAAAAAGCTACGGCGGAAAAAATGAGGAGGAGCTGGTTTATAAAGGTTTCTGGCGAAAATTTGACCAGGAGCACAATTTTCCGGAAATGGCCGGGAAAAACCTGAAAGCTCATTTCGATTTTTCAACTGCCGAAGGGGAACAAATTCGGATCAAGTTTGCCCTCTCGGCAGTCAGCACCGAAGGAGCCCTGAAAAATCTTCGTGCCGAAGTTCCGCATTTCGATTTTGAAAAGGTGAAGGCAGCAGCCAAAGCCCAATGGCAGAGTGAACTGAAACGGATTACCATCAGTGCTCCGCCTGAAAAGAAGACGACCTTCTACACCTCGCTCTACCACGCCTTTATCAATCCGGTTCAGTATATGGATGTGGATGGCCGCTACCGCGGGCTGGACCACAATATTCACCAGGCCGGCGGATTTGTCAATTATACGGTGTTTTCACTGTGGGACACGTACCGTGCGCTCCATCCGCTTTTTACCCTGATTCAGCCCGAACGGACTTCGGATATGGTCCGTTCAATGCTGGCGCATTACGACCAGAGCGTGCACCGGGTGCTCCCGGTATGGAGCCACTTCGGGAACGAAAACTGGTGCATGATCGGCTACCACGCCGTGCCGGTAATTGTTGACGCCTGGGTGAACGGCATCCGCGGGTTTGATGCCCGGCATGCGCTGCAGGCCTGTGTTGCGTCGGCTACCAGCAAAACCTACGGAAATCTTCCCGATTATAGGTTGCTGGGGTATGTGCCCTTCGAAAAAAACGCCGTTGGATCGTCCATGACCCTGGAATATGCTTACGACGACTGGACCATCGCCCGGTTTGCCCGCATGCTGGGCGAAACGGAACTGGCCGGCATCTTCGAAAAACGGGCCGGCAACTGGAAAAACCTGTTTAACGAACAAACCGGTTTTGTCGGGGCCAAAGACAGCAAAGGCAACTGGAAAACTCCCTTTGATCCGCTGCACACCGCTAACGAAGGTTTTATCGAGGGCAACGCGTGGAACTACTCGCTGTATGTGCCGCACGATATCCCGGAACTCATCCGGAAGATGGGCGGCAACCACCGCTTTTGCGAACACCTCGACTCGCTGTTTACCATGTACCTGCCCGACAACTACTTTGCGGAGACTGAAGACATCACCCGCGAAGGGCTGATCGGCTGTTATGTGCACGGAAACGAACCCAGCCATCACGTACCTTATCTCTACAACTGGGCCGGTAAACCCTGGAAAACCCAGGAGCGTATCCATCAGATAGTAAACACCATGTATCAGAACAGGCCCGACGGCCTTTGCGGTAACGACGATTGCGGACAGATGTCGGCCTGGTATATTTTTTCGTCGCTCGGATTTTATCCGGTTTGCCCCGGATCGGGTGAGTATGCGATCGGTTCCCCTTCGGTGAATGAGGCAAAAATTGAACTCTCCGGCGGGAAAGTGCTGAAGAGAAAAGCCAACAATCTTTCCGCACAAAATATTTACATCCGGTCGGCAACGCTGAACGGAAACTCGCTGGCTGCCTGTTTTCTTCTGAATCGTGATGTTTTGGATGGCGGAGAGCTGGTCTTCGAAATGAGTAGCCGGCCAAACAAAAAGTGGGGGATTCATCCACCTGAAAATTAACCTGTTCAAAAATAACTGTACCAATGAAACCAAGAGAACGAGTTTTAAAAGCTTTCAAACGTTTGCCGGGTTTACCCGACCGGGTTCCGGTTCAATTTGAGCTGTGCCGCCAGCTGGCCGACCATTTTGGCAAGGAGCTGGGCATCGAGGTAAATTATACGGAAAATCTGTATGAGGATGTCACCTACCGGATCAGTGCCAATGAATTGCGGGTCGCCATGGGAAGTGATGTGGTGGTGACCG
>JARKOX010000025.1 GCA_029975525.1 Prolixibacteraceae bacterium | reverse complement strand
CGCGCTGGCTCATTCCATGTGTTTCCGCCTGTTTCAGGTAAAGTCCCTTTTCAACGGCAGCAGCCCCCAGGGTAGCGGCAATCGACAAGATGCCCTGACCACCAACTCCGGCAAGAATTATATCTGTTTTCATTTGAATACTTTTTTTGGTTTTTTGCTACCTGCAACCTGCCAGTTGAAAATTTTCTCCGGTTGGTCTGGCCGCAGGTGGCTCCTTATATTTTATTCTGATTGCTCACCAGCCTGTTGTTCCCGTTTGGTACGGGCAATTTTCTGGATACAGGGGCGTCGGGCAATAATGACTGAAACCCCTTTAAAGGCGAGCTCTTCGCGGATGATCTGCACCATCTCATCGTAATTTTTGCGCAACGGCACCACCAGCCGGATATGCTGCGGATCAACGCCCACCCCTTCGCAAATTTTCTCGATACGCCCTTTGGCAGCCGAATCCTGTCCGCCTGTCATGGCAACGGCCTCATTATCCAGGATGATGACGGTGATATTGGCGTTTTCCACCACACATTCGAGCAAGCCGGTGATTCCAGAATGGGTAAACGTCGAGTCGCCAATGACTGCAAATGCGGGCTGAAAACCGGCATCGGACGCGCCTTTGGCCATTGTAATCGAAGCGCCCATGTCAACACAGGTATCAACCGTGTTGTAGGGAGGCAGGGCGCCCAGCGTGTAACATCCGATGTCAGAAAACACCCTTCCCGGCCCAAACTCTTTCAGCACCTCGTTGAGGGCAAAATAAACATCCTGGTGGCCGCATCCCTGACACAATGCCGGCGGGCGATTGGCCACCACTTCGGGAACCGGAAACCCGGTCTGCACCTCTTTTCCCAGTGCTTTGGCCACATGGTCGGGGTTGAGTTCGCCGGTGCGCGGCAACGTTCCGTCGAGCCGGCCCAATATTCTTTTTCCTTTTCCAAAAAAGTCGGTCAGCAACTCTTCAACCAGTGGGTAACCTTCTTCCAAAACAAGAATTTCGTCGCACTCGGCTTCCAGCCTTTTGATCATCTTCTCCGGCAGCGGGTATTGTGAAATTTTGACCACCGGATAAGGGCATTTCTGTCCTACAAAATTTTCGAGCAGGTAGTTGTATGAGATTCCGCAACAAATGATCCCCAGGCTTTTATCGGTACCTTCGAGATAAAAATTGAACGGCGACTCTTCCGACAACTGCTGCATAAGCGGCTGTTTGTCGAGCAACGACTGATAATATCTTCGGGCATACGCCGGGAGCAGCAGAAACTGCTTGGGATTTCCAGGCAATTTTAACTCATTCTCGGCTTTGGGCGGACGGGTTCCAACGCCGGCCCGCGAATGGGCCAAACGGGTGGTAATGCGCAACATGACAGGCGTCGCTACTTTTTCCGACAACTCCAGGCCTTCATAGGCCATGTCGTAAGCTTCCTGCTGGTTGGCCGGTTCGAGAACCGGGATCATGGCAAACTTGGCATAAAAGCGGGAGTCCTGCTCATTTTGCGACGAGTGCATAGAGGGATCATCGGCAACGGTAAGCACCAGTCCGCCGTTGATTCCGGTTACACAGGCATTCACAAAAGGGTCGGCGGCCACGTTTAACCCCACATGTTTCATACATACCAGTGAGCGTTTTCCGGCGTACGACATTCCCAACGCCGCTTCCAATGCGGTTTTTTCATTGACCGACCATTGACGGTGAACATTTCTCTCCCGCGCAAGCCGGTTACTTTGAATATACTCGGTAATTTCGGTGGAGGGAGTTCCGGGATAAGCATATACGCCTGAAATACCCCCGTCGATGGCCCCCTGGCCAATGGCTTCCACTCCCAATAGCAAATTTTTGTGCATTATCACTGATTTAAAAGAAAGCCAAAAATACGTTTCGTTGACTTAAAAGCAACCCAAAAATATCAGGTTTATGAAAATAATTGACGATGATTTCGTTTACCGGTTTTGGATAAAAAGAAAACGCCGGCCACACTCTCCCGTGCAGCCGACGTTTATATAAGATTGACCAACCGGAGCGGATTAGATCAGCTTCCAGCCTGTGCGGTATTCGTAGTGCATCATTTGGGTAGCGGCACCATCGGCATCATCCACAAAAGTTTGGGTAGCCGGATCCCACTTGATGGTACGTTTTAGTTCGCAGGCAATATTACCCAGGGTACAAACCGTACAGCTGCTGTGTCCGGTTTCCACCGGTACAACCGGATCTTTCCGCTGCTGAACAGCCTCAATAAAGTTGATCTGGTGCGGAATTTTGGTCTCATACGGTCCTTCCTGCTCTTCTTTCTTTTCAGGCATAAATTTCGGATCGGAAGCGTTGAAATAGCCACGTGCAACTTCAATCCAGCCATCTTTACCCCAGAATTTCACCCCTTTGGTGAGTTTTTCGTCGAATGGCTCCGAAGTCATCACAACGCCGTTGGCATAAGTAAACGACATAAATTCGGTACCGTCGCCAATGGGCGAAATTTCAACCGGTCCGCTACCGTCCATTCCCAATCCCCACTGGGCCACGTCGAACATATGTGCGCCCCAGTCGGTGGTAAAGCCGCCGCCCATCTCTTTGTACCAGCGCCAGGCTCCCCAGATATCTTCGTCTTTCGGAGGATCGAGAGAAATTGGCGGGTTCAGTTCGTGGTTGTAATGAATACTTTGCGGAAGCGGTCCTAACCAGAGGTCCCAGTTCAGATCGGCCGGGATCGGTTCTTCGGGCAGGTCGTATGGTTTCGGAGGAGCGCCTACATAGGCATTCACCCGTTCGATCTGGCCCAGTGCGCCCGACTGTACCAAATTAACGGCATACTGGAAGTTGGGATCCGAGCGCTGCTGGCTGCCGATTCCCAAAATGCGGTTGTTTTCACGGACAACTTTTACCAGCTCCTGACCTTCTTTGATGGTAAAGGTCATCGGTTTTTCCAGGTAAACATCCTTGCCAGCCTTGCAGGCTGCAATGGCAATCATCGCATGGGTGTGGTCAGGAGTCGCAATTACCACCGCGTTAATATCTTCGCGTTTGAGAAGGTCTTCATACTTTTCGTACGTTTCCACCTTCACCTCTTTACCAGCCTTGGCATAGAACTCGCTAACCCGTTTTTCGAAACGCTGCCGTTTGATGCCATACACATCACAACCGGCTACTACTTTTACCCCCGGAATCTGAATGAATCCGTTGAGCAGGAACATTGCCTGACGCCCCATTCCGATAAACCCGAGTTTAATATCGGTATCTACCACTTTTTGGGCACACGAGGTAACCAACCCCGGCAGGACCGCAAGACCGGCAGCACCTACCAGCGCTGTGTTCAGAAACCGGCGTCTTGAAACTCCTTTTTTCGTTTGATTTTTCATAATTCTGCTTTTTTTTTATAAATGGAACCTGTTCAATTTACATTTTGTAAAAATATGGACAGGAACCGGATAGCCCAAATTTTACAGGCGTTTTTCAGCTGAAAAACCATAATTTTTTTTCTACAGCTGTTTTAAAGTTCCTTTTTCACCCGGGTAACCCTCAAACTGTCAGAAAAAATCAGCATAATTTCCCTTTTTTTTATATTTTTGATCAGTAATTTTATCCTGTGAAAAAATTATCCGATTTAAAATATTACCCCGTCAAGGCAGAAATTCTCTGCCTCTACGTCTTTTCTGAATTGTAGCTTTTTTTACGCCGCCCCCTCTCTTTTTCCGTATTGAATTTTGCGTCATTTTTTATCCCAACATAAATGAGTGCTTACCTGAACTATCTAAACAGTTTATTGAACAACACCCGCCGGCAGTTTCCCGAATATGCCGCAGATTTAAAACCCCTGAATTATGCCAGGGCACTTGCGCTGGAGTCGCAGCGTGATCAGCTGCTGGACTCCATGGGAAGCCGCCTCAACTGGTCGTTTAAACAAACCAAACCGTGGATCAACCGCCTCTCTGAAGGATGCCGGCTGTGTGGAAAAGGCGAATGGTCGTGCCTTTTTATCACCGGGAAATGTAATGCCGGCTGTTTTTATTGTCCGGCGCCACAACTCACCGACGGCCTGCCTGAAACCCAACAGCTCACTTTCGGCAACCCCGAAGTTTATATTGCATACCTCAACCATTTTGGATTCGGCGGAGTGAGCCTCAGCGGCGGCGAACCCCTGCTGGTTTTCGACCGAACCCTCCGCTTTATCCGCGAAGTGCGAAAAAAAACTGCCCCGTCGGTGTACCTGTGGATGTACACCAACGGCATCCTGGCCGACGAAGAAAAATTCCGCCAGCTGGCCGACGCCGGTCTCGATGAAATCAGATTCGATATTGGCGCCACCCGCTACCACCTCGATGCAGTAAAGAAGGCCAAAGGAATTATTCCGCATGTTACCATTGAAATTCCGGCTGTTCCGGAAGAAAAGGAGCTGATCAAAAAGTTACTGCCCGAAATGGTCGAAGCCGGAGTAACCAACCTGCACCTGCACCAGCTCCGCCTCACCACCCACAATATTCCCAAATTGCTTCCGCGCAACTATTCTTACCTGCAGGCCGAGCAGCCTGCTGTTGCCGAATCGGAGCTGGCAGCCCTCGAAATTATGCACGCGGCGCTGGAACAGGGCTTCGATATCGGAATCAACTACTGCTGTTTTCAGTATAAAAACCGGTTTCAAAAAGCAGGATACCGTCGCAAAATTGCAGCCCGGTTTGCCGAACCGGGCGAAGAGCTGACCGAAAATGGTTATCTGCGCAAGATCTTTGTTTTGCCGGCTCAAGACGCACCCGCAAAGGCAACACCCGTCAATCCCCTTCTGACAGCAACAGAATTACCTGATCTCCCGAACGATGAGAAAAAGTTGTCTGTTTTTTACCGCACAGTTAAACTTCGCGACAGCGAAAACGGAAGTGCGGCTGGACAAACCTTCCGGCTGGGCGAAAAAGACTACCGCGTCGAATCGGGATTTGCCGTTCAGGCGCTGGAAATTGAGCCGGAAGAGCAGGCCGGTTTCATGGAATTGATCCACGAGGAAGTTCCGCAAATCCCCGACTCTCCCGCTTTGTTCAAAGCCTGGAAACACGAACGGATCGAAGAGGGCTGGCGAAACTATTTTTAGCTGTCGCTTTTTACTCTTCGGTTACCAGGTTGAAGGCGCCCCGGATCAGGATCCAATCGTCGGGCCGGACTCCGCTTTCAGGCAAAATTTCCACCATCTCTTCGGTGGAAAAACCCAGTACAACCGGTTTTTGCACCAGCTTCCAGTTCTTTCCCGTTTCGGCTGTACGAACCAGCACCACACTGCGGTTTTCTGTCGTCACCACTGCTTCGCGGGGCAGGGCAAGCGCGGTGAAAGGTTCCACATCGATGCCGGCTTCCACAAACATGCCGGCAACCAGTCCGGTTTTGCCACCATTTTGCAAGGAGCCGGTTATCCCGACCGTCCGTTGGTTACCCTCCAGTATTTTCCCCACCTGCTGAACTGTCGCCTGAAACAGACTGTCAGCAGCATCGGGCACCCGAAAATGAATCGCCTGTCCCTCTTTTACCTGCTGAATATCCTTTTCAAAAACTTTCAGCCTGACGAGCATGGGATGGGGATTGATAATTTCGAGAATCTCTTCGGCTTCGGAAACATACTTTCCGTTCGACACCCCAATGGTGGAAATGTAGCCTGAAAACGGCGCTTTTACGGCAATCGAACGAACCATCTTCCCGTTTTTCAAATCGTCGAAACTGACGTGCAACATCTCCAGTTTTTGCCGCAACGCTTCCACCCGGGCTGCCATCGACAGGTAGTCGCTTTTGGCCTTCAGCAGGGTTTTGAGAGAAACCGCCTGCTCACTTGCCAGCTCCTGCTGCCGTTGGTAATCATTTTCCAGATAAGCCAGTTGCTCCGACGAACTGAGAAACTCCTCCTGCATCTGTAGAAAATCGGGATTTTCGAGACTAAAAAGAGGTTGTCCGGCCTGTACATATTGCCCCGGAAGCAGGTTCAGCCCGGTGACGATGCCGCCAAACCAGGCACTGATAATCCGCCTGTTTTGGGGCAAAGCATCGACATATCCGGTAGCCCGCACCACCCGGGAGAAGCGGTATTCCTGCAGGTGCCCCAGCTGGAGATGGCCAGCGGCAATCTGTTCGGGGGTAACTTCGATCAGAGTGGACGCCGGAGCCGACGCTTCTGTTGCGGCAGGATCGGCCTGTTTTGAACGACAGGAAAATATCAGCAAAACAGCGGTCAGCAGCAAAAAAGAAAAAATATTTTTCATAAAACTACGCCATTAACGGGTTAAATAATTCAGTTCAAGCACTGTCTGATTGTATTGTAAAAGCTGGTCGAGATAATTCAGGTCAATTTCGGCGGCACTTTCCATCCCCAGTAGATACTGTACAAAATCGATCTCCCCGGCCTGAAAGCTTTGGGTTGACGTTTTGATCAGCTCTTGCGCAGTAAGTTTTCCGGTAGTTTCATAGAAATCGAGTGAACTGCGGTACTTCTGCAGCTCACTTCGCAGTTGTTCAATCCGTCCGTGCATAACCGCCAGGTAGTTCTCTTTTTCCGACGACCGGATCTCCTGTTCGGTGCGGGCCGACCGGATAGCCGCCTTCTGCGCGCCAAACCACAGCGGGATCCCTACCCCGATCTGAAATCCCTGGTAGAGTTTTGCAGCGGGCTGGCGGTTGGTTCCCTGAAAATATTCCAATTCCAGATCGGGCAGCAGCTTGTTTTGTTCCAGTTTAAGGGCCGCCGCCGATTCGTGGTCCAGCTGTTGGTAGATTGCCAATCCGGGCAGTATCACACTGTCGGGCGCTTCCAGTTTTTCGGGAACCAGGCCGGGAATCACATACTGTTCGCCCGATTGCAGCAGTGCCGACAGTTGCTGATAAGCTGCACCGATGTCATTTTTTATCTGCTGCAAGGCAACCGAAGCCTGCTGTTGGCGGCTTTCGAGGGTGAGTTTTTCCAGACGGCTGCTCTCGCCCTTGCGGTATCGCAGCCCGGCAGCGTGGACAAAAATCCGGTAAAGAGTGTCGGTGCGGGCCAGCAAGTTTTGCTTTTGCTGCAGCACCACAATGGTTTGACAAGCCTGCCGCACCTCTTTTTCCAGTTCCAACTCCTGCAACCGGAAGCGCAGCTCTTCGAGTTTCACCCGGCTGTCGCCCAGTTTCACCTGTGCAGCATAAACCGTTGGAAACTGCAGGCTCTGCTGGACTCCCCACACTTTGATCGGGAAACCGTTTTCAGCCACATTGTTTTGATCGTAATTGTAGTAAACGCCGGTTTTGTCGGGATTAACACCCGCCGGCACCAACTGCTGCATCTGCCTGACCCGCAACGAGGCCGCCCGCAGCGAACGGTTATTTTCAACGGCTATTTTCACCGCCTCGTCGGGCAGCAGCGGTTTGGACTGCGCCAACGAAACAACCGGCAAAAAGAGCAGCAACAAAATTGCTGCAGCCGGAGGCAGCTTGCTCTTCTTTTTCCTGATTTTTAGCGGCTTGTCGAATATCGAATAGAAGAGTGGCAGCACAATCATGGTAAGCAGGGTTGAGGTTACCAGCCCGCCAATAACCACTGTGGCCAGCGGACGTTGCACCTCGGCTCCGGCTGATGTGGAGATGGCCATCGGCAAAAAACCGAGCGCCGCTGCCGCTGCGGTCATCATAACGGGGCGCAGCCGCTGACGGGTACCGGTGTAAATCCGCTCTTCAACATCTTCCATTCCATGTTCTTTCAGCTCTTTCAGATGTTCGATCAACACAATACCATTGAGAACAGCGATACCGAACAGCGCGATAAATCCTACACCGGCCGAAATGCTGAATGGCATTCCCCTGATCCAGAGGAATAAAATTCCTCCCACGGCTGAAAGCGGAATAGCCGAATAGATCATCAGGGCATCGCGAAACGATTTAAAGGCAAAGTGAAGCAGGATAAAAATCAGCAGCAGGGCCACCGGAACAGCCAGCATCAGCCGCTGTTTGGCGGTCCGCAGATTCTGATACTGACCGCCATACGAAATGTAGTACCCGGCGGGTAGTTTCAGCTCTTTCCCGATGATGGCCTGTACATCTTTAACCACCGACTCCATGTCGCGGTTCCGGACATTGACCCCGATCACAATCCGGCGTTTGGTGTCGTCGCGCGAAATTTTTGCCGGTCCCCTGGTGTAGCTGATTTCAGCCAGCTCGCTCAACGGGAGCTGCTGTCCGCCGGGCAGCGGAACCACCATATTTTTGATATCGTCGAGATTTTGGCGCGCACCTTCTTCGAGCCGGACCACCAGGTCGAACCGTTTTTGTCCTTCAAAAATACTTCCGGCGGTCAGACCGGCAAATCCCATGGTAATCACCTCGTTCACCTCGGCCACATTCAGGCCGTAACGTGCCAGCCGCTGTCGGTCGTAACGAACGGTCATCTGCGGCAATCCGGCAACTTTTTCCACGATGATGTCGGAAGCGCCTTCCACGCCAGCGATCAATCTTTTCACCTCCAGCGCTTTCGAATAGAGCACCGCCAGGTCGTCGCCAAAAATTTTGATGGCCACATCGGCCCGCACCCCGGTGATCAACTCATTGAAACGCATTTCGATCGGCTGGGTAAATTCATATTCGTATCCCGGCAAAACCGACAACGCCTCTTTAAACTTTTCTGCCAGCTCATCTTTGGTTTTGGCTGTAACCCACTGTTTGATCGGTTTGAGGGTGATGATGATATCCGACTCTTCCATCGACATCGGATCGGTCGGAACTTCGGCGGCGCCAATTCGCGAAACAACCTGGTTAACCTCCGGAAATTCCTTCAGGATTTTTTCGATCTGGGTCGTTGTTTCGATCGCTTTACTCAGCGATGTACCGGTTTTCAGCACCGGCTGGATCACAAAATCGCCTTCATCGAGGGTGGGCACAAATTCGCCTCCCATCCGGGTAAACAGAAAAACGGAAAAGAAAAAAACGGCAAACGACGATCCGATGATTAATTTTTTGTTGTGCATCGAAAACTTCAGCACCGGCATGTACGACCGCTCCAGCAGCTTCATGATCCAGTCGGAGACGCTCTTTTTCCGGCTTTCCGAAGGTTTCAAAAACAAAGCAGAAGCTACCGGAACGTAGGTAAAACAGAAAAACATGGCGCCCAGCAGGGCAAAACAAAAAGTTAAGGCCATGGGGTGGAACATTTTTCCTTCCACGCCGCTGAGCGACAGGATGGGAATAAAAACGATCATGATGATCAGCTGTCCAAAAACAGCCGAGTTCATCATCCGCGTGGCGCTCCGCTGGGTAATTTTGTCGATCTGGTCCTGCCGCTCTTCCCTGGCAAGCGCCAGGATGGCCGCGCTCTTGCTGGTAATCTGAAAAGCAATGAACTCAACGATAATAACCGCCCCGTCGATAATAATCCCGAAGTCGATTGCCCCCAGGCTCATCAGGTTGGCGTCGATGCCAAAAATGTACATCATCGAAATGGCAAAGAGCAGACAGAGGGGAATCACCGAGGCCACCACCATTCCCGAGCGCAGGTTGCCAATCAGCAGGACCACCACAAAAACAACGATCAGGAAACCCAGGATGAGGTTTTCGGCAACCGTTTTGGTTGTTTTTCCGATCAGCTCGCTCCGTTCGAGAAATCCATTGATAAAGACGCCTTCGGGAAGCGTCGCCTGAATCTCCTCCACCCGCTCTTTTACCCGCTCAATCACCGCTTTGGAGTTGGCATCTTTGAGCATCATCACCTGGCCGAGTACTTTTTCGCCTTCGCCGTTGCCGGTGATGGCGCCAAAACGGGTGGCGTGTCCAAACCGGACGGTAGCCACATCGCGGATAAAAACCGGCACGCCGCCCTCATTTTTCACCACGATATTTTCAATGTCTTCGACCGAAGTGGTCAGCCCTTCGCCGCGGATAAAATAGCTCTCGTTCAGCTTTTCGATGTAGCCGCCGCCCGCCACGTGGTTGTTTTTTTCGAGGGCGGAAAAAATTTCAGCAATCGAAAGATTTCCGGCTCTTAACCGTGCCGGGTCAACGGCCACTTCATATTGTTTGAGGTAGCCGCCCCAGGTATTCACCTCCACCACTCCCGGCAAACCGGAAAGTTGCCGCTTGACGATCCAATCCTGAATCGTCCGCAGGTCTATCGGCGAGTAGAGCGAGTCATATCCCGGCTTGGTATCGAGAATATACTGGTAGATTTCGCCCAGTCCGGTAGAGATCGGCCCCATTTCGGGGGTTCCGAAACCTTCCGGAATCTTTTCAGAAGCGCTTTTGATTTTTTCGGCAATCAACTGGCGCGGCAGGTAGGTGCCCAACCGATCTTCAAAAACAATGGTCACCACCGACAACCCAAACTTGGAGACCGACCGGATCTCTTTGACTCCCGGCAGATTGGCCATCTCCAGCTCAATGGGATAGGTAATAAACTGCTCCACATCCTGGGTGGAGAGGTTGCGCGAGGTGGTGATCACCTGCACCTGGTTGTTGGTGATGTCGGGAACGGCCCCGATGGGAATGCGGGTGAGGGCAAACAACCCGAACGCAAAAATGCTCCCGGTGAACAGGAGAACAATCAATTTATTCTTAATACTGAACCCGATAATTTTTTCAAGCATGGTTTCAAGGTGTTGACAGGAATTCCCTTTTGGTCGTTTTCTGTAAAATTAAAGAACCTGGCTTTTAAAAACTGCATGATCAGCCTATTTTAGAACATAGAAAACACTTTTTAAGCTGCTTCCTTTTTTCGGCATGAACATTTTTGCAGGATGCTTGTCTAAAAAAACATGAAAACAATGACAATCATACTATTCATTTGGGGAGGATTGACCATGCATGCACCGGAACAGCAGAAACCGCTCAACAAACTCAATTCGTTTGAAACGTATGTGATTATTCACAAAGGCACCGAAATGCCTTTCACCGGAAAATACTACAAATACAAGGAAAAGGGCACGTATGTGTGCCGGCAGTGCGGGGCGGCGCTTTACCGTTCGTCCGACAAGTTTGACTCGGAGTGCGGCTGGCCCAGTTTTGACGATGAGATCAAGGGAGCTGTTCTGAAACTTCCGGATGCTGACGGACGCCGCACCGAAATTGTCTGTGCCAGTTGCAAGGGGCATTTGGGCCATGTTTTCTACGGAGAAGGGTTTACTCCGAAAAACACCCGGCACTGTGTCAATTCCGTGTCGCTCGACTTTGTGCCCGATAAAAAGAGATAATCCAAATTGCCGGCATCTGCCACCGCTGACGGCAGTCGGCAACAAAAAAACCGACAGGCCCTGTTAAATTCCTGTCGGTTTTTCAAATTGCTTTTCTATTCAACCCGGGACTCCTATTTGACTTCGGTGACCACCTCCTGCTGGCTGATCCCTTCGATGAAATAGACCGGCACATATCCTTTTTCAGAAGCTTTTACCTGGGCCTTCATCTCTTCAAGCTGCTGTTTTTTCACTTCGCCATGCTCTTCAGCGGTCAGGGTGGTATCCACTTTTCCTGATCCGTGGTTACTCAGCGCGTGGTGCGGGTCGGCTTCCGTTCCCTGTTCCAGGGCAGCTTCCTGCTCGGCCAGGTAACTCTCGTCGATCGGAACTTCTTTCAAAATGCCGGTGATCTGGATTTCGTTTCCCATCTGTTCCTGCTTGAAAGCGCCGATCGGCGCGCCGGCTTCCACCCGGATGGTGAGGTCGTCGGAACTCCCCATCAAAAAGCAGCGTTCCCCGCCATTGCGGCAAACATGCGAAACCGTTCCTTTTACCACCACTTCCTGGTTGACCAGTTGGTCGGCGTTGGCCAGCAGTTCGTCAACGGTTAACACCACGGCCTGCGATTCTTCACTCTTTTGTTTTGAACTTTGCGTTCCGCAGGAAAAAAAGAGAAACGCCAGTACGAAAGGAATAGCTAACTTCTTCATATTCTTTTGATTTTTATCCGAAATTTAAATAAAGAAAATCATAAACACAACCGGCGTAACCAATCCGGCAACTAAAAACCAGATGCCCCGCCGCATAAAACCATTTTTACCTTTCAGCAGAAAAATCCCGGAAACGGTAACAAAAATCAGCAAAACCGCCATGCTGTCGCTCACCCACTTCCACGCCGAAATGGTGGAAGCCTTGTGCAGATAGTTCATCTGGTAAAGCAAAGGCCTTTTTTTCAGATACTCCATGCTCCCTTTTCCGGTCGCCGGGTCTACAACCACTTCGCCATTTTCAATAAAAACTTTCAGCAGTCCTTCCTTATTGATATACGATTTTTTATACCGCACCTGTTCCCCGATGGCCTCCACCGCCTTCTTAACCTCCTCTTCGCTGAAAGTCGGACCGGCAGGCAGGGCAATTGACACCTCCGACACAATGATTTGAAAATTTGGATTAAAATCGGTACGATGATTTAGCACGATTCCCGAGACAGCGTAGATGAGGACAATTCCAACAATAAAATAACCGAAGTCGCGATGTAATATCCGCAACCATTTTCGCCAATTCATAATTTCTGGTTTTTTAAAGCCGCTAAGATAAGTTTTTAAATTTTCAGTCTCAAGCCTGTTTTTTCAAACTACTTATTGAACTAATGATCTTATAATATCTATATTTGTATCTTGAAAATATTTTAAAGATACCACACAACCCATTTAATAACAACAGCATGAAAACCATTGCTATTCCGGTAGCCGGAGAAAAGATCAACGATCATTTTGGTCATTCCGATGTTTTCCGGATCATTAACCTGACCGAACGGAACAAAGTTATTTCAGTGGAAGAGATGGCCAGCACACAGGGGTGCGGGTGTAAATCCCAGCTGGCCGAAGCGCTGAAAGGAAAGGGGGTCTCCCTTGTTTTGGCCGGTAACATGGGAGCCGGGGCACAAAACAAACTAAAGGCTACCGGAATTGAAGTGCTCACCGGATTTTCGGGGACGGTAGAAGAGGTCCTTCACCACTGGGCGAGCGGCTCATTCAGTTACCAGGTACAAACCTGTTCGGGCGGCAGCCAGGGACACCACTGCAGCCACCACCACTAACCTGTTGCGGCCCGCTACTCCTCCTGTTTGAAGAAATCGTTCAGGGAAATGGTATCAGCCGATCCGCAGACCGGACAAGCGGGCTGAGGTTCTTCGTAATTGCTGAAGCTGACTTTGCAGTCATTACATTTGAACCAGTTGGATTCGAAGTAAAAGTTTCCTCCCCGGATGAGGATATCCCGCCCTTCAACAAATGCGCGGGCCACTTTTCTCCGGGCCTCTTCATAAACACGGGTTAGCGTGGGCCGGGAGATCTCCATGTGCTTGGCAGCCTCTTCCTGGTTCATCAACTGGTAATCGAGCAGCCGGATGGCTTCATACTCTTCCAGCAAAAGAACCACTTCGTTGGCTTTCCGTCCGCGGACGCCAAAAACCGACATCCCCTTGATAACCGGGGGCATCAGCATTTTTCTTTCACGTTTTTTTCTGGGCATATTTATCGGCTGTAAAGTTTACTCATCAAATAAAAGTCGGTTAAAACCAGTGCAGCCATTGCCTCTACAATGGGCACCGCGCGGGGCAGCACACATGGGTCGTGGCGCCCTTTGGGGTTAATCGAAACAATGTTCCGATCCTGGTCAACGGTTTGTTGTTCTTTCAGCAGGGTGGCAATCGGCTTGAACGCCACCCGGAAATAGATATCCTCGCCATTGGAGATACCGCCCTGGATACCGCCCGAATGGTTGGTCACCGTACGGACCCCGGAGCCATCGGGCACAAAGATATCGTTGTGCTCCGATCCGCTGAGGCGGGTTCCGGCAAAGCCCGAGCCATATTCAAACCCTTTCACGGCATTGATTCCCAGCATGGCAAAGCCCAGACTGGCGTGCAGCTTGTTAAAAACCGGTTCGCCCCACCCTGCCGGCACGCCGGTAATTACGCCGGTAATTACACCGCCCACCGTGTCGTGGTTACGCCCGGCCGCTTCGATGCGGGCAATCATCCGGTCGGCAGTCTCCTGATCGGGACAGCGGACGATGTTATTTTCCGTTGCCGAAAGATCGAGTTCCTGGTACGGTTTATCCAGCTCCACCTCTCCTACCTGCGAAACATAAGCCTGGATTTTCACGCCAACCTCCCGGAGGATCAGCTTTCCAACGGCGCCGGCCACTACGCGGGCAATGGTTTCGCGTGCCGAAGAGCGGCCGCCACCCCGGTGATCGCGTGTTCCATATTTTTGCAGATAGGTGTAATCGGCGTGCGACGGACGAAACACCGATTTCAGATCGTTGTAGTCGTTCGAATGCTGATCCTTGTTCCACACGGCAAAACCGATGGGAGTTCCCTGGCTCTTTCCTTCAAAAATTCCTGAAAAAAATTCAACCTGGTCGGGCTCCTGCCGCTGGGTTGTAATTTTCGATTGTCCGGGTTTGCGGCGGGCCAGTTCCTGCTGGATAAAATCGTGATCGATGGCGATCCCTGCCGGGCAACCGTCGATCACTCCGCCAATTCCCTTTCCATGCGATTCACCAAAAGAGGTCAGTCGAAATATTCTTCCGAATGTATTCATAATTGAATATAAAAAAGCCTCGTTCTCTTTTGATAAAGAAGACGAGGCTAAAAATAATTAAAAATGAGTTGATTGTCAAAATAAAGATCAACAGTTGCAGCTGCAACCGCAATCGGAATCGTCGTCGGAGCAGCAGGAATCGTCGCCGCAACCTCCCGAACCGCAAGATCCGCTTCCGCAACCGCAGCTGCCCGACAAGATCTGCGCAATTTCCTCGTCTGATGCCTGTCTGACTTCCAGGACTTCTCCTTTAAACCAGAGGTCTTCTCCGGCCAGGGGATGGTTAAAATCCATCCGCACCGAATCGTCGTCCACTTCCAGCACCAGGCCGTTCAGGCGTTGTCCGCTGCCGCTCATCATCGGAACGGTATTTCCAACCGCTACCAGCTCTTCGTCGAATCGTCCATCGACCATAAAAACCGTCCGCGGCAAGTCCACAATTGCATCTTCATTTACTTCGCCATAAGCGTCGTTTTTGGCCAGTCTGATCTCGAACAATTCGCCCTGTTTCAAACCTGCCAGCTGTGATTCAAACTTGGGAAGCATCATTCCGGCGCCGTATAAAAACTGCAATGGCCTTTCCGCAGTCGCCTGTTCAATCATTTCCCCTTCCTGGTCATCAATCCGAAGATCGTACGTCAGAGTGACCATCGTGTTTCTAACTATTTCCATCATAGAACTTCTTCTGTTTTTTAAAGTAGTGCAAATTAACGGTTTTCCCACCAGACAACAAAATACTAAAAAGTCTTTTTCTGAAACATTAACACTTCCTAAATGTTCATGCCGTTTGGTGCGGAAAAACAGTCCACTGAAAGGCTAAAACTACACATTAATCGTTTTGGTAAACGACACCACCGAATTTTTTCAGGTTATTTTTTGACAACGGGCTGAGAATAACTGAAGTCGGCGCCAATAACCGTCAGCAGGTAAATCCCCGACGGATAGTTGGCCAGGGCATCAACCTGAAACTGCCGGCCGGAAAGGTTGGTCTGCTGCCACAGGAGACGCCCCTGCAAATCGCGCAGGACTATCCGGTCCACATCGGTGGCAAATTGCAGGTTAAACGACTGGCGGAACGGATTGGGAAACACCGAAACCTTTTGCGCCAGTACCGATTCAACGCCGGTTGGAACCCTCACTTCAACGGTAAACGTGTGTTCTGTTTTTTTGCCGTTGCAGGTCGCCGAAATGGTCACCCGGCAAACTCCGGCCGTATTGGGAATTACATTCAGATCGAGATAATAGAGGGTGGAACCGCCGTCGCCCGGATAGGAATAAACAGAGGCCTCGACCACCTGGTCATTTTCGAGACGTTCAACCTGGTAGGTCATCGGTAGGCCGGGACTGTCGTCGTCTTTAAAAACCGGGGCCAGCGGAATGCGAACCGTTTCCGTACTGTTTTTAGAGAGCACCATGTCGGCCACCGGAAGTGCTACTTCAGGCGCTTTGTCGCGATAATTCAGGTTATCCAGGCAGAAATAGCCCGGAGTATTAATGCCCCAGGCTCCGGCATCGCTCGATTCGAGGGTAAAACGCAGCTCTTTGATTTTCCCCAGCGAAGTGAGGTCAACCCATTTCCAGCTGTCCAGGATGTAATCTTCCGCAGGATTGTCGGAGCGAAAATCGGCCAGGTAGCAAACCACCACGCCGGTGGTATCGCCGGTGGTTGCCAGGCCGTAAATATTGAGCCGGAACCAGTCGGGATCGGTGCCGGATGCCCCGCCAAACTTTTTGGAATAAGGATCGCCGTCGCGCATTGCATAGTAGGCGTAGGCATTGTTGGTAATGTAAAATCCGGATACCGAATCGACCACGTCGAGCTGCGCCTTCAGGTTTCCGAAGTCATACGCCACGGCATAATTGGCAGAACCCAACACTCCGGCGCCGGTGACAGCGCTGTACTGGTTTCCCACGCCGGGCGTCAGCCGGTCGGTTTTGCTTGAGTAGGCAAAGCCGCTCCACACTCCCCAGGTGGCGTTGTAATCGTTGATGAATGTCACCTTGCCGCTGATAAATTTGCCGCTTCCGTCGGAACCGTTCCAATAGCTGTCGGCTTCCAGCGGAAGATCTTCGAAGGTTGACACCACCTGGGCTTTTATCGACAGAACGGCAGCCAGGAGCCACATCATCAAAGTAAATTTTTTCATCTCGTAAAATTTTTGTTAGTGGAACAATAAATTTTACAATACCCAAACAGCGGGAAAAGAGGCAAAAAGTTACGCCGCGCTTTTCATCCCGAAAGCTTTGAATATTGCGTTATCCGGAAGGCAGGTCTTCTGGCTTGCCCCATTGCAGTCACCTTCCCGTTCCGGTAGCGTGCGCAAACGCCATCACCGGTTGACAGTGGATTTCAGACTACATCGTACGGGGTTACAGCTGCGGGAACAGCTCCGGCTTTACACCGGATTCCCTTTTCATTTCCCCAAGGAAAACCATTCCGGATTGATCAAAGAACTGCCCGGCAAACTGCCGGAGATATTTCACACACCAGGCCGCGGCCCGGTAAATAAAATCAATTGAACAGGTAATCGCCGGGCGAAATTCCCACCCGGAACGAATCAATCACAGCGCCGCCGGGCGAAAAGCGGTAGACCATCGCATTCTGGGCATAATCCACTGCGTCGGCCAGGTAAATCTCGCCACTTTGCGGGTCGACCCCGGCGCTGAAGAAGAGCCGGTTTCCGGCAGCAATAAAGGGCGCAGCAGGCAAACGGCTGTCATCCACCCCCATTTTATAAAAACCGCCGGCCACCACCAGTAAGGTGTCGCGGGCCGGGTTGATATCCAGGTCGCCCGGATGCCTGGCCTCCTGGCTCCAGCGGAAGATCTGTTCAACCGTGCGGGTTTCAGGATCGATGCGCACCAAAGCCGGATTTTCGTAACCACCAGGCGCTCCTTTGTAGCTGCCGTCGGTAAGTACCCAAATCTTTCCATTTTTATCGAGTACCATTTTCTGCGGCTGTTTCGGGACTTTCACCGAATCGACCACCTGGTCCTTTTCCGGATCGATCACCAGCAGCGTGTTGTCATACGACCAGCAGGAGACAAAGAGCCATTTGCCGGCCTGCACAAAGGTTTCGGTCGGATGCCGGCTGCTGTTGTCGCTGCCGTCCGACACATCGATCACCCCGGTTTTTTGCAGGTTCTGCGGGTTAATAATGGTAATCTGCCGTGCATACAAGTCGCTGACATACGCCTTTTCTGCCGAAACAAAATGGATATAACGCGGGGAAACCAGCCCGGTTACCGCACCACGATACTCCAGGGTAACCGGGTCGAGCACATATATTTTCCCGGAATTATTGACCACCACATAGAGTTTTTTGCCGTCGGAAGCGAGCGACTGTGCCACATCGCCCAGCGGGGCACGGTTGCGGGCATAAAACACCTGGTTATAAACCTTCTTATTCACTTTGTCATAAAAGGAAAGAGAGGCGTTGCCATACATAAAATTTCCCTCGCAGGAGATGAACACCCCCGACCGTTTTCCCAGATCGGCAAAAACAACTTCGACCGGTTCTTCTTCGCAGGCCACAGCCAGCACGAGCAGGATAAAGCTCAGGTATTTTAATGTCTTCATTTCTTCCAGCTAAAACCAAGGGTGAACAAATAGTTACGTCCGGGCATGGGCCGCCACAAAATGCGCTGGTAATCGGCGCCGAGCAGGTTATCGGCCATCACTTTGGCGCTGACAGTCAGGGCGGGAAACTCCCACTGCTTCTGCAGCGAAGCCGTACTGAGCCAAAACGGGTTGAGCACACTCTCGAAATGGGTCCATTCGTTCGACGACTGGGTGTATCGCCGGCCGGTGTACCCCAGATCGTACTGCAGCGACCATCTTTGAAAAGCTGCCGTCAAATGCAGGTTGCCCGAATGTTTCGGAATATAGATCAGCTGCCGGCCCCGCGATTGGTCGACCGAACTGACCGCATGCTGGTTGGTGGTGCGGGTGTAGGCATAATTGCCGCTGAAATGAAAAACCCACTTTTGCCACGCCGCTTTTCCGTTGAACTGGTACTCCAGCCCGCGCGAAAGCACCTCCTTCACATTGGCAGCTTCCCAGTAATAGGCGCCGTTTGAAGCGGGCTGCCAGATGATCCAGTTGTTGATTTTCGAAATAAAAAAGGAGAGTTCCTGTTTCCAGGCGCCCGGTGTTTGGCTTTCGTGGGTGAGCGCCCAATCGGTCGAAATGCCGTCTTCGGGCAGCAGATCGGGATTTCCGCCCGGTAACCAGTACAGATCGTTCAGGCTGGGTTTATGGTAATTGCGCGAGAGGTTGGTCTTCAGAAACAGGGGAAAAGCCGGCAACAGCTGCCATTCGGCGCCCACCGCCGGGATAAACGGAATCAGACGGCTGTCGTAACTTTCGGCGCGGGAGAGGACAAACATCGCCAACCTGTCGGCAACCTTCACCTGAACATTCAACAACAACCCCGACTCCAGGCGGCTGGCGTCATAACCGGTTTCGCGCACGCGATTGGCCACCTCCACCTGGTGGTAATTGACGTCGAGACTGGCCGTGGCCATTATTTTGCTGCTGAATTTGCGCTGCAGTTTCAGCCGGTTCGAAAAACTATTTTCCCGGCTGTTGGAGTCGTCGTTCACAAATTTCAGATCGGGCGACTGCCGGAAGTAGTGCAGCCGCGTAAAGTTAGCTCCCGAAAAAAATTGGTACTGCACTGGCCCACCATAATTTTTCAGTTCAAACTGGGCCCTGAAATGATCGTCATCCTGGTACTCTTCGCGGTCGCTGCCTTCGTACGACATCAGCTGGGGCAGGTTGCGGTGGCTCTGCTGGTACCATCCGCGGAGCGCCGCAATTTTCTCTTCGGAAAACCGGAAATAAAATTCCTGCAGGACGCCGGCCTTGTAATACCCGGCATTTTCCAGCGTATCGCGCCGGTAGGGAATTACGCCCACGTTGTAAAACGAAAAACGGTTGTCCGAATCTTCGTAGTAAATCCGGGAAACCGATTTGAACCGGCTGCCGCCCAGCTGCCAGCGCCCCAGGTATTTCCCGCTGTTGAACGATCCCCGTTCGGCAACGGCAGCCACGGTCTTTCGGGCCGCCCAGTCGGGCTTGTTGCCCAGGTGGATGCTGCCGCCCAACGCCCCCGAACCTTCGGTCAGCGAACTGCCGCCGTGCAGCAAAAAAGCCTCGTCGACAAAAAAAACCGGCAGCAACGACAAATCGGCCGAGCCGCGCATGGGCGAGTTGAGGTTCATTCCGTTCCAAACAACCTGCGTATGCGAGGCGGCGGTTCCGCGGAAATTGGCTGTCGCCGCCGATCCGCGTCCATACGATTTGATAAATACCGGTGTGTATTGCGAAATCAGCTGCGACAAATCGGTGGTCATCCCCGAAACCATCGCCAGCGAATCGGGACGGGTAACGGTCAGTCCGGCCTCTTCAACCCGCCGCCTGCCCAGCACCTGTACTTCGCGGATGTGGACCGTATCGCGGAGTGACTGTCCGGCTGCCGGCAACCCAACCAATCCCAACCAGAAAAGAGAGAAAAAGAATCTCCTCATCGCTTCAGCAATTTTGCCCGGAAGAGCTGCTGCCCGTCGCGAAGAGTAACCAGATAAGTTCCGGGAGGAAGGGCTGAGATATCGACCGGCCGGACAGAACCATTTTCCACAAAAGAATGTACGACCCTGCCCTGCAGATCCACGATCTGTAAAACTGCGCCGGCGCTGAAACTTCCGCTGATCCGAAATACATCCTGCGCCGGATTGGGATAGAGCCCCAGATCGATTCTGGCGCCGGGCCGGATACCGGTGGCTAATTTGGAATAGAGCAAAACCGCATCGTTGCCGGAAACAACCACCAACGGCGGATTTTCAGTAATCCGGAGGACCGTCTTCCCGCTCAGGTCGGTCAGAAACGTACTTTTGTTCCCCTCCTGCAGGTAAACCGGCCTGTTGACCAACGGTTTAAAAGCTGATTCCGCAATCTGGTTATAAGCAATAAAGCGACAGGTGGTTGACAGCGTTTGCGCCACCACCTCTTCGCCCACGGCAACAGAGTCGGGCGAAACAGAGAGCATGGTCAGCTGCCACTCCTGTAATAAATTCGGAACATGGTAAATCACCAGGGTATCGCCATTTGCCACCGGGAGCTGGTCAAAATTCCGCAGATAACTTTGTCCGTTGCGACGGACAATCCATCCGCGGGCAAAAGCCGCCGGCTCGGTTTTTCCGCCCCACCCGTAAATAAAACTCCCCTCTTTTTCCACGGAATAGAGGTAAAGCTGGTTGCCGGCCTTGTCGTCGTCGCGGAAGCGGTAATTGACGCCAGCCCTGGCGAAAGCCGCCATCACGGCATGCGCTGCTGACACAGCCGACACCTGGCTGTAGTCGCGGGTACGGTTCTCCACGGCGGGGTTGAGTGACTGCATGGCCACTTCGAGCCACTGGGCCGGCAATAGATTTTCGGTCCCGGTTTTGGCCGTCACAAACACCCTGATCTTTTCACTGCTGACCCAAACTTTCAGGGTCAGCTTCTTCTCCAGCTCCGGATAACGGACCGGACGCACCGAAATTTCGCAGTTCCCCGGTTCAAGGGCAGTGATTTTAAAGGTATTTCCCTCTTTTTCAACCGAAACCACCGAGCTCGCAGAAATATCGATATCCCACTCCATCCCGGGGATCTCATTCCGGTTTTGATCGAACAACCGCGGGGTTGCCAGCGCTGTTTCACCCGGGAACATCGAGGCGGGCAGTCCGTCCAGCGAAACAGAATCAGGCTGCAGCAGGATAAGTTGCGTACTGGTTGTTGCTTCCTGAAATCCGTCAGGAACTGCCGAAACCGTTACGGTTCCGCCTTTCAGCGCTTTTAAAACGCCTGCCGGAGAGATTTCGGCCAGATTCCCGTCGGGATTTTCAAAAACTATATTGTTGGCATAAAACTTCCCTTTTTTAAAAAAAGCCGCCTCCAGCTGCAGGGTATCGCCAACCAGCAGCTGCCGGGGATGGGCGTAGATAATTGTCAGGTTTTCGGGTCCCGGAGAAACGGCAACCGGCTCCACATCCACGATCCAGGCCACCTCGGTGGATGACTCGCCCAGCCAGCCAAGATCTTCGAGCATGCCGCCGGTAATTTTCACAAAATGGATCTCGTCCAGCTCCACATAATTCCCCTGCTGATCGACAGCCCAGGAGATATCAATGGCGTCGCCGCCGGCTCCCTCGGCTACTGCCGGCGTATAGGGATTGTCGGGTAAAGTCAGCGAAACGCCAAGGTTTACCGGGCGGTTATCGGCATAACCAAACGCCAGCGGATGTAATTTGATTTCGCCAGACTGGCTGGTTGCAAAACCTTTCAGCAATGTTCCGGAAAAGGATACCGAATCCTGCGGATAGTCGGAAAAAAACGAGGAGGATGGATAGTAGGGCTGTTTATGAAATTCATTGGGGAGGATGGCTCCGGCGTTGCCGGCCTGGTCTTTCCAGGTAATTTTCCCATCGGGTTGCGGGCTGTATGTGAGGCGGCAATTCCGCCGGGTATCCGATTTAAAATGGTTACTACCGGCAATTTCGTACCAGGTATCGTCGGGCAGGCCGTTGCCGTTGGTATCTTTCATCACCCACACCACCCCGGGTTCCGACGAACCGTCGAAAGCATTTCCGAAGATGGTAAAATCGACCCCATAAGGGTTGGCCGGATCATTTTTTACGGGTTTGTTGAAACCCAGCACCACATAACCGCCAAACGCCCCGAGCGACACCATATCGTCCTGGTTCTGCACCATTCGCTGGGCAGCGGCCGGAATTCCAAACTGTTCGGTGTTGATGTACTGACCGGGAGCAGGCCGGTATTCGTAAAGTTTGCCTGCATGGTTCAACTGCGTCGTCCCCCAAAAGGGTAAAAAAACGCTTAATAGCAAAAGAATCAAATCTTTCATTCCCCTGTTGTTTTGGTGAAACATAGGGAAATAAAACTTCAGGTTTTTCAACCGTCGCTTTTATTCCCGAAAGCATTACTCGAAAATGGCAGGTCTTCTGGCTCTCTCCGGCATTTCTGCGGCCTTCCCAACCTTTCAACGGAAGGTCAGTGGTCAATTGCAGGTGCCATTGCGGAGATTACAGCTGCGGGCACAGCTCCGGTTTTACACCGGATTCCCTGAATTCAAAAAATAAAGGAACCATTTTCGGATACAAAAGTAAGAAATGAAACGAACCAATCAAATTATCGCCTGCCGAATCCTGTAAACCAAACCTCCCCGGAAACGTTTTGGTAAGGAAAAACGGTAAAATGAAAATATTAATCCAACTATTCACGATTGCTGCAGTACTTTATTTCTCCCCTTTGGATGCCCGCAGTCAGGACATTGTCATCACCGGCCATGTGGTTTCAAAAGGCGAACACCTTCCGTTTGTAAATATTTTGCTGGAAGGAACACACTACGGAACAACGACCGACATCACCGGCCACTACCTGCTGGTCAATCTGCCAGCCGGCGAATTCACCCTCACCGCCCGGATGGTGGGGTATAAAACCAGCCATAAAAAAATCATCCTGAAACCGGGACAAACCCTCGAAGTAAAATTTGAGCTGGAAGAAGAGGTCATCTCCGTAGATGAGGTAGTCATCACCGGGACCAAAACTTTTAAACGGAAAACCGAAAGCCCGGTGATTGTCAATGTACTCGATGCCAAAGCGATCCGGGCAATCGCCGCCAACACCGTTTCCGAAAGCCTCAGTTTTCAGCCTGGTCTGCGGATGGAGACCGACTGCCAGACCTGTAATTACACCCAGTTGCGAATGAACGGCCTGGGTGGCGCCTACAGCCAGATTCTCATCAACAGCCGTCCGGTGTTCAGCCCGCTGACCGGCCTCTACGGCCTGGAACAGATCCCAGCCGCAATGGTCGAACGGATTGAAATTGTGCGGGGAGGCGGATCGGCACTCTACGGATCCAGCGCTATCGGCGGAACGGTAAACATCATCACCCGTATTCCGCAACGAAACTCCTTCGAGATCACTTCCGGCTATTCGGCGATAAACGGCTCGGCAACCGACCGCCTGCTTAACGGATCGGTTACAACGCTTTCGCAAAAGCTCAACTCGGGCCTTTCCCTGTTTGCCTCGCACCGCCAACGCGACGCCTACGACCACAATGCCGACGGATTTTCTGAAATCCCGACCCTCGCCAACAACTCTTTT
Source organism: Prolixibacteraceae bacterium (assembly GCA_029975525.1). Classification (GTDB taxonomy): domain Bacteria; phylum Bacteroidota; class Bacteroidia; order Bacteroidales; family Prolixibacteraceae; genus UBA1413. The sequence continues at coordinate 5,027 of JARKOX010000025.1, read as the reverse complement.
GGGCTGAATTCCTTCTTTAAAATCGATGAAAACCAAAAACTGGAAGCCAACCTCTCGAGCCTCTACGAATTCAGAAGAGGTGGCGACTCCCTGGAAGAGCCAGCCTTCCTGGCCCTTCAATCGGAAGAACGGACCCACAACGTGCTGATGGGAGGCGTTGACTACCAGTACACCGGCAACAACAACCGGAATACCCTGATCCTCTATCTGGCCGGACAGACAACCCGCAGAAAACACTTCACCGGAATCATGCCCGGAGACAGTGTCGCGCGCCTGGCTTACCTCGAAAATCCGCCCTATGGAAATTCAAAAAACAACACCCTGCTGGCCGGCCTGCAGTGGAACCACCTTTCGCCCGGTTTTCCGGGAGAAGGCAACCTCTTTACCGTCGGCGCCGAGTACCACTCCGACGATGTGTATGACCAGATCAAAACCTACCATTATCTGATCGACCAGCAAACCCGGAATGTGGGACTCTTTGCACAAAGCGACTGGTCGGTAACTCCGGGGCTGACGGTACTGACGGGAGTTCGTGCCGACCGGCACAACCTGGTGGATAACCCCGTAGTAAACCCCCGCATTTCCGTGCTGTACAGGCCGGTGCAAACCACCCAGCTGCGACTGAGCTGGTCAACCGGATTCAGGGCGCCACAGGCTTTCGACGCCGATATGCACATCGCTTTTGCAGGGGGAGGTATCCAAAAAGTTGAACTTGCTCCCGACCTGCATGAGGAGCGCTCGCAAAGCTGGAGCCTCTCTTCAAATTTCGACAAGGCCACCGAACATTTTATCTGGGGATATACCCTCGAAGGGTTCCACACCCTGCTGAAAGATGCTTTTATACTGGAAGAGACGGGGTCGGGTACCGATGGGAATTCAATTCTGGTAAAACGTAACGGAGGCACAAGCCGGATTTTGGGAACAACCCTGGAAATACGGGCCAACTACAACCAAAAGATGCAGATCGAAACCGGAATCACCCTGCAGAAGAGCGAATATGGACAAGCCGTTTTATGGTCGTCGGAGCTGCCTGGTAGCCGGGAGTATCTCCGCACTCCGCAATCGTATGGCTATTTCACGCTTAGCGTCACTCCGCCCGGGGCTTTCAGCGCTTCACTCTCGGGGATCTACACCGGCTCCATGAAAATTCCCCATTACGGTTTGCCGGGCGACCCCGGCACCCCGGAAAGAGACGAACTCTTTACCTCTCCGGTGAGCTGGGAGATCAATCCCAAAGTTGCCTGCCGGATTGATATTCCACGCATGGATGTTAGCTTCGAATTTTCAGGAGGAGTTTACAATCTCCTCGGTCACTATCAAAATAACTTTGACAGCGGGAAAAACCGCGACAGTGGCTTCATCTACGGGCCAGCCAGGCCCCGGTCGGTTTTCTTCGGAATAAAAATTTTCAACTGATCACCGGATCTCCGAATCCGGGAAATGGGCAAGAAGTTTGGCAAGTACCTGCCGGGGTACTTTCAGCACGGTACCATGACGCACTCCCCCGGGGAAGTGGAGCTGATCCGAAATGTCTGTCCAGTTTATGAGGTCAGAGGAACTGACAGCCCCCATCGAATGGTTGGTGTATTTGTCGAAATAGACGATCCATTTTTTGCCGGCTTGAACGACAGTGGGACCTTCGGCCCAGTAAGCGCCGGTAATGGGTTCCGAAGCTATGCTGTAAGGCCCTTCCAGCTTTCCAGACCGGGCTATCCGGATATTTTTCTGCGGAGGGTAGCGGGTTTCATCTTTCAGGAATAGATAATAGGTGTCTTTGTTTTTCAGCAGCGTCCCGTCGATGACATTAAAACCCTGGTTGTAAAAGAGTTTTGTCGGACTGAAAGTTTCAAAATCGCGGGTCGTAACGTAATACATACGATGGTTCCAGCCTTTGTCGGCACTGGCCTCCGTTTCGGGAAAACGGCCGGGAATTGTAGTTGACCAGAAAATGAGGAATTGTTTGGTTGCTGAATCATAAAAAACTTCGGGCGCCCAGCAGTTCCGCGCTTCAGGTTCAGCTTGCATCACCGGGATAAACTTCTGATCCGACCAGCGGATCAAATCGGGAGAGGAAGCGTAACCGATTCCGCGTTCATTCCAGCTCACGGTCCAAACCATATGGAACCGGCCGTCAGGCCCCTGAATGATACAGGGATCGCGCATCAGCTTATCGTTTCCGACAGCAGGCGCCAAAAGGGCCTGGTCGTTGTTGAGCGCTTGCCAGTGCAGTCCGTCCTCACTCCAGGCCAGATGAAGGCCGTCTTCACCGTTATTTTTAAAATAAGAGAACAGGAAAACCTCCGGGCTGACTTTTTTCTGGGCATTTCCTGCAAAGACGAACATCAGCCCAATAGAGAAAAGCAAAAAAAACCGCATAACCATTTCGTTTTAAAATAATTGTCATCCTGAAATCACCCGCCGGAGCGTTTGGCCTTATACCCGTTTTGATGGAGGAGATCGAGAACCTTCACCACAAAATCGCCCTGAATCAGAATTTCCCCCTCTTTGGCCGAACCACCAACGCCGCATTTGGTTTTCAGCAACTTGGCCAGCTGCTGCAAATCGGCATCGGCGCCGACAAAACCGGTGATCAATGTTACCGATTTTCCCTTCCGCTGTTTGCGGTCTAACTGCACCCGAAGATCCTGCCGGGCGGGCGGCAGGGTTTCGTTAACGGGCTGCTCCTCTTTGTCATATTGAAAATCGGGATTGGTAGAGAAAACCACCCCAAAACGTTCTTTCCAGTCAGCTGCCATATTTCTGTTGTTTCTGCAAAAATAAAAATAATGAGGTGTGTTTGGCTGCCGGCCAAATCAAACAGCTGGCGGAAGCATCCTTTTCCCTGTTCCGGATTTTTTCCCCTGCAAAAACAGTTTCTTAACAATTAATTCAAAAACACACCATCCATAAATACAAGTAACACACAGACAAACAACAATTTAACCACAAAGCCATTAATTTAAAATCATTTTTAACAGGGTTTTTCCTACATTCGCAGCAAATGCCGTGTTCGCACACGGCTATTTTTTCCAACTATCCCGTGTGCGTTAACGCGAATAAAAATTAACAGAAATGAAAACTTTAAACCGTGAAAATGCTGTTTCGGCAGTAAAATATCCTGAAAGAATTCTTCAGTTTGGCGAAGGCAACTTTTTGCGCGCCTTTTGCGACTGGATGGTCCACCGCATGAATAAAACCCTCGATTATCAGTCGGGTGTGGTGGTGGTTCAGCCCATCGAAAACGGTATGGCCGATGCCCTCAATGCACAGGATGGACTCTACCATCTCGGGTTGCGCGGCGTTAAAAAAGAGCAGCCGGTGAAAAAAATTGAACTGATCGACTGCATTACCCGGGCGATCAATCCCTACGCCAACTTTGACGACTACCTGCAGGCTGCCGGCAATCCGGATATCAAAATTGTCCTGTCGAATACGACCGAAGCCGGAATTTCCTACCATCCGGACGACCGGCTGACAGATACCCCGCAAAAATCATTTCCCGGAAAGGTGACCGCTCTGCTCTATCACCGTTTTCAGAAGTTTAATGGTTCGCCCGATGCCGGATTGGCCTTTTTGTGCTGCGAACTGATCGACCGGAACGCCGACCGGCTGAAGGAGCTGGTACTCCGCTATGCCGGCGAATGGAACCTGGGCGATCGTTTTACCGAATGGGTAAACAACTCATGCGACTTCTGCAACACCCTGGTTGACCGAATCGTCCCCGGATTTCCGAAAGATGAGATCGACACCCTGCAACAGGAGATCGGATTCAAAGACAATCTGGTCGTGATCGGCGAATATTACCATGCCTGGGTGATTGAAGCCCCGCAGCGGGTACGCCGCCTTTTCCCTGCCGATAAAGCCGGACTGGAAGTGAAATTTGTGGCCGACAACCGCCCGTATCGCGAAGAGAAAGTGCGCATCCTGAACGGCGCCCACACCGGGACTTTTGCCACGGCATTGCTCAGCGGCGTGGAAACCGTCCGCGAAGCAGCGCAGGATAAAAACGTGAGCCGTTTCATGAAAGAGATGATGTTCGAAGAGATTGTTCCCGCGCTTCGGGAAAACGATACCCAGCTGGAAGCTTTTGCAGCTAAAACCCTGGAGCGTTTCCACAACCCTTTCATCAAACATTACTGGAGAAGCATCTCGCTGAATGCCGTCAGTAAATGGGAAACCCGAAACCTGCCATCGCTTGCCGATTATTTCAAGAAGAACAACCGTTTGCCGCAAAAACTGGTGTTCTCACTGGCAGCGCTCATCGCCTGGTACCGCGGCCAAAACAACGGAACCAGCTACGAAGTCAGCGACGACCCGGAAATCGTCTCCTGGTTTGCCGAAGCCTGGAAAGCGTACGACGGAACCCCGGAAAGTATCTCTTTCCTGGTTGAAAAAACACTCGGCAACCGCCAGTTCTGGAAAAAAGACCTCAACACGATAAAAGGGCTGGCTCCTGCCGTTTCGGGCTACCTCTTCCTGATCGAAAAAACCGGAATGGCTAACGCCCTTGAAGTGGTACTGACCAAAGATTCATCCATCCAACACGCTGCATAATGAACAATTACCTGCAAATTCACGCGGCCGACAATGTAGCGGTAGCGCTGGCCGATCTGGCGCCGGAAACGAAAATCGCCATTCCGGGCAACCGCTTCCGGCTCTGCGACGCTATTCCGAAGGGACACAAATTCAGCATCCGCCCGATTAAAAACGGCGAAAATGTTGTCAAATACGGATCGCCGATCGGACACGCCACGCAACCAATCGGACAGGGGTGCCATGTCCATACCCACAACCTGGCAACCAACCTTTCGGGGACGCTCAATTACGAATACAATCCGGTATTCACGGAAATTGCAGTGCCGGACGAAGCTCCTGTTTTCAATGGTTACTGCCGCAAAAACGGCGATGTTGGGATCCGCAACGAATTGTGGGTGGTGCCAACGGTTGGCTGTGTCAACGGCATTGCCGGACAGATGGTCAAACTTTTCAAAGAGCGTTTCCGCCACGACGAAATTGACGCCATTGAA
>JARKOX010000205.1 GCA_029975525.1 Prolixibacteraceae bacterium | reverse complement strand
AAACTTCCGGAAATGAACCTAAACAGATGGATTACTCCTGTTGCGCTGGCGGTGTTTGTGGTGCTGATCGCCGCGGTTTTTCACTACCCGGTACACATTGAAAATGCACTGACCCTGCAGCCGGAACCCGGATTTGAGGTGCGTGTTTCCGGTTGGCGAATCCTGTTTGAGCCTTTGGTAGGGCCGCTGCTCTATTTTAACCAGGCGTTTTACACCGTCGAAGAGTTCCGGCAGCTTCTTTTGGGGATGGTTATCCTTTGGGGAGTCTACACGCTGATCCGGGCTTTTGGCCGGAGCGGCTGGAAATCAGTGATGCGATTTGCCGGCCGGCAGCTGGTCAACCTTTCCATTTTGGCCGGTGTGTGGTTTGTGCTTTTGGTGTTGATGATTTTTATCCCGCTGCCCAACGACAAAATCGTAAACAAAACTTCCGGCTGGGTGCTGGTCACCACACACGCGCACACCGAATTCAGTCACGACGGGATGATTTCGCAGGAAGGATTACTGAATTGGCACCAGCGGAACGGTTTCGACGCCTTTTTTATCACCGACCACAACAACCACAAACAGACGCTGGAATTTGTCAATCGGCGCTGGAACCAGGAGCAGTCCGGCGAACCGGTGGTTTTTTGCGGCGAGGAGTTTTCGGGCAGCAACCACCTCAGTTTGTTGGGCCTGAAATCTGATTTCAAAACCAAAGGAATGTCTGACTCGGCAGTGGTGGCCAAAGCCCGTTCCGAAGGCGCTGCCATCCTGGTCAACCACTGGTTTGACGGGGAGCGCAAATCGCTCGAATATTACCGCGACCTGGGAGTCGATGGTTTCGAAATCGAAAACACGGCCGAAAACAAACGGTACAACCGCCAGGTTTACCAACGCATCCGATCATTCTGCGAAAACAACGGCCTGATTTTAAACGGCGGCCTCGATTTTCATGGTTACGGCAGCTCCTGCACCCTCTGGAATGCCTTTGAAATTCCGGGTTGGCAAAACATGGAGATGCAGGCAAAAGAAGAGGCCATCCTAAACATCCTCAAAACCCGCGACCAGAGTAAACTGAAAGTGTTGTTGCTCAACGACCGGCCCTATTACGAAAAGAAAAATCTTTTGGGGCACACGGTGATCACCCTGGTTAACTACTTCAGAACGTTGAATCTGCTGCAGGTTGTTTCGTGGGTTTTCTGGATATTTCTGTTTGTATTTCTCCGGAACAAATTAGAGGTGACACGGCATTTTACCTGCCGGAAAACGCTGCCGCTGGCCGGAGTTGCCGGCGCACTGTTCCTGATTGGCCTGGGTCTGGTTTACGTTTTTCGAAACCAGGTTGTTGAAGATTTTACCGAAATCTATCCCGAATATTACCGGCTTCTGTTTATGGCAGGATCGGCATTACTCGTTGTTTCGGGTTTGACCGCCTATTTCCGGATTTTCAGATCAAAAACAGGGAAATGAAATGTATTCGTGTTATCAAGTTTTATGTTCTGATTCAGCTTGTTTTTTCCGGATGTACCCACTCCGGAGAGCTGCTGAATCTGGTTGACCCGTTTATTGGCACAGGAGCCGATGGAAATACCTGGCCTGCCGCCAGTATGCCTTTTGGTGGCGTGCAACTGGGCCCCGACACACGGCTCAATTCCTGCGGCGGTTATGCGTCGTCCGACAGCATCATTCAGGGTTTTACGCACACCCACCTCAACGGCGTTGGCGAACCCGAGTACCGCGATGTTTTGTTGGTGCCTTTCACCGGGAAAACCTATTTCACCCCCAAAGAACCGGGAAAACCCGGCTACGGTT
>JARKOX010000011.1 GCA_029975525.1 Prolixibacteraceae bacterium | reverse complement strand
CATGTTGGCTCCCTGTCCGGTGGAGATATCCGAGAACCGGATACTCCGTAACTCGGCGCCGGTCCAAACTCCGGCGGTCAGGTTGGGGGTCATCCCGATAAACCACCCGTCGGAATGGTTTTGGGTAGTACCGGTTTTCCCGGCGATTGGCATCTTGAATTTTCCATAGTTGTCACGGAAGCGCAACCGGATGCCGGTACCTTCGTCAATCACCCCCTGCAGCATATTGAGCATCAGGTAAGAGGTATTCTCATCAATGGCTTCATACCGTTCGGGCAGGAAGCTGGCGATAATATTTCCGTGTTTATCTTCGATGCGGGTGACAAAATAGGGTCTCACAAAAACACCTTTGTTGGCGTAGGTCGAGAAGGCGCCCACCATTTCATAAAGGGTCACATCCGACGTTCCCAGGAACATCGACGGCACCGGGTCAATCGGGCTGTAAATGCCCAGTTTCCGCATCACTTCAGCCACGGCGTTGGGGTTAAACTGTTTCATCACCCAGGCCGAAATCATATTCCGGGAGTTGGCCAGTCCCCATTTCAGGGTCACCATTTTGCCGTAGTTCTCCTCATCCTTGTCCGAGTCTTTGGGTTCCCAGATGGTCCCGTCGGGAAGGATAAACTGCTGGCGCACGTAAGGCACTTTGGTGCAGGGCGTCAGCCCGTTTTGCATGGCCAGCGTGTAGAGGAAGGGTTTTACGGTAGAGCCGACCTGGCGTTTCCCGTCTTTCACCATGTCGTACATGAAATATTCGTAGTTGGGGCCGCCCACATAAGCTTTCACCTTGCCGGTCCCGTTTTCCATGGCCATAAACGACGACCGGAAAAAGCGCAGGTACCATTTAATGGAATCCATGGGCGACATCAGGGTGTCGATCTCCCCTTTCAGGGAATAGATGGTCATTTCGACCGGCTGCCGGAAAACTTCCCGGATCTGGTCAAAATTTTTTCCCTGCTCGCGCAATACCCGGTAACGTTCGGTCTGGCGAATCGACCGGTCGATCAGCTGTTCCACTTCGGCGGCAGGCATGTCGTTGGAGAAAGGAGGATTTTTGAGCGATTTCATCCGCCTGTCGAACAACGGCTGCAAATTTTCCTTCAGATGCTGGGCAACGGCCTCTTCGGCATAGGTCTGCATCCGGGCGTCGATGGTCGAATAGATTTTAAGCCCGTCCCGGTAAAGGTCGTAAGGTTGCCCGTCCGGTTTCACATTTTTGTTGCACCAGCCGTAAAGCGGGTTATTTTGCCACTCGGTGGAGTCTTCTTTAAATTTCTGATACTGCCACGAGGCATATTTTTCGGGATCAGGTTTGGTGGCGCCCAGGGTAATCCGCAGATATTCGCGAAAGTAGGGAGCCAGCCCCCGTTTGAAATCCACCCGGTGAAAATCGAGGCCGAGCGGGAGCATTTTCAGTGAATCGTACTGGTGACGGGTGATAAAGTCATATTTACGCATCTGGTTTAGCACCACATTCCGGCGTTGCAGGGTCAGTTCGGGCCGGCGCACCGGGTTGTACAGCGCGCTGTTTTTGGCCATCCCGACCAGCATGGCCGACTGGTGCAGCTGCAACGAGTCGGGTTCGCAGTTAAAATAGACGTTGGCGGCTGTTTTGATTCCCACAGCCAGGTTGAGGAAGTCATATTTGTTCAGATACATGGTGATGATCTCCTCTTTGGTGTAGCTCCGCTCCAGCTTGACCGCAATCACCCACTCGCGGAACTTCCGCAGGGCCAGTTCGGCCGGGTTGGAAAACTCCTCCCGCGGGAAAAGCATTTTGGCGAGCTGCTGCGAAATGGTACTTCCCCCGCCCGAACTGGTATCGCCGGTGAGAATCCCCTTGAGCACCCGCATCAACCCCCGGAAATCGATCCCCGGATGACGGTAGAAACGGACATCTTCGGTAGAAACCAGCGCGTTGATCAATCCTTCGGGAATATTTTCGTAGGAAGTGTAAGTCCGGTTTTCGCTAAAATAACGCCCCAAAACCTTTTCGTCGGTCGAAATAACTTCCGAAGCCAGAATGCTTTCCGGGTTTTCCAGCTCTTTGAACGAAGGCATAAACCCCAGTGAGCCGCTTGCGATCAGGTAAAACAGGATAAACACCCCAACCACCAGCGTTACATAAGTCACCCAGAAATAACGGATATATTTTTTAAAATCAGCGCTTTCCGAAGCCATGAATCCAAATTTAAAAAGTTACGGCAAATATATCAGTATTATATGGTTATGGCAATTCAAAGCCGCCCCCGAAAATCGTTAAAAAATT
>JARKOX010000008.1 GCA_029975525.1 Prolixibacteraceae bacterium | reverse complement strand
GCGCCATTTCCAGTTTATTCAAATATACAGAACGGCAAAGGCATTTTCGGCGCCGTAAATACCCAATACAAAGAAGTGGCCCTTTAATACCGGCGTATGAAAAAGTGGATGGTACTATACTTTGTTTTGATGGTGCATTTGACCGCAGGAAATCCGGCAAATGTACAACATAATATAACCGTAAGCGGCTATATCTCGGATGCCGAAACCGGTGAGCGTTTGCCCGGCGCATCTGTTTACTGTGAAACTTCAAAAAAAGGCACAATTTCCAATAATTATGGTTTTTACAGTCTCACCCTACCTGCCGGCAACAAGCAGCTCATTTTTCGTTTTGTTGGATACCAGCCTGTTATTGCCCAGTTTACGGCTCAATCCGATACGACATTGCACATCGGGTTGTTTTCCCGCAACTTGGTGTCCGAAGTAGAGGTAAAAGCCAGGGGAGAACAATCTGAAGTGATATCACAAGAGTTGGGAGTTAACCGGTTAACTGCCCGGAGTGTCGAAAAAATACCCGTGGTATTGGGAGAACCCGACCTGTTGAAAAGCCTTCAGCTGTTGCCCGGCGTGTCGTTCGCTAGCGAAGGGGCAACAGGCTTCAGTGTCAGGGGAGGCAGTCCTGATCAGACGCTGATCCTGCTGGATGGTGTTCCGGTATATAACGTAAACCACCTGTGGGGATTTATGTCGCTTTTCAATAACGACGCCATTTCGGGGGCAATGCTCCACAAGGGGAGCCTCCCGGCACGATTCGGCGGCAGGTTAAGCTCTGTGCTCGATATCCAAATGAAAGAGGGGAACCTGAAAGAAAAGTCGGGAACTTTTACTCTAAGTCCGGTGGCAGGTCGTTATACCATTGAGCGGCCGTTGGTTAAAGAAAAAGCATCGTTTATTGTTTCGGCGCGTAAAACCTGGCTCGATATTCCCCTGTTGCTGGCACAAAAACTGGGGGGCGCCGGTGCGCCCTCCCTGACCTACGGCTTCTGGGATATCAATGCAAAAACCAATTGGATTATTGGCCCGCATGACCGGATTTACTTTAGCTTTTACACCGGTCGTGATGCCTTTATTCACGAAGATGGGGGCGGCCGCGAAAAAGATTATTTTAAATTCAGCTACCATTGGCAAAACCTGACTACGGTTTTGCGCTGGAATCATATTTTTAGTCCAAAAGTATTTGCCAACTTTTCGGCTTACAACAGCCGTTACAGGCAGGAATATTACGGCCATTTCGGTAAACGCGACAAAAATTATTTCCGCAACTACAACCAGCTGGCCGATTGGTCGGTGAAAGGCGATTTTGACTGGTTTTTGGAAACGGGGAATCACGTAAGATCTGGCTTTCTGGTCTCCTTCATGGAGTTTAACCCGTCGGTGTCGGCTTTTCGCAACGATTCGGTTGCCGTGGTGGTAAACAATGACCAGGCCAGCCATAATTTTATAACAGAATGGTATGGAGAAGGTGATTGGAAATTTACCCGTCGTATTAGTGCCGGTATCGGTATCCGGGCAGGGGTAATGCAAACCGAAGGTGAAATATATCCCAGTTTTCACCCGCGGATAGCGATTAAATATAAAATGTCGGGCATTGTTACCGGACAATTGGCGTGGGCGCGTATGAAACAGTACCTGCATCAGTTGCAGAATACTGCCATGGGAATACCTGCCGAACTTTGGGTGGCCTCTACGCCCGGAGCAAAACCAGGCCGTTCCGACCTTTTTTCGGCCGGTGTTTTTATCAGGCCCGAAACCGGGTACCTTTTTGCAGGTGAAATTTTTTGGTCACATTTCAATAAATTGCTGCAATACCGCAGTGCAGGCCATATTATTCAGGGCAGGGGCGAACGGTGGGAAGATTTTGTCACTTTCGGATCAGGCGCTGCGCGGGGCATCGAGCTGATGGCCGAAAAAACCACGGGCACTCTTACCGGCTGGATCGCCTACACCCTTTCGAAAAGCTCCCG
>JARKOX010000287.1 GCA_029975525.1 Prolixibacteraceae bacterium | reverse complement strand
TCCCGAAATCCGGGGAAATCCGTACGGCATATGGACCGAACAGTGGTCGATCAGATTATTCTGGTTGTCGTAGAGCCGGATGATCCAGTCGCCTTCGTAGCGGCCGAATTTTTCCAGCAGCCTGATCTGAATAGGTTGGTCGGTGCTCACCAACGGTGAATCGACCACCAGATCGCGCGGGGAGATTTCGACTCTCGCCCCCCGGTGGCGTTCGATTTTTAGGAGGTCCTCCTGCCGGAAGAGCTGAACCGATAAATTACCGGAGTGGTAACTTGTTTTTCCTTCTGATTTTGCAAACGGAACGGAGGGGGCCGGCTGGTTGTCACCGGAACCTAAAACCCGCTGGTCGAGCAGCAGGTTGTCTTCGAAAAGCTGGATGACGATTTTTCCTTTGTAGCCGGCAAAACCGGGAAGAGTCTGCAGCAGATGTTTCCCCGGCCTGATTTCAACCGGCGTTTTCTGGAAGGAAGGATCTCCTTTCCAGAGCCTGATTTTGTCGCCGGCGGGGCTTTCGACCAGACAATTGTTGTTCTCCGGGCTTCCGGAAATTTTCAAAAGGGAAGGCAGCTGGGCCACGCAGCCGTTTTCGCCTTCATTTTCTGTTCCGGCATAAACCGGGTCAAAGCCGGCAACCGAAACGTTGACAAACCATTTTCCGCCAATCCGGACCGGTTCGATCTCCCGGTAGTTCCACAGATCGGCAAAGTGCATTCCGGGTTGGGGGTCCACCTCAAAGAGGGGGCCGTTGTACCCTTCGGGGTTGGTGCTGTAGATGGTGTAAATGGTTTTTTGATCCGAATACCAGCCGTTTACCCAGAGGTGGTCAACGGTGGTGGGGAGGAGCGGCACCAGTTTTCCGCCGGTGAAAGAGGCGGTATTTTCGCGAAGAATCCGCGTGGTGCGGCCGAGGTAACTGTACAGGTCGTTGAGCCAGATCAGGTTGTAGGGCACTTTCAGATGGATTTCGATGCCGTAGCCGTTAAAAAACGATGTGGCAAAATCCCGTTTGACCGATTCGCTGGTGATTACCGCCTGCCTGAAAATAGCAAAGTCTGGTTTAATCAGCTTATTCAGGTTGAGCATCGGCGCGTGGGTCAGCGCCGCATGTACCCGCCCGACGACGCAGTTTTGCATGGCCGACGGGGTACACATGCCTTCGGGGAAAATGACAAAGTCGGGGCGGACCTTCTCCATGCTTTTTTGCAGGAGGTCGGACGACTCGCTGCGGGTGTCGTACATCACTCCGCGGAGCGAGGCTTCGCGGGTGATCCCGGCCAGTCCCTGAACCGGGTCCTGGTAACGGGTGCTGTTGAAAATCGGGTTGGTGGCTGCGGGCAAATCCCAGGGTTTGTAAGCCGCCATAAACGAAGAGCCGTTTTGGGCAGCCTGCTCCGCAAGCGCTTTCATCTTCGGGATGCCGCCCGGAAGGTCGCGGAACAGGTCCCACTGGTTGCGCTGGTCCATCCCCAGCATCGGAAAACCATGCCAGATGATGTTGTAATCATCGCCCCCGTAAAGCGATCTCATTTTTTTCTGGAATTCGGGGAAGGTGTAAGCCGATTTTTCGTAGCTGTAAAAATGGTTGTCCCAGGCGGAAACGAAGTGTCCGACATAGGCCTGGCGGATCCACTGCAGCTCGCTGCGTTCGAATAACTCATTGTTGAAGGCGCCCGGCGCAACATCGTAGAGCATCCGGTCCTGAAACATCAGGCGTAACCCCTCCTGCCAGGTTCCGACATAAGAATCGAGCCACAGATCGTAACTGACCGAACCTCCCGGGTAAATTTCGGTTTCGAACCTCCTGCGCAGGGCATTTTGGATACTTTCTCCGTTGCGGCGTGTTAACGCGCAGACACTGCTTCCGTTGTCGACGTTTACGGTGGCAAATCCCAGCTCCCAGGCATTGTCGGGCACAATAATATTTACCGGTTCGTAGCCTGGCCGGAAAAGATGGGTGCGTGAAAGAGCGTGGTTTCCTCTTCCGGTGATGTAGGGATGTTTGTCCGATTCGCCAAACGGGACCACATTCCCGATCCGGACGGTGTCGGCCGAGATATTGGTAAAGGTGATCACCCCTTTTAATCCGGGTGAAAAGTCGGCGGTCAGTGAGAAGGAGACCGCAATCTTCCGGTCAACGACCGCCGCGTCGTTTTGAAGCGGGACCTCTCCCGTGCTTTTTAATACGTCGTTTAAAAGAAACGTGGCGAGCGGAAGGGGATATCCCGGCGTTTGAAACCGGTTGAAAGATTTAATAAAAATCCCGTTGCTGCGCTGGATTTCAATGCTTTTGAGCGACTGTCCCAGCAGGTTTGCGCCAGGCAGAGAAAAAGCAAGGAGAAGGGTCAGAAATTTTAAGATATTTTGTCTCATGGATTTTTCCAGGTTGCTAATTAAATGTCAGGTAGTCCAGTCCCAGGAACGCTTTTTCACCGTCCGGACTTTTTCCTGCCACTTCGATTTCCAGTTGGTTGGCGCCTTTTTCCAACCTGACCTTTCCCAGCGGGAAAAGTTGTGTTGTTAAAACGGCGTTGTGAAGATTGATCGCCGGGCTTACGGGTTTGCCGTTCAGGGAGATTTTGAACGAGCCATAGTCGCGGGCCAGGGTAAAGTTGGCAAAGGCATTAACCACCGTGTCGGACGGTGCATAAAAGAGCAGGGTCAGTTTATCGGCCGGCCGGGCGTTGGTCCAAAAGATTTGCATGTTTTCGCTCCATCCGTTTTCAACCGAATTTTGATACCGGAAATTTCCGGCAGTGGCATTCAAAAAGATCATGTTTTCCCCTTCGATTTTTCCACTTTTGACCCAGGGAGAGATGATGTCGCTTCTTTTCAGGGCAACTGCAGCCTTGGCGCCTTCGGTGTCGGGAGCCTGATTGGTTTGAATGCCGGGGAGGGCATACCAAAAAGTTACCGGGGCGAAGTTGATGGTTGCCCGTGTCCAGTGCCACATCTCCATGTCGAATTTGAGCGAGGAGGTAAACGGGATTCCGTCGAGGGCGCGGTAGCGGAGGTTGACCGTGTATCCCGGCCAGAAATTTCCGCTTCCGTCGGGTTGGGCGATAAACGGATGGTTGGCAAACTTCTCGGGACGACACCAGGCATAGCCGTAATAGTCTTCGGTCCCGGTTCCAATGGAAGAGGGGAAAGCTTCGCCATCGACATAAATTTTTTCGTCACCTTCGCCCCACCAGGCATACACGGTGTTGAAAAGCGTCAGCGCGTCGCCGGCATAAACTCCTTTGCCGGTCAGTTCCACATAGTTGATGTCAAACGGACCGCCTTTTCCTTCGTTGTTTTTCATCTCGCCGGTGTTGAGATGGGTCAGCTGATGCCACGAAGCGCCGAAATGCATCGATTTTTTATTCCATTTCCACGGAGCTGTCAATATTTCCATGTGGTCAATGCCGGTTGCGCTCTCATCCCGGTTGTGGATTTTTATTTCTGCCGAATTTTTGAAAGGCATCACCCAGAAGACACAGAGGGTGCCATCGGGATCGACCGACGAATACCAGGTGTTGGAATAGCGCAGCTGGTATCCTGTTCCGAAGAAATCACCCAGCGGGCACCAAACGGTCCGCTCTCCATCGAAGATCATCTCCAGGATGGTGCTCCTCAGTTTTTGCGGGTTGATCGACGGATCGATCTTTATTTTTATCATCCGGATGGCTTTGTTGCCGGTCAGGGTTTGGACCAGGCTGTCGCCTCGGTCAATTATCCCGGCAATGCGGATGGTGTCGAGGTTTAGCAGATCGAGGCCACGGTCGCGGGTGGCGAGACGTTGCTGGGTTTTTTCAATGGTTGTGGCGGCTTTGGCCAGCTCTTCCGGAGAAAAGGAGATGACGCGGGTATCCGGCAGGTAGGTGCGGTAACCGATGTTGTAATATACCGCTTCACCGCCGGTTTTTGCCCCGGGATCTTTGATGTTGCTGCTTTCGTAGGTCACTTTGCAGCGGGTGGCGTAAGGCAGCGGAAAGTAGAGATTGTGCCCGCGGTTTTCATAGTTGGTCGAATCGGAAACCGAAGCGGCAAGCGGCTCTCCAACCAGCAGGTTCCCGCTCAGCACGTCGAAAGCCTTTCCTTCCACGGCCGGCTGTTCCTGGTTGTCGAAATAGATGCGCAGGATCCCTTTTCCTGAATCTTCTCCGGCAAAAGTCATCCAGAACCGTACGATGGCACCGGGCCCTTCGGCATCAAACATCACATATTCCTCTCTGCCGTTTACCGTATCGGTGCGGATAAACATCGAACGGTCCCAGTTGGCAAACCACGAGGGATCGCCCGGATGTTGGGTGGCCCTGTCGTAACTGCTGAATTGTTTCAGGGTAAAGCCGGGATCGGGGAATTGGGCCAGGCTTTCGCGGCTGGTCATCTCATTCAGCAAACGTTCGATGGTTACCGGTTGTTTGCGGCAGGCCGAAAGCAGAATGACCGAAAGCAGCAGGAAAACTTTAAATTTCATAAGCTTTTTTTTACAGATGTTAGTATTTAACCGGTTTTACTCCAGGTGTTGTTTTTTGTTTCCCGCAACGGCGGGTTGTCGGTTCCGGATTTGCGGCCCCTTTTTCAGGGTTGTTTTTCGAGCTGTCTGGCTGCGTTGTAATCGACGACGTAAAGCCACCAGTTGTTGAGTTTTTTGTCGCCGGGATTGATCCCTTCAACGTGCGGAATATGGCTGAACCACCACTTCATGTAGCCCAAATGGTTGCAACCCCATTCGGAACAGTCGATTTCGCGCGGATTTTCTTCTTTGATATCGGGGTAATGTTGCCAGTTGTCGGCAAATGTTTTTACACGGGCCGGATTTTTCCAGTCGTAATCTTTTTCTCCGTTGGGAGGGAAATGGATATTTCCGATGTGGACGGCTTCCGGGTTAAATTTTGTATAGTTTTTTTGGTAGCCGGCATATTTTTCCCAATTGGTCAGCTCTTGTTTTGAAGATTTGTTTTCGTAGTCCCACCATCCGTAAACCTGCATCATAACCGATTCAAACCGGTGTCCGTAGCTTTCGAGGGCGCAGGCCAGGTCGCGTTCGTAGTTGAGCCCCATCACACAGAGCAGGTCGGTACAGTTGACGTTTGGGGTCGGTTCCGAGTTGAGCCAGAAGGCGCCTTCGCCCATCATGTTCGACTCCCACATGCCGCCATAGGGGAAGGTCCACACCCACACCTCATGGATTTTTCCTTCGTCGCGCATTTTGTCGAACCCAAAATGTTCCACAAAAGCTTTGTAGTCAAATCCGGCTCCTTCCGTTTTCAGCGTTTCCCATCCGGGTTCCTGCAGAAGTTCCACAACCCGCTGTTCCGACAGCATTTCGCCTGATTTGCGCAGGAAGGTAAAGTATTCATGCGTGTCAATGATCTCGGTGATCTGGTAGTCGATGGTGCCGTGGCTCACCTCTTCCAGGGCCTGTTCGTATTCCTGGGTGAGTTTCCAGGGGTCGTGCCAGGCAAAAGAGTAGCCGGGCGTTTTAAACGTTTCATGCATCCGTTTCCCGTCTACGACAGGATCCTGAATAACCACCGCAACTTTAACCACCTTGGCCGCAGTTTGTTTGGTGCTTTTGTCGGGAATGCAGGAGATTATATTGAATAAAAAAAAGAGGCAGAGGGTAAAAAAGATTTTGTTTTCCATTTGTTTGGTGTGAATCTATTTAAACAGTAATAAAAAGTGATTTTGCCCTGACACGAAGCTGTGTGGTATCAGCAGGTGCTGTGTTTACAGCATCACAGGAAGAAAGATTTGTTTCTTTCAATCTTGTGTCGGAACCACGTCGTTACTCAAAACGTCAGATTTAGGCAAAAAATGAGAAAGGTTTAAACAAAGGAAGGTGAACAGGCACCTTCCTTTGTGATTGTGCTAAAAATTACCATCAATGGCGGTGTAAGGTATCTGGCAGGTAATTTCCCAGGTACCACTTTCATAAAAAGTTATAACCGAGCGAATCCGGACATACCAGGCTGATGCATCAGCCCAATTGTTTTCGGGCCAGGCCTGCGGGCTGACCAGGCTGGGAATCTTACCCGCCCTGAAGTCGTTAGATAACGTCTGGATGTCCAATGATTTGAAATCGGTTGCGGTAGGCCCTTTCAGGTAAGACATAAAGTTGGTCTGTACGGGCCAGGGAGTCGTGGGAAACTCTAGAATCATCCCGTCGGCTGTATTCTGCCGGTTAATGGAATGATCGATGTAGCTGTAGGTACCGGCTGCATAAGTGGCATACGCTGCACTGTTAAAAACTTTTCCTTTGCTGTCGGTCAATCTGAAAATCACCTTGATGCCGATCTTCGGTTCATCGGATTTTTTTCTGATCCGGGCAAACTCCTTTCCGTTGTCGGCATAGATGTTATCCCGGCGTTCGGTAAATTTTGGATTTGTGCTGTTGATCTGGTCATACAGAACGAAGTTATTTCCCCCGTTTTTGACGACGATGATCCCATTGATGATCTCATTAAGCACGAAGGCTCTGCGGTCAGTCGTCAGTTTTAAGGTGGCGTATTCGTCGTAAACTTTTGATCCTTTAGAGTTTGTGACTTTTACGTCTACATGAAAAACGTCGCCGGGAGAAGCCAGGTTGGAGGTGCTTTCCACATATTGCAACTGTCCGTTTACCGGGTTGATCATAAAACAGGGCATCAGTCGGTCTTCCAGTTTAGCCATCACCGCCTCCTCTGTTTTGTCGGTCATGAAGTCATACGGTTTGATCCAGGTCCGGTAGGTGTATTCTTTGAAAAATTGTTCTGAACGGTTTCCGTTGATATCCCGCACATTTTCAATTTCAAACTTGCACGGTTCTGAAGAGCCGTCAAGCCAGGCATAATCTGTTTCGCCTTTTCCACCGATCGGTACATAAATGGTGTCTGCGCCTTTCAGGTATATATTATCACTCAAAAAACCTGCACCCTCTGGCTCCTTAAAGCAGGAAACGAGTAATATCGCCAATAAAACAAGAGTTATATTCTTAATCATAGCAAAATAATTTTAAGGTTATAGTTTATCATCCGTTCTTAATCCGAAGAAGAATAGTGAATGGTAATAATAGTGGTCGGAATAGCCGTAATCGCCGGAGTAGATGACATGTACCACTCCGGTTGAGGTGAGAATATCCGAAACATACATGCGGTAAACATGATCACACTCAGGATTGTCGTAATAACCTGTCAACCGGTTACGGTCATCTGGGGTCATCTCCCAGTTGGCCCCTCTTTTAAAATGAACTTTAACCAGGTAAGGCACCTGCTGCATGAAGTTGGAATACTGGTATCCGCTTCCCGGTACTCCGGAACCATCCCAGGCGGCTCCCGGATCCGTGTTGGTTTTATCAAGGGTAAGGCGAACCTCCGTTCCGTCATGGGCAACCAGGTTGATGCCTTCGGCTGGAATTGTTTCACGCCAGTATTTGCCAGGCAAAATGTACATTCCCATTTTCTGAAGCTCCTGAGCCGAAATGTCATCCATCGTTACAGGTGGCGCAGAAGGATTGTTTCTGAGATTCTGGTTGTGTTTGCGGCGCAGGTAGCGGTTGATAGACCACTGGCTGGGAGAAATGATGGTGACGTCGCCATTCACAAGCTCCTTCATGCCTGCCCGTTCAAAAAGTATTGCCACATTTTTGGTCTCTTCCATCGATTTTAGCAGGTCGAAGGTGGTCATATTAAGTTGTTTGGTTTCGTTCACCTCTCCACCAATAATATAATCCTCCGAACAAGAACTACTTGCAAAAAATATAGTAGCCCAAGCAAGACCTATATATAATTTGTTTTTCATAACATTCAATTTTTTATTTCGATTAACTACCATGAAGTTTTACCATTCCAATAAGGGGTCTGTGATACCATTTTGTTTGATACCAGAATGTTGCCAGACACCGGCCAGTAATATCCCTGCTGCTGATAGCGCGCCTGGTCCATTACCTGCGGATTCGGGAAATAGTTGTTGCGAACCATATCAAAATAGATCTGGCCTTCACCAATCAATTCACTGATCCTTTGCTGCAGTACTTCATTAAGAACATTTTCGCCGGAGTAGGGAGTCAGGCCTGCCCGCTCTCTGATCGTATTCACAATATCAACTGCTTTTCCTGGTTGCCCCGACTTTGCATAGGCCTCGGCCAGCAGGAGAATAGCATCCGTGTATCTGAAAACCGGGATATTGGCTTCGGCAAAGTAAGCGCTGTACTCATTCCAGGCCCGCGAAGCATCAATTGTCATCATCGAATACTTTTTCATCCACGTTACCAGATTACGGTCGGTGGAGGTCGAGCTTACATCGCTAAACGGCTCATTGTAATGTGAATACCAGACGTCGAAAAACAGGTTTGCCCGCCGGTCTCCCGTTCTCTGATCAAAATCGTAATCGGGATAGATCAGCTCTTTTTGTGACCTGGGCACGAAATTTACGCTGGAGGATCTGTCTTTGGTGGCATCACCGTCGAGTGAAACAACCTTGCAGGTTAAACGAACTACCCCGCCATGATCAATTCTGTACGACTCATTCTGTTCGGATGAAATATTCAATTCGAAAATTGCTTCCGAAGATTGTCCTTTGTACAAACGAGTAAGGGCATCAGCTCCTTCGTAACTCTCCAGGATATACCCGCCCTTATTTTTCAAGGATTCGAGCGAAGTGATCGCTTTGGTCAGATATTGACCTGGATTGCCCAGATTATCCCGGGTAGCCAAAAAGTGCATCCACAGGTTGGCGTGTCCGGACAGTGCTTCTGCTGAAGCACGACTGGCCCTGATTCCCCAATCAGCGGTTCCAGGCCGCTGGTAGTCAAGCATCTGGATGGCTTTTTCGATATCTTCCAGAATGTTAGCAGCCAAATCGGTATCCTTGGTTCTCCCGATCAATACCGGTGTTAAGTCGTCATTGATAACCTGGGTTGAAGATTCGATGGCATCACTGATGTAGGGAGCGTTCCCCCAGATTCGCAGAATATTGAAATAAACCAACCCTCTCATGAAATAGGCTTCTCCGAGGAATTGCTGTTTTTTACCCTCCTGGAACAGATCATCGGACATTCCTTCGATCTTTTTGATCACCAGATTCGCGTGGGCAATGACCTTGTAAAAATCGGACCAATCAGACAGCCCTTCCAGGTTACCCCAGGATCTTTGGGTGGATGAAGCACTGCTGAAATCTCCCGGTTTATATAACGCATCGCTGGAGCCGCCATTCCATCCCCTGTTGAAAAAACCGGTAGTGGCATCACCTCTTTCATACCAGTTTCCGTCAACCATCACCCCACGATATAAAGCATAAACCCCGTTAAGCGCACGTTCTGCATCATTCTGATTTTTCCAGAAAACCTCATTGTAAACCAGGTTTACCTGATCCGGCTCCAGAAAATCGGTACATCCATTCAATAAAAATGGAAATAATAAAAGGAAAATATATATTCTTTTCATGTTGCTTAATTTTTAAAATTGAAACTGAAATCCCATAATTACACTACGTGAGATCGGATAACCATTTCCGTTATAGTAACCTGTTTTGGACACGGCGCGTGGATCCAATACTCCGGACTTTTTCCACAAGAACACATTCCGGGCAGTTGCATACATGTTTATTCCCCTGATTTTGAAAGAGGATAATAATTTCTTTGGAAGATTATAGGATAACGTAATGTTGTCCAGGCTCCAGTAGTCACCTTTTTCAAGGAACATGGATGATCTGCGGAACGCCCTGACTGAACCACCATCGGAATAACTTACGTATCGCATAGGATAATAGGAATTATCTCCTGATTCTTTCCAGAACTTGTCACTGTCGACCTTGTACAATGCTTTGGTGAAAAAGGCCACGTTATCATCGTAAGTAGACAACTGTTCCTGCAGGGTGGTATTAAAGATGTGATGTCCGAAGGCAAAAGAAGACTGAACCCTTAACGACAATCCTTTATACCTCAGTGTGGTGTGAAGTCCTCCCATGATATCTGGCTCCGGAGATTTGTTTTCGATAATCTTCTTATCATATCCATAGTCACCTCCATCAATCATATAGTCACCATTTACATCCGTAAATAGCGGCATGCCGGGGAAGATTTTCCCTTGAAGACCGAGCGCCAAACCGGCATCTGCCCATAAATATTTCAAGGCTTCACCGGTCGCCGGATTTACCGGGAGATCATCATAGGAATCGAGGGCGCCAATATATTCGTAGGTGTAATACTGGAACGCTGGCCTTCCTACCACAAAGGCGTAATCGCCGTCGATGTAATCACGTCCCCCATTTCCAAGATTTGCAATAATGGTTTTGTTTCTGGAGAAGTTAGCTGTCCATTCCCACTGGAAATCACTGGTCCGCGGGAATAAATAGCCGGTAAAGCTCATTTCATAACCATTGCTGATCATATCCACAAGATTTGACTGAATGGAAGAGAACCCCAGGTAGGGAGGCAGGTAGGAAGTGTAAACCAGGCCGGAGATGTATTTGGAATAGATGTCTCCGGTTACGAACAGGCGTTTCCCAAGCAGTTCAAGGTCAATACCGTAGTTGATCTCTTCTGATTTGCTCCACGAGAGGCTCTTGTTGGACACCTTGTTAAAGTCGGAAATCAAAATCGTTTGGCCTCCGTAAGTTTTGACATCCATTTTGTTGGCATAAATATTATTCATGCCTGCTCCCACATTGTTGGTGCTGATCAGAGAGTTATACTGAAGCAGCGGATCGCCGGCAATAGAACCAGAGGTACCGTAAGAAACGCGGATTTTCCCGAAGTCGAGCCAATCTGACTGAGCCTCCATCCAGGGTTCTTTCGAGAATACCCAATGAACTTTTACCGAAGGGAAGGTTGCCCATTTGTTGTTGGCGCCAAATCTGGAAGAGGCATCTCGGCGGATCACTCCTTCAACCTGGTACTTGTTTTCTTTAAACCCGTAGCTTGCTGATCCGAAAAACGATAACATATTGGTGGTTACTATATTTGAATAACCATTAATGTCCACTTTTTGAAATCCCTGTATTACTTTCAAATAGTCCGACGTCCCATTATCCGCCGTAATCCAGGACATTTGCTGCACATCTGAATTTAACTCGGTACCGGCAAGAAAGGTCAGCCGGTGATCATTGAACACCCGGTGATAATTCAACACGGAATTCACGTTAAAAGAAGAATTGGTACTGGACTGGGATTGTCCGTAGCTTTTATTGTCTGATCGGGCCGTAGTAGGAATGAAGTAGTTGTTGGCACCAAACATCAGCGATACGGAGGCTTGGTTGTCGAGTGACAGATATTCGGAGAATTTAACTCGCAGCGCGTCGCTCATCGAAAGACTGTGCGATACATTTTTATTGTACGCCTCGCCCAATTCTCCAGACATCCGGCTCAGTTCCTCGGGAGTGCGGTAAAATAAGGAAGAAGGAAGATTGGTAGGACTGGTTGGCATCGCCTTCATGTAATCATTCAGCCCCCCTTTTCTGTCGAGGAAACTGTACCGAATCATAAAATCGTTGTGCAAATATTTATTGATGTCGGTTACCAGGCTGGCATTCAGCGTGGATCTCGAGAATCCGTAACCAACCAATACGCCCTTTTCATCATAATGGCTTAAGCCAATACGATATGAGTTGTTGTTGCTTCCGCCGTCCATACTCAGGTCGTAGTTTTGGGTAAAACCAGACTGATAGAACATATCCTGAAAATTGTAGGCGTTGTTAAAGGCAGGATTGTATTTGTCCGTTAAAACCGAAGGAAGCATGTAGCCCATAACCTCCAGGCCATTTCGAACATCGACCCAGGCTTGATTGCCAAACAGGTTGGTCAGGGTTTCTTCATACATCCGTAACTTTTCCTGTCTTTCAGCTTCGCCAATATAAACTTCCAGTTTTTCGGGCGAGAAGATCACGCCTTCGGTTACACTCGCCGAAAACCTCGGTTCCCCGCTTACCCCTCTTTTGGTCGTTATCACGATTACGCCGTTGGCCCCTCTCGAACCATAGATCGCGGTAGCTGCTGCATCTTTCAGAATATCGATTGATTTAATTTCGTTCGGGTTCAGTGTCGACAGAAAATCATTCTGCGATACATCAAAACCGGCAATATCCTGCAACGACATCGGAATTCCATCTACAATATACAGTGGGTTACTGATCCCTGCTATTCCGTCAGACGCAGAAAGGGAGGTGTTTCCTCGGATAACCAACCCACTGCCGGCAGCGCCAGGAGTGCCGCTTCGCACCACCGACTGCAAACCGGCGGCCTGGCCGGAAAGTAAACTTACCAGGGAAGAAGAGGGATTATTTTCCAACGCTTTCATGTCAACTTTGGCAATTGAGCTGGAAACATCTCTCCGGTTTTGCCGGGTATAACCCACTGCAACAACCTCTTCAATTCCAAAACTTTCTTCTTCCAGGCTTAAGTTTAATACGGATTTGTTTCCTATCGTAATTTCTTCTGTTTTCATCCCCACAAACGAGAAGACCAAAACCGCATTTACCGGAACATTATTCAATAAGAAATTTCCATTGGCTCCGGTGGTGGTACCAACCGATGTGCCTTTGACTACCACCGTCACCCCAGGAAGCGGGGCCCCGGAGTTGTCCGTCACCCTTCCGGAGACCGACTTTTGTTGTTGCCCGGAAGCCGACTCTGACTCCATCTTTTGGGGATAAAGCATAATGTGACGATCGTTGATCACATAAGTTATGCCGGCATCTTTGAAAAGAAGCTGAAGGGTCTCTTCGATACTTTTTTCGTTGACGGTGAGCGATACCCGGCGGTTCAGGTTGATGTACTCGGAGCTGTAGGCAAACCGGAATTCCGATTGCTGTTCAATCGTTTCGAGCACATCCACTACCCGCTGGTTTCGCATTTCGAGGGTTAATTTGGTGGTTTGGCTGTAGAGGCTTGCCGAAACCTGCATCAGCCCGGCAACTAAGAACAAAAAGGTTAGTTTCATAACTTTTAGGCATTTGTTCCAAAACGGAGGCAATCCTCGCCTCCTGCTACGGATTTTTTCCATAATTTTACTTGATTTAGTTTTAAAAAATTATTTATCATTGATCGTGATAAATAAGAGCCGGCCGGTGTTGCAGCATCGTCCGGCTTTATTTATTAGTTGTTCATAATCTTCAGTTTATTTTTGTCCAGTTTAAAAGTTATTACTTCACCGTTTTGTTCGGCTTTTATCGGCGTGATTTTTTCCATCAGCCCGATAATATCCTGCAGGGGTTCGTTTTTGATGGTAAACGTGTAATGAAATGACTTCACTTCCTCGGTCAGCTCAAACTCCTGGTTGTAACGGTTTTTCAGGCGTTCGACCACCTCTTCGAGGGTCTGGTCGTAGATGTTGATAATCCCCTCTTTCCAGGAAGTGTATTTGTAAGGGTTGGTTTTGCTGACAGACAGTCTTTTGTCTGTTTTGCTGAATTCGGCCAGTTCGCCGGGCCGTAAACTGTAGGCAAAAGTTTTGTTTTTGTCGCCGGTCAGCTCCACGCTCCCCTCTTCCAGCACGACGCTGATTTTATTTTTATGCGGATAAGCGGTAACGTTGAAGGCCGTGCCGGTAACTTTCACCTGGAGTCCGTCGCATCCAACCACCAGGGGGATCTTTTTATTTTGCGCAATCTGAAAATAGGCTTCGCCTTCCAGATGCAGGTTGCGGTCGGTTGCTGCAAAGTTGTTTCCGTAGGTCAGGGTGGAACCCGAATTGAGCCAAACCAGCGAACCATCGGGCAGAACCACTTTGGAGATCTGTCCGTTTTCGGCAATCACGCGGGTTGCAAGCGGGGTTGACGTGTGGGCTTCATGCAGAACAACATAGGAGACAGTGCCGATGCTGAGCAGAAAAAAGAAGATGGCGGCATAACGCAACAGTTGTCCGATCTTCCGGGACTGTTGCCATCCGGTATAGTTTTTCTCCAGTAAGCGGGATTGAATCTCGTTCCACACCTCGGCGCCATCGCCGGGGAAGCTGTCTGGCTGCAGCCCGTTCTTCCAGTCCGCTTTGTGTTTTTCGAAAACCAGCCGGTTTTCTTTTTTGCGCAGCCACTCCAGTAGTGCGGCTTTTTCGGCCTCGCTGGCTGTTTCTTCCAGATATTTGGTAATAATTGATTTCATAAGATCCTTCTGAGAGGAGTACAACAGGGTTATCCAAAACCCTACCTCGGCTCGATTTTTTTTACGGGAATTGCGAAAAAAAGAAGATATCATGCAATGCATCGATTATAAACATTGTGCAGAAGTCGGATCGTTGTTTTAACCAATGAATTTTGAAAGCGAACACCTGACGATAAGAGTCTTTTTCAGGCTTTTGCAGTTGATGGGGGACAAATTCAAAAACATCTTTTAAAAAAGACGCGCAACCTTTGGTGGGACGCCTTTCCCATCAGAATATTCCGTATGTCCTGATGAAGAAAAGTATCGATTGTGCGCCCGTTCCTCCGGCATTCAAGATAAAGGCAGAATCATGGTTGCTTCGGTCAATCTTGAAATAGAAGCTTTTCGATCTGCCTTGCGGGGAACGTGATACGACCCTTTTTCTTTTTTATTTAGCTAAAATTTATGCCTGAAAAGGAAAGTCCACCGGAAATATCAATTGATCCCCCATTGATCCTG
This sequence comes from Prolixibacteraceae bacterium, assembly GCA_029975525.1. GTDB lineage: Bacteria > Bacteroidota > Bacteroidia > Bacteroidales > Prolixibacteraceae > UBA1413. The sequence continues at coordinate 241 of JARKOX010000287.1, read as the reverse complement.
GATCCTTGAAAATTCCGCGGAACTGGCAACCAACAAAAAACCACTTACGAAACAGCTCGTAAGTGGTTTTTTTGTGTTGTCCTGCCAGGGCTCGAACCTGGACTCTTCTGATCCAGAGTCAGACGTGTTGCCAATTACACCACAGGACAGTTTACATTTTGGTTGACCCGCCAGGGCTCGAACCTGGACTCTTCTGAACCAAAATCAGACGTGTTGCCAATTACACCACGGGTCAATCATT
>JARKOX010000281.1 GCA_029975525.1 Prolixibacteraceae bacterium | reverse complement strand
CAATGTGATGAACAATGGCGATCAATATCCCAAACTGACCTACTACCGGGTAAACAACAATTTCGTCGGTTCAAACTTCTGGCTGAGAGACGGCAGTTTCTTCAAAATCCAGAATGTGGAACTGGCCTGGAATGTCCCGGTTGAAAAATTGGAATGGGCGGGTGTCCGTGGCTTTAAACTGTTTGCCCGCGGAGCCAATCTCTACACCTTCAGTAAAATTAAAGAGGTAGATCCCGAATCCACTTCGTCGGGCGTTTACAACTATCCGTTGTTCCGGAACGTAACCGGCGGAATTAAATTAACCTTCTAATTGACCTTGATTATGAAAACAACTAAAATTATACTGTTAGGAGTGATGGCCGTTTTCCTGGGTTCGTGTGTGGATTACCTCGATCCTTATCCCAACGGCGACCGCTCAAGGGACGATATCTGGGAATACCAGGACATGGTGCAGGGGTTGGTCGGACAGTGTTATGACAATATGCCCCGTAACTACAACGATAATGAAGGAGCTTATTTCGACTGTATCTCCGACAATGCAGTACGGACCAGCACCACCGACCAGCTGCGACAGATGGCTTTAGGCGTTCTGACCACCGGTCAGGATCCGTTCCGCACCTATTGGGACCGCAACTACAAATCGATCAACCTGGTTAACATGTTTCTGGAAAACAATAAAGGATTCAACACCCGGTTTATTGTGGTTGCCCGCTGGGACAGTTTAGTCCGCTACCGCCTCCAGGGCGAAGCTTTTGCCCTGCGTGCCTGGTTCCAGTGGGACCTGCTCCAGAAATTCGGCGGCAGAGGGATGGACGGTAAAATGCTCGGCTTCCCGATTGTAACCAAGCCGCTCGACTTCACCCAGGAGGTAAACCTGGCCCGTAACAGCTACGACGAATGCGTAAAACAGATCCTTGCTGACTGCGATTCGGCCTACAAATACCTGCCCATCGCCCACCGCGACTTCCTGGTCCCGGTCGATGACCGGACCTACGCAGGGTCACGTTACTGGGGACGGATGGACGGCATCACCACCCGGGCCATCAAGGCGCTGGTGTACCTCACCTGGGCCAGCCCGCGTTTTAATCCCGGCAACGACATTTCCCGCTGGGACAGTGCGGCGGTGAATGCCAAAAAAGTGATCGATTTTAAACTAAAGGTGGACGGGGTGGTCTCCAAGGGATTCTCCCCTTCGGATCAGGTCAACTGGTTCAATCCCAACTTCCCGGGAATCATCTGGTCGTCGCGCTACAACGATAAAAACGATGCCATGGAGCGTATGTTCTATCCCGGCGGATTCCAGGGCAATGGCACCATGGGGGCCACCCAGGAGCTGGTCGATGCCTTCCCGATGAAAAACGGCTACCCGATTACCGATCCGCGCAGTGGTTATGATCCTCAAAATCCTTACAAAAACCGCGATCCGCGCTTCTACACCATTATCTTCCACAACAGCGCCCAGGCCAAAAAAAACAATACCGGCGCCGTAATGTACACCTTCGAAAACTGGGAAGGAGGAGGCAAAGACGCCGCCGGCGCCTCATCCAAAAACAGCCGTACCAACTACCACATCAAAAAGATGGTTTTTATGGGCTTAAACTGGTCTGATGCCTCTATCAACCGGCAGCCCCACTCCAAATTTTTCATCCGGTGGGCGCACATGGTACTCACCTTTGCCGAAGCAGCCAACCAGGTCGTCGGACCTACCGACAACGCCAAATACGGCCTGTCGGCCAAAGAAGCCATTAAATACCTGCGGACACGTAAAAACTACGATGGCGGAAGCGGCTTCTCAAGCGACCCTTACCTCGACGAAGTTGCCGCTGCCGGTAAAACCACCTTCGATGCTTTCATTAAAAATGAAAGAAGAATTGAAACCTGTTTCGAGGGCATGCGGTTCTACGATCTCCAGAGATGGACCACCACCCTCGCCGAAATGAACAAGGAGGTACATGGTGCAGGAGTCATCAAAAACGAAGACGGCTCTTTCACTTACGACCTGCAACGTGAGGTGGAAAAACGGGATTTTAAGTCGGCCTACCTGCCTGTTCCATACGACGAAATGCTGCGCATGAGCAACTTGGTACAGAATGAAGGCTGGGACGCCTGGAAATAATTCAACTTAAATGAAAACTGATATGAAAAAGATAGTAATGTTTTTAATCCTGGCCGTAGCCATGAGCGCATGCTACGAAGACTATATCCTGGATTACGACTACGACGGAATCTATTTTCCTTACCAGGTTGATGTGAGGACCTTTGTGGTGGGCGAAGGGATGAAAATCAAATTCGGCGTTGCACTCGGCGGCGTGCGAAACAACAACCGCGACCGGGTGGTCACCTACCAGATCGACAATTCGCTGATCAACCCGACGACCCTGGCCGCGATGAAAAACGGCGCAGCCTACATCAAAAACGCCGTCGCTGGCGTAACCACGCTCAAACAATTGCCGGCCAACTATTTCACCGTTACCGACAACAACAAAATCATCATCAAAAAAGGAGAACACTCCGGAACCGTCATCCTGACGCCCGACTCTGCAAAATTCCTGAGCGACCCGGCAACGCTGGAAGCAACTTACGCCATTCCGCTGCGCATCCTTACAGCCGACACCGACACCATCCTCAAATCAAAAGATTATGCGGTGATCGGCTTAAAGTACGAAAACATGCTTTTCGGGAACTACTGGCACGGCGGGGTTACCATCGAAAAAACCCCGGCCGGCGTACCGGTCGACACGATCCTGTACTACACGACCATTCCTTCGCCCGAGGCTAAAATCTGGAAACTCACCACGATCGAACCTTTTGCCCTTACTGCCAATGGGGTCAGTAGCATCTCCAGTTCGTCGAAACCGGAAATGAAAATAACGATGAACGGCGGAAACATCACCATCAGTTCAGTGGAAGGCGCCACCTTCCAGGTGATGCCCGACGGCGCCAGCGCTTTTAACCAGGCCAAACTGTTGCAGAACAGGAAAGTATTCCTCAACTACAAAGCCCCAACTGCAGCCGGAAACTGGTGCTACGCCAAGGATACGCTCACCTTCCGCAACCGCATCCGCGACGGCATCAACGAGTGGCAGGATGAGAATCCGGCTCATTACAAATAAAACCTAAAAGCTATTTCTTGCAGACAGGAGCGGCC
>JARKOX010000199.1 GCA_029975525.1 Prolixibacteraceae bacterium | reverse complement strand
GACCGTCACGATATTCTCCGGATTCTCCAGGTTGGGACGGTCCCGTTTTTTGAATTTGTAAATGACAAACATTGCGTTGTTGTTGCCTTTTTCCCATTCCAGCTGAAAAGTTTTACCCTTTTTCTGAAAAAAGGTTTGTTGGGGCTGGGCGGGAACTACCGGCGCAATCCGGTTGTTGACCGGCGTCAGGGCCGGATAGCGGTACAACTCTCCAAGCAGCTGCTCTTTTATTCCCAGCGGGTTACTTTTCAGGTGTTTGGCGCTGAAGAACATGCTTCCGGCAATGTGTGAGATACTGCGGTTCAGTTTTACCTGTTTCACGATTTCACCGGCCGTGCGCCACGCCGGGTCCCGCGATTCGCTGTCGAGCAGGTACAAAGCCTGGCCAATGTAGAGCTGGCAGCCAAAGCTGTTTTGGGCCCACCAGTCGGCCAGGATGGCGTAATCGGCCACCTCTTTCCCGATGAACCAGTAGAGTTGCGGCGTTACATAATCGATCCACCCCTCTTTTTGCCATTTCAGGATGTCGGCATACAGGTCGTCGTAGTTGGTCATCCCGGCGCGGGTGGCCGAGCCGGCCGGATCAACCGTCTGGTTCCGCCACACCCCGAAAGGTGAAATACCAAATTCAACAGTGGGTTTAATTGATTTGATGCTGTCTGACAGCTGTTTGATGATGAGGTCGACATTGTTTCGCCGCCAGTCATCGCGGCGGTCAGCCAAATAACCGTTGGGAGATCTTTCAAACGAGTTGTCGTCGGGGAAATTGACGCCGGCAATTTTGTAAGGGTAGAAGTAGTCGTCGAAATGGACCGCATCGATGTCGTAGCGGCGCACCACATCGCTGACAACGCGGGCGACAAACTCCCGTGCTTCCGGGATTCCGGGGTCAAAATAGCGCTTGTTTCCGTAAGTCACTATCCATTCGGGATGGGTGTTGGTAACATGATTGGGCGCTGCCACTGTTTTGTCAATATTTTGAATGGCGCGGTACGGGTTAAACCAGACGTGAATGTCGAGGCCACGTTTGCGGCATTCGGAAATGGCAAACTCCAGCGGGTCGTACCACGGATCGGGAGCTGCTCCCTGCCTGCCGCTGAGCCACTCCGACCAGGGTTCGAGCGGGGAGGCGTACAGGGCATCGGCGTCGGGCCTGATCTGGAACACCACCGTGTTCATGTTGAAAGCTTTCACCTGGTCGAGTATTTCAACCATCTCACGCTTTTGCTGTTCGGTGGTGAGGCCGGTGACCGACGGCCAGTCGATGTTTTCAACCGTGGCGATCCAAACGGCACGCATCTCCCGTTTGGGCGCTGCCTGTCCAAATCCTCTGGCAGCAAATCCCAGTAACAGGCCAATCAGAACGATCTTTTTCATGCGTGTAAATTTTCAAAGTTATTATTTCATCTACTTCCATATTCATATCCATGCCGCAGTCCGGGCAGGCTCACCTGCGAAAAGCCCCCAAAAAGAGGAGCCGGGAGAGTTTTTTGGCAATTGGTATGACCAGTTTTTTGTGAAAAATATGTTGTGAAAAAATATTCATTTGCCATACTGTTTTTGGCTAAAACCGTTCGGCGCGGTAGCCCTGTTGTTTCAGAAACCGCAGCAGTTCGCCAAGGCGGTTGTAAAATTTGTCTGTTCGCTGCGGGGCCGTTCCCAGGTGGATCAGGATAATGCAGCCGTTCAATCCGTTGGGATCACTCTTTTCAAAGGTTTTGATATCCTTCAGGATGGTTTCCGACGACCGGTAATTGGCCATGTCGGGCGTGGTGTAGTCGGCATTGGAGCGGATGCCAGGTGTAAAATTGATTAGCGTCAATCCCAGCTGGCGGCTCCAGTCCGCCTGTTGGGCGTTGTACCATTCGTAGGGAGGAAGAAAAACCGGGGCGTTTTCAGCTGCGATTCCAAACGCTTGCATGGCAGCGTAGTTGTCTGTTAAGTCGTCAGTAAACAGCTGCCGGTCAACCCGTGAAGAGTCTCTCCGGGACCAGTCGGCATACAGCAGGTGGCGGTCGGAGTGGGCGCCCAGGTAATGTCCGTCTCTGATCAGTCGGGCGATCAGTTCCCGGTTTTCCGGATTTCGGTAGAAGTCGCCGGTGAGGAAAAAGGAGGCTTTGATCCTGTTTTTGCGAAGGGTTTCGGCAATGGTTTGGCCCCCATCGGCATATTCGTGGGCCGAAAAAACCAGGTAGACTTTTTTCTCCTGCGGATTGAGCCGGATGGTGGCGCCCTGGCTGTCGGTAATGACCGGCGCCGGCCGGCTCTTTTTCGATCCGGTTTCGAGCGACGAAAGCAAGAAGCTCAGGCTGGCCGTGCCATCCATCGTGGGTTCGTTGGTTGAGTAGTCGCCCAGGTCGTCGTGGTAAACAGCTTTGCCGTTCTGGAAAGGGGCATATTCATCGGCATCCAGCAGGTGAATACCGATCAGATTTTGGTAGATGTGCTGGTAGACCGGTCCGTCAACAAGCCCGCCTGTAGTGGTTTGTTTCATCAGGTAGGTGATCGAAGAGTGGGGGGTTTCGGGAAAATCGCCGCCTGCCGGCAGTCCGCAAATCATCGAGGTTCCCCACGGGTTGCATCCAAACAACCAGTCGGTGAGGGCAGCTTCCATGGTTTCAAACGAGCGGTCGCCGCTGATCTGCCGATACAGTCGGGCCTGCGTGGCAGCTGCCACCACCAGGTTGTTGGAGCACCAGATAAACGGAACTCCGATGCTGAACGGGTCTTGCCCGGCATATTTTTTCAGCTGTTCAAGTCCCTGTTTCAGGAGGGCTTTGAATTTTTCGGCCACCACCGGGTCGTCTGACTGAGCCAGCAGGGCATGTCCCAGGTTTATAAATGGATAGTACTGGTAATGGCGGGCGCGGTGGAGTTCCATCCAGGGAGTCACCGGCTCCAGTTCGCCCCAGTAGCGGGCCTCTTTCAGAAATTCGTCAGTCGGGGTGATCTGCATGAGCGAGGCGGCTGCCAGCTCCATGTCGTCGATGTAGTTGTCTTCTTCGTAAAAATAGGGCGAAACCATGCAGGCCGTCTGACAAACCCCCAGATCGGATTTGGCAAATTGCCAGGCTTCCAGGGCTTTGTTTTGCAGTCGGGCGGCAAAAGTCGGATCGGCTTCTGAAAAAACTTCGGAAGCCAGGGCAAAGGAAGAGGCGAATTTGGCGGCAGTGGAAGCTACGCCGGTTGTGCGGTTTTTGTGTTTGCTCAGTCCCAGCGGTTTTCCGGTGACGAAATAGACGGGACGGGCTTTCCCGAGGCCGTAAGAGGCGTTGTCGTTATTGGGCAGCCTGAGTCCCTGGTGGTCGCGGTCATCGGCAATCTGGTTGTACATCTCATTGGGAGCGGGGTTCATTTTCAGCAGCCAATCCAGGCCCCACCGGACTTCGTCAAGGATGTCGGGGATACCGTTGGCGCCCGGGCGGCCGGCAGCATCGTAATGGTCGCCAAAAGCAGCCGGGTTGTGCCGGTAGGCAAACAGCATCTGGTAAATGGCATTGGCCGAAGTGGTGGTGTATTGCAGGTAGTCGGAGGCGTCGTGCCAGCCGCCTGTCACATCGATCTGTTCACCGCTCCGGGTCGGGTGATCCACAATAATTCCGTCGTGAACATGGCAGGAGTCGTTGAGGAAAGGGTTGAAGCCGCAGCGCTGCTGTCGCATGTAGCGGAGTACAAAGTCGGCGGTTCCGTCATAAATATCGTCGGCAATCCGGAACGAAGGGGAAACGGCGTCTCCGGCTTTGATCCAATATCCGCCGGGACGCTGCAGGGAGGTAAAGTTGAGCCGGCAGGCGCTTTTCATTCCCCACACCGACGCGTCAGCTTCTTCCGTTTGACCTTCAAAAATCAGTTTGCCGGTGAGGGTTTCGTAAACCTGGAACTGGGCAGGCAGGGTCTCCCCGTCGCTGAAAAAGACGGCGACTTTTACGGATGGGGGCAGATATCCCAGCTGATTGATGCGGATGACTCCGGCCGGCCGGCCGCTCAGGTGGAGCAGCCCGAAAAGGACGAGAATAAGCGCTGTTTTCATTCTGATCAGGTTTATTGGTTTGTTTTTCCGTAGCTTTTACCCGGCTGGCCGCTGAAAAACATTCGTATTATTTAGCGGCTTCGCGGGGTAACGCAATAAAATGGTTCTGTTCAAAGTTACGGATTGCTTACATAGAAACCCGGGTCTAAAAATAATGTTTCTCTCTTAAAAAAAATATTGGTAATACATGTTATATGATACATTTTTGTTCGGATCAAAATAATTATCTTTACCGCATCTTACAGTTGAAATAAAAACGAGAGGATGTTGAGAAAACTAATTGCTGACAGTGGTTCTTCCAAAGCCGCCTGGAAACTGACCGGGAGTGGCGGTAGCACCCAAACCATCCTGACATCGGGAATGAACCCGTTTTTCCGTTCCGAAGAAGATATATTCCGGGAGCTGGAGACGGCACTTTTGCCTGCCACCGGACCGGCTGTAGATCAGATTTTTTTCTACGGGGCCGGCATTGTGGATGCGGAAAAGGGCGAGGTGGTCCGGCGGGCGCTTTTGCGGCTCTATCCCCATGCTGCTGCCGAAACGCACAGCGATGTGCTGGGGGCAGCCCGGGCGCTGTTTGGCAACCAGGCCGGTATTGCCTGTATCCTGGGAACGGGTTCCAACGCCTGTCTGTATAATGGCCAGGAAATTACTGATACGGTTTCGCCATTGGGGTTTATCCTGGGCGACGAGGGCAGCGGCGCAGTGATGGGACGCAAATTGCTTGGCGACTTTTTCAAACAGGTTATGCCCCTGCCGTTGAGAGAGCTGTTTGCGCACCGTTTTGGCCTTACCCGCGAAGAGGCGCTCAACCGGGTTTACCGCGGCGAAAAACCCAACCATTTTTTGGCCGCCTTTACTCCTTTCCTTTCTGAAAATAGTCATACCGCTTATTGCCAGGAGCTGGTAAACAAAAGCTTTTCCGAGTTTTTCGAACGAAATGTGACGAAACTTCCCGGATATCAAAACTTCCCGATCGGCTTTGTCGGGTCGGTTGCGTTTTTTTTCAGCCAGATACTGAATGAAACGGCTACCGCTTTTGGGTTCGATCAAACCACTATCCTGAAAGAACCCATTGAAGGACTGGCTAACTATCACACCAAGAATTAAAGAAACAACATACGGCCATGACCATGGAAAGTACAACCGAAGCGGATTCACTGTACAATGACCTGGAGAAAAAATCAGTCCGGGAACTCCTGTTAGGTATCCACGAAGAAGATAAAAAAGTATTGCCTGCTGTTAACGAAGTTATTCCACAGATTGAAAAACTGGTAGAAGAGGTTTTGCGCCGGATGAAAAAAGGGGGGCGGCTCTTTTACATGGGAGCCGGAACCAGTGGCCGGCTCGGAATTCTGGATGCTTCGGAAATTCCGCCCACTTTTGGCGTTGGCTACGATTTGGTGATCGGGCTGATTGCCGGCGGCGACAGGGCTATCCGCAAAGCGGTGGAAGCAGCCGAAGATGACGAGGAGATGGGCTGGAAAGACCTCGAAAAGTACCAGATCAACAAGCTGGATACCGTTGTGGGGATCGCCGCTTCGGGACGAACACCCTATGTGATCGGAGCGGTAAAACAGGCCCGGGAACGGGGAATCCTCACCGCTTGCATCACCAACAACAAAGGCAGCGAGCTGGCGCAAAACGTTGATGTTGCCATCGAAGCCGTGGTGGGCCCCGAATTTTTGACCGGAAGCACCCGCATGAAATCGGGCACTTCGCAGAAGCTGATCCTGAACATGATTACCACTTCGTTGATGATCAAACTCGGCAGGGTGAAGGGAAACAAAATGGTGAACATGCAGCTGACCAACCAAAAACTGGTCAACCGGGGCACCCGCATGATCATGGCCGAACTGGGGTACGACGAGGTGACCGCCAGAAGGCTCCTGTTGCTGCACGGCTCGGTCAACAATGTGCTGAATGCCGAAAAAGAGGAAAACGGCGCCATAAGAAGCTGAACGGGAGGTGAAAATCTGTCGCTGGCCAGAGAGAAGGAGTTTCAAAACGAAGCTCCTTTTTTGTTGGTTGCTGAAAAGCTGCTTCCACTCCGGAATGGTAAAAACGGCCTGCCTGTTTTTGGAAGTGGCTCCCTTTTCAACTTTTCCCTCTTTTTCTATGTTTGTGGTTTGGAAAAGATTATTCAATGCTGATGACTGCAAACGACAACAATTTTTGGCGGTCGGCCGGAAAACCTGTTTTTTCCCTGGCTCCGATGGAGGATGTTACCGATACCGTTTTCCGTGAAGTGGTGTTGCGCATGAGCGCACCCGGAAACCTGGGGATTCTGCTCACCGAGTTCTCTTCGGTTGAAGGGTTGAACCATCCGGTGGGGCGGGAGCGTGTGGCCGAACGGCTGGTGGTCAATGAATCGGAACGAATTCTGCTGAAACAGATGGGTGTCCGGCTGGTTGCGCAGATCTGGGGAATCCATCCGGAGATTTTTCACCGGGTGGCGCGCTGGATTACCGACACGTATGCCTTCGATGGGCTGGATATCAACATGGGCTGTCCGGTGAAAAAGGTGGTAAAAATGGGAGCCTGCAGCGCGCTGATCGCCCAGCCCGACCGGGCTGCCGAAATTGTTGCTGCCGTGAAGGAGGCCACCCACCTGCCGGTGAGCATCAAAACCCGAACCGGCATTTCGGAACATGAAACCGAAGAGTGGATTCCGCAGTTGCTGGCGATGAAACCGGCTGCCATAACCATCCACGGCCGCACCCAGCGGATGCAGTCGGAAGGCCTGGCCAGCTGGGAGGAAATAGCCCGGGCGGTAGCTCTGCGAAACCAGCTGGGAGTGGATATTCCGGTTCATGGCAACGGCGATGTGCTGTCGATGGACCAGGGGTATCAACTGGCCGAAACAACCGGCGTGGACGGGATTATGGTGGGACGGGGTATTTTCCACAATCCCTGGTTTTTTGATCCTGAAAAAACGGATGTTCTGAAGACGGAACGCATCCGGCAACTGCTTTTTCATACCCGCCTGTTTGAACAAACCTGGAAAGGGGCCAAAAATTTCAGCATCCTGAAACGGTTTTACAAAATCTACCTCAACAGCTTTCCGGGCGCCGCCCAAATGCGGGCCGACATCATGGACGCCAAATCTTACGACGAGGTTTACCGCTATTTTGAAAACAGCTGCGAATAACTTTTTACGTCAGCCGGCTGGATTATTTTATAGCCCTTTCAGCAGGTAGGCAATGGCCACACCGAGATAATTGCCGAAGGCATATCCCAGGATTCCGGAGGTGAGACCGGTAATGATGACCTCCTTGTTGCGTAGCGAACTCGCTACAACCGGTACAAAAGGCGGCGAAAAGGTGAGCGCCGTGATGGTGATAATGGTGGTGTCGGTATCGACTTTAAAAATCCACGAAAGTCCCACGTGAATGATGATGGACCCAAACACGGCCACGGATACAAAAATAAACAGGTAGAGAAAATCGATCTGGAACATGCTGCGCAGGTCGGCCATCGACGAAACCACCAGCGAAAATACGATCACGAAATACATGCCCAGCTGGAAGGTCTTTTTGATGCTGCTCACCCGTCTGTTGAGGGAGAAGAGGATGCCCAGCGTGGTGATGGTGAGGATAACGGTTGCCATCTGTGCATTCTTCGATACCAGCAGGCTCAGACCGCCCGCGATGGCGAAGATGCCGGCAGAGAGGGCCAGGGCTGCCATCAGCTGCAGGAATCCCTGCCGGGTCAGCATGCCGAGATAGTTATCAACTCCCTCGCTCTCTTCCACCATCTGACGCAGGTTAATGTGGGTGTGGCTTTCATTGAAATGAGGCAAAAACAGGTTGAACAGCCGCTGGGCAACGGTAATCAGGAAAATCAGGGCGAGGGCGCCCAGCACCAGGTCGTAGGTGTTGGTCAGTACAAAAAGGTTGGGCGAGACATTCAGCGCGGTGCTGATTGCTACCATATTGGGAGTACCTCCCGTGTAAACGCCCACCAGCATTCCGGCCACCTTCCACGATTCGGGGATATGGTCTCCCAGCAGGAAGTAGCCGGTAAAGATGACAATCAGCAGCGAAACCACTCCCAGTACCAGCGACTTCATCGCTTCGCGCGCCAGCTTCAGCCATCTTCTCAGGTCGAGCGAAAAGAGCAGCAGCGGGATGGCCAGCGGAATGACGATGGTCATAATCAGGTCCTGGGTGGAGGAGACCTGGTTCACCAGCAGGTCGCCCGAAGTGACAGCGCCAGCCTGAAAATGTTCCATCAGTTCGTTTTTCGGGAGGGCTGTTTTTCCGGCAACCAGCATTTTGTAAGCCTCGCTGGGGCGGGGAAACAAGCCAATATTCCCTCCGAGCAGGCCTATTCCGTATGCCATGACTACGGCGCCGATTTTATTGATGGTATTTGAAATGTGTGTCAGATAGATAATCAGGATGGGTGTGAGAAAGTAGAAGAGCAGCAGCGTAACAGTAATCACCATTGTGTCAGTTTTTTCATATTAGGTCACGGCAAATATAAACATTTCAGTAGCTTTTCATTTCGCTCCCCAAAAAAAGAGGCCGCAACCTGTTGGTTACGGCCTGCAATATCCGGATGAATTAAAATTTAGTCCATTTCCAGGTCAACGTTGTGCAGTTCGTGCCAAGGGAGGCCGTACTGGTTCAGCGCTTCCATAAAGGGATCGGGATTAAATTCTTCGACGTTAAATACGCCCGGTTTTTTCCACAATCCCTGCAGGTACATCATCGCGCCGATCATAGCCGGAACGCCGGTGGTGTAGCTCACGGCCTGGGTGCCGGTTTCCTGGTAAGCAACTTCGTGGCTGCAGTTGTTGTAAATGTAATAGGTTTTCTCTTTACCATCCTTTTTCCCGCGGATGCGGCAGCCGATGGAGGTTTCGCCCTTGTAGTTTTCGCCCAGGTCGCCGGGATTGGGCAGCACAGCCTTCAAAAACTGGATCGGCACAATCTCGCGGCCTTCGTACATGATCGGTTCAATACCGGCCATTCCGATGTTCTGGATCACCCGCAGGTGGGTCAGGTATTCCTGTCCGAACGTCATCCAGAAACGGGCCCGTTTCAGGGTGGGGAAGTTCTTAACCAGCGACTCCAGCTCTTCGTGGTAGATCAGGTACGACTCCTTCGGCCCGATGTTGGGATAGTTGAGCGGTTTGTGGATTTCGTGCGGAGCCGTCTCTTTCCACTGCCCGTCTTCCCAGTATTTTCCCCGCTGGGTAACCTCGCGGATGTTGATTTCAGGGTTGAAGTTGGTGGCAAAAGCCTTTCCGTGTTCGCCGGCGTTGCAGTCGACAATGTCCAGGTAATGGATTTCGTCGAAGTGGTGCTTGGCGGCATAAGCCGTAAACACACTGGTTACGCCGGGGTCGAACCCGCAACCCAGAATCGCAGTGATGCCAGCCTCTTTGAAACGGTTTTGGTAGGCCCACTGCCATTTGTATTCAAATTTTGCTTCGTTTTTCGGTTCGTAGTTGGCCGTGTCCAGGTAGCTTGTTTCTGTCTCCAGACAGGCATCCATGATGGTCAGGTCCTGGTAGGGGAGCGCCACGTTTACCACCAGGTCGGGTTTGAAGGTGCGGATCAGTTCGACCAGCTGGGGAACATTGTCGGCATCCACCTGGGCGGTTTTAATCCGGTTGCCACCAATTTTGCGGGCAATGGCATCACACTTCGATTTGGTGCGGCTTGCCAGCATGATGTCTGTAAAAACCTCGGGCAAAGCAGCCATTTTGTGCGCCACTACTGTTCCTACTCCGCCAGCTCCGATAATTAATACTTTTCCCATTGAAATCTGTTTTGAAATGAGTTAATGCAATTTTTTGTGAACGACAAAACAACTATTTTTTTCCCGATTATAAAATACTTTAAAACAGGAATTTAATTTTCAATTGCTGAAGTTTTCCCGGGAGTGGTGCCAGGGAGGCGGAATTTCGCCGGGAACCATTCGGATTCGCCACTCTTTGGGGAAATAATTGTTGGCCCGGTTGCCCACATTTTTCAGCCATCCGGCAGGCATTTTTTGGTAAGTTGCCACATTCCAGCCGGGAGCGGGAGGAGGCGCTGCCGGGGTCTCTTTCCGCAGAAATGAAACGGCCTCTTCCAGCGTCATTTCGTATTCGGGAAAAATCGCCGGCCGAAGCGCCGGTGAGAGGGCCAGCGCCGGATGGGGAACGGGCTTGGGCAGGTTGCCGGTAGCCGCCGGAAGGCCGGCCTGGATAACTTTCAACGTTTTTTCAACCACCGGAAGTATCGCGGCCCACCGCGCCGGAAAGGCAAAATGGCCGTTGTTGTTGCTGAAAAAACGGAGCTCCTCGCGGCTGCTGAGCCACGGAAGCAGCGCGGCAGAAACCTGTTTGAGGGCGGGCTGAAAAATTTTTGGCTCGCCTTTCGGAAACCGGAAGGTTGTCGCTCCGGCAGGTTTTTGAATAACGCCGGTAAAAAAGCCCTCGCCTTTGGTCAGATGGGGGAGAAAACGGTAGCCGGTCATGCCGCTGTTTTGAACCGGCTGGATCTTCCACCCGGGCTGGAGCGTGATTTCGACCGGTTCTGCCCCTTTTTGCTGTTTCAGCCAGGCCAGGTTCTCCTCATTTTCGCCGGGATTGAAGGTGCAGGTGCTGTAAATCAGAAAGCCGCCGGGTTTGAGGCACTGCCACACATCGGCCACAATCCGCTTCTGACGGGCTGCGCAGAGGCTGGCATTTTCGGACGACCACTCCCGAATGGCCGACGGGTCTTTCCGGAAAAGTCCTTCGCCCGAGCAGGGGGCATCAACAACTACCAGGTCGAAAATGGCCGGCAGCCGGCTGAAATCGCGCGGGTCGCTGTTGGTTACGATGACGTTGGGCGATCCCCATTTTTGGATGTTTTCTTCTAAAATTGCCGCCCGGCTGCGGATAACCTCGTTGCTCACCAGCAGATCTTCGGGAGCAAGCAGCGACAGCAGGTGGGTGCTTTTTCCGCCCGGTGCCCCGCAGAGGTCCAGCACCAGCAGCGGCCCTTCCGGATTGACCGTTTTTACGGCCTGTTCCAGAAACATCGAGCTGGGTTCCTGCACATAATAGGCGCCGGCGTGCAGCCACGGATCGAGGGTAAACTGCGGTCGCCCGGGAAGATAATAACCGGTGTTGCTCCACGGAACTTTTTCCAAAGAAATCTCGCCCCGCCATTTGGCCGGGTTGATTCGTACGGCCACCGGTGGTTCGCCGGTCAGCGCCGCGAAGAAATCGCCGGCGTGGCTCCCCAGTTGCCTCTCCATCCTTTCGGTAAATGGCGCCGGAAGGGCAACCGGCGCGACTGGCTCTCTGTTGTTCGGAATCATTTTGCGGATCTGTGAATTTCAGTCACCTCCAAAATAAAAGAATATTTTTCAACGCAGGCAGAAAAACGGATGGCAAAAATCGTCTGTTTTTTTGCTCCGTTTTTTTCTGAAATTCCTTTTTTACAAGGGTTTTTCGAGCAGGGTCATCACCCGTTCAATTTTATCTTCGAGCGGCAGATAACCGTCGAGCCAGTAGATGAGGGTTCCCTGGCGTTCCATCCGCCTGAACCAGGTCATTTGTCGTTTGGCAAACTGGTGGATGGCGGTGTTCAGCTTCTCAAACATTTCGTCGAAAGTGAGTTCGCCCAGCAGGTGGAGGGTGATAAATTTGTACTCCAGTCCGTAATAGAGGAGATCGTCGGGGGTCAGGCCCGAATCAAGCAGGCGCTTCACCTCTTCGACCATCCCCTCGCTGAGCCGCTGCTTCAACCGGGTGGTGATCCGCTTCCGACGTGAAAGCCGGTCGAATTTTACCCCGATGTTCAGGCTTCGGATTTCGGGCATCCGGAAATCCACCTCCTGGTTTTCGGCATAATATTTTTCGATTTCAATGGCGCGGATGGCCCGTTTTTCATTCTCGATGTCGGTAATGTTGTGGAGGTTGGATTTGTAGCTTTTCAGGATGTCCGTCAGCTCCTCCAGGGTTTTGTCTTTCAACGCTTCGCGCAGCGGCTCGTTGTGCGGCACCTGGATCAGTTTGTAGTTGTTGAGCACCGCTTCGAGGTAGAGGCCGCTGCCGCCGCACAGCACCGGGAATTTTCCGCGCTGCCGGAGGTCGTTGAAAACGTTGAGGAAATCGCGCTGGTATTCAAAAACGTTGTACTGGTAGCCAGCATCGGCAATGTCAACCAGGTGGGCGGGAATTGGCTGCCCGTTTACCACATAATCGGCCAGGTCTTTGCCGGTGCCGATGTCCATGCCGCGGTAAACCTGGCGCGAGTCGGCCGAAATCACTTCGCCGTTGAGGCGCGCGGCCAGATGGGCGGCCAGTGCAGTTTTCCCCGATGCGGTCGGTCCCAGCACGGTCAGTAAATTATAATCGCTCATTTTTTTGCTGTCAGTTGTCCAAAAATCTTTACCGGAAATATATTCATGGTAAATTTATCACTTTCTGTCCGGCCGGCAAGTTCCGAAAAGTTGCGGAGCTGATTTTTTTCCGGAGACGGGAGCAAAAAAGGGATTAGTTTTGATGAAAAGTGAAAATATGGAACTGGAAGCTTGTGTGGAAACCTTTGAAGAGGCGATGGTGGCCTGGCAAAGAGGCGCCACCCGCATCGAATTGTGTGCCGACCTGTCTCAGGACGGCCTGACTCCCGCAGCCGCTGTGCTGCAAAAAACCTGCGCGTCGTTGCCGATTCCGGTGATGGCGATGGTTCGTCCGCGGGGGGGCGATTTTGTCTATTCGCCCGCCGAGGTGGCGCAAATGGAGGAGGAGATCGCCCGTGTCAAAACGTTGGGAGCAGCCGGGATTGTGCTGGGGTTGCTCACCCCCGGCAACCGTGTGGATGTGGAAAATACCCGGCGGCTGGCCGAAGCAGCCCGTCCGTTGCCGGTAACCTTTCATAAAGCCATCGACCGGATGGAGGACCCTGCCGAAGGAGTGCGGCAGCTGCGCTCCATTTCCGGGATCAGCCGTATCCTCACCTCGGGCGGAAAAACCACAGCCCGCGATGGCGCCCCGAAAATTCGGGAAATGATTGCCGAAGCCGGCGACCGGATCATTATTCTGGTAGCCGGCCGGGTAACCAGCGAAAACCTGGCGGAGATCAGGCAGCTGACCGGCGCCACCGAATTTCACGGGCGGAAGATTGTGGGTGAACTGCGTTAAAAGGAAATTTTAAAACCAATGATATGAGACCCGGAATAG
>JARKOX010000254.1 GCA_029975525.1 Prolixibacteraceae bacterium | reverse complement strand
CGGCAGTTTCCGGTGGTGGGCTTCGACACCGAAACCAAACCCTCTTTTAAAAAAGGACAAGTACACAAAGTTGCGTTGCTGCAGCTGGCTACCGACGAAATGGCTTTTTTGTTTCGGGTGCAGCAAACCGGCCTGCCGGCCGACCTGCGCCGTTTTTTTTCCGATCCGGCGGTACTCAAACCCGGCGTTGCCATTCGCGACGACCTGAAGGCGTTGCAGGAGCTGCAGTATTTCCGGCCGGGCGGCTTCATCGAATTACAGGATTATGCCCGTGAGCTGGGACTTCAGCATTTCAGCCTGAAGAAAATGAGCGCCCTTGTGTTGGGCTTCCGGATCTCCAAATCACAGCAGCTTTCGAACTGGGAAGCCGATCAGCTTACGGAAGCGCAGATGCTTTACGCCGCTACCGACGCCTGGGTGTCGCTGAAAATTTACGGAAACATGTTCGAAATGATTAACAATGGAACAACAGTACACAAAAATAATCCTGAAATCGGGTAAAGAGCAGTCACTGCTCCGGTTTCATCCCTGGGTGTTTTCGGGCGCCGTTAAAAGAGCCGAAGGTCCGCTTGCCGAAGGCGATGTGGTGGAGGTGATTTCTCACCGCGGCGATTTTCTGGGACTGGGGCACTACCAGGTGGGCTCGATTATGGTCCGGCTTTTTTCGTTCAGGCCGGTTGTCCCTGATTTTGCTTTCTGGAAAGTGCAGTTGCAAAAAGCCTGGGACCTGCGCCATTCGCTGGGGCTGGCCAATAATCCCGAAACCAATGTCTTCCGGCTGGTAAACGGCGAGGGAGATGGTTTTCCGGGGCTGATCATCGATTTTTACAACGGAGTGGCTGTGATGCAGATGCACTCGCTGGGAATGTACTGTATCCGCCAGGAGCTGGCTGCCGCGCTGAAGGAGATTCTGGGCGACAGGCTGCTGGCCGTGTACGACAAAAGTGAAAAAACGCTTCCGTTTAAGGCCGATATCTCGCCGCACGACGGCTACCTGTTGGGGGAGGCCCGGCAGACGGAGGTGTCGGAATATGGGCTGCGTTTTAAAGTCGACTGGGAAGCGAGACAGAAAACCGGCTTTTTTATCGACCAGCGCGAAAACCGGCGGTTGTTACAGCAATATGCAGCGGGCCGCGACGTGCTGAATATGTTTTGTTACACCGGCGGATTTTCCTTTTTTGCCCTGCGGGGCGGCGCCCGGCTGGTGCATTCGGTTGACGCCTCGGCGCGCGCCATCGCCCTGACCAACGAAAATGTAACCCTCAACTTTGCCGATGAGGCTCGCCACCAGGCTTTTGTTGCCGATGCAGCCGACTTTCTGAAAAATATCAAAGATCAATACGACCTGATTATCCTCGATCCGCCCGCTTTTTCGAAACACCGCGACACCCTTGGACAGGCGCTGCAGGCCTACAAACGGCTCAATGCAAGGGCGTTTGAGCAGATCCGGCCGGGTGGGCTGCTCTTCACCTTCTCCTGTTCGCAAGTGGTTTCGAAGGAGAAATTCCGCGAAGCGGTGTTTTCCGGAGCAGCCATTGCCGGACGATCGGTGCGTATCCTGCACCAGCTTACCCAGCCCGCCGACCACCCGGTCAATATTTATCATCCAGAAGGGGAATATTTAAAAGGGCTGGTGTTGTGGGTGGAATAAAGTGCGCCGCTTGCCGGTAAAAGTTTAATTTTGGTGTTTTAAGATAGATGAAGCGATATGCAGCCAACTGAACTCATAAAAAAATGGAATGCCGACGCACGGCAGAAAAGTCTGGAAGAGATGCTGGCCCTGGTTGCCGGCCATTTTGCCGGAAAGTTGGTGTTTACCACCAGTTTTGGTTACGAAGACCAGGTGATTACCGATCTGATTTTCCGGAATGAAATCCCCGTGCGGGTAGCCACGCTCGACACCGGACGCCTGTTTGAAGAGACCTACAAAGTTTTTCAGCGGACCCGCGAAAAATACGGGAAACCCATTGAGAGCTATTTCCCGGATACTGCTGCCGTTGAAAAGCTCCTCAACGAAAAAGGACCGCTCAGTTTTTACGAATCGGTTGAAAACCGGAAAGAGTGCTGCCACATCCGCAAGGTAGAGCCGCTTCAGCGGTTGCTGAAGGGTGAAAAATGCTGGATCACCGGGCTGCGGGCTTCGCAGTCGACCGGTCGCGGCACCCTCGAACCGTTTGTGTGGGACGAAGGCTACCAGCTTATTAAATACAACCCGCTGTTCGACTGGAGCCTGGAAGAGGTGATTGCCTACATCCGGGAGCACCACGTTCCGTACAACGCCCTGCACGACCGCGGTTTTGTGAGCATTGGCTGCGAACCCTGCACCCGCGCCATCCGTCCGGGCGAAGATTTCCGCGCCGGCCGCTGGTGGTGGGAGCAAAACTCCGGAAAAGAGTGCGGCCTGCACACCCACGGATAAAAACCGCCTTGCAGGAAGTTATTGCAGCGAGTTGTAGTATTTAACCAGTTCGGTCAGCTCGCCGGGTTTGTTGAACTTGGTTTTGTTCTTTTTGAGAAAAGCCTCCAGTTCGGCGGCGTGGTCCTGCAGAATTTCGACGATATCTTTCCGGTTGGTCACTTTTTTGGCCTCGTCGCTTCGCAGCCGCACGTAATAGTCGTCGGCCAGCCGTTGCAGCGAGGCCGGTTTGGCTTCGGCATACGCCTGGGGCGGAACCGCATCGCGCAGGACGATGTTGCGCCGGAGCAGCAGAGTCGCCTTTCCTTCTTCGAGAACCTCAAAAAAACCGCGCAGGATTTTTCCGGCAGCCAGGTAGGGGTCGTACACAAATTTCCGGTCGCCCATCATCACATAGCCGATCGTTTCAGGAGCCGCAATACTCAGGGCTGTTCCGTCGGAATTTTTGAATTCGATCGCATCGTTGTAAATATTCAGCCGCAACGGAATGTCGACATATTTACTGTTTGACGTGGTGACAATCTCCCCCAGGACAAATTCTTCGCTTTCGAAGGGCGAGCCGACAATTTCGGCTGATTTTCCGGTCAGCCCTTCAACCCGCCTGGCGTTTCTGAAATCGGAATAGAGATCGCTCAGGGTAAAAGTGCGTTGCCCCCAAGCCGACAGGTTTCCCAGGATCAAAGCCAGCAAAAGCAGCAGCCCGGCGATCGGTTTCTGCCGGAGATGGTGCAGTTTTTTTGTTGGATCAAATGGCCGGCCGTCTGCTGCGGAAAACCGGGACCCCGTCAGGTTGTATTGAGGTTTCATGGTGTTAGTTTTTTTAGCTGTTGTAAAGATAACTTTCCGGATGATAATTTCTGAAAAAATCTTTCCCGGCGGCTGGCGGGCCGACTCGACAATAAATATAGAACCGAAAGGATGCGCTCGCTTTTTGAAAAGGCTGAATTTTGTTAGCCGGGCAGCCTGAAATATTCCAGAAACTATTGCCTCAATGGGCTTTTGAGAATCTTTTTTACTTAAATTTACCCAACTGCAAATTTTGATGAGACGCGGAGAAATCGGTGTGAAGATGATTGTAGTGCCCGGATTGGGAAAATGTTATGGTTAGCTGGCTGGTAACGGTGCTCCGGCTGAGGTTGGCTGGTCGGTTTCTCCCTCAGAAAATTGCAAATCGCAGATTTTTTCCGGACGACCGGATATTTTTTTTGCAACCGTCAGTTTCTTCCCGGGGGAAGTATTTGCGGATAGATTTATTGAAATTAACTCACCAATCGATCAAAAACTATCGTCATGGAAAAAAGACGAACAGAACAATTGAAAGAGAAATTACTTGCGGTTGTCCGTTTGCTCGACGAACAGGTGTCCCCAACCATCCGGGAGGATTTGACAGCGCTTGCCGGGGAGCTTGTTCAGGCCGGTTTGCAGCAGGAAGCAGCCCTGAAGAAGCGGGTCGCGGAGGTGGAGAATGGATTGAGGGTGATTTATAGTCATCTTCCGGTAGTTTCCTGGGAGGCACAATTTTGCAAAGGCCGGTTGTCGGTTTTGCAGTTAAGCCCCAATTTCAGTCAGCTGACCGGTTTTGATCCGGAGGAAGCCAAAAATAATCCGGCTGCCCTGGCCAAATTTATTCATCCCGACGACCGGGAGAAACTGGCTCTATTAACCAGAGATGATCTGGCCAGTCAGCCTGGCTGGAAAATTGAATTTCGCCTGCTGCCGCCCGGGGCTTCGGTCCGGTGGTTTTGGCTGGCCGGCGTATCTGAGGCGGCGGATCAGGAGGGTGAACTCCGGATTTCGGGGATCCTTTTTGACCTGACCCGCCGCCGGCAGTTCGAACAGGAACTTCAGGAGAAGAACGAGGAGATCGCCTCCCAGTACGAAGAGCTGAACGCGCAGAACGAAGAGCTGGCGCAGATGAACGAAGAGTTGCGGCAGATGAACGAGGAACTTGCACAAACCAATGCCGAGCTGGCGGTCAGCGAAACCAAATACCGTCTGATGTTTGCCAACCATCCGCAGCCAATGTGGATTTACGACCTGGAAACGCTTGCTTTTCTGGAAGTAAACGATGCCGCGGTGAATCACTACGGTTATTCGCGAGAGGAGTTTTTGCAGATGACCCTCAGGGAGATCCGGCCGGCAGGGGAGGTGCCGCTGCTGCTCGAAGAGGTGGTGCGGACCCGGCAGGGATACAGCCCCTCGGGAGAGTGGCGCCATCTGAAAAAGAACGGCCAGGAAATTATGGTCGAGATCTTTTCCCAACCGGTGAGGTTCGGGGAGCGCCGGGCCCGCCATGTGATGGTTGTGGATGTGACCGAACGCAAAAAGACCGGGGAGAAGCTCCGGGAAGCCTACGAAATTCTGGAAGAGACCGGTGAAATTGCCAAGGTGGGCGGCTGGGAATTTGATGCGGTCACCGGCGAAGGGTCCTGGACTCCCGAAGTGGCCCGGATTCACGACCTGGATCCCAGAGACACGACCAATGTGGCAATCGGCTTGGGTTATTATACGGAAGCGTCACGCCAGCTCATCGAAAAAGCCATTGAGGAGGCTATTCATTCCGGAAAAATTTACGACCTGGAGTTGGAAATGATCACCGCGGCTGGCAACCGGAAATGGGTGCGAACCATTGGCCGGCCGGTGTTTGACGGCGGAAAAGTCGTCAAGGTACGGGGATCGTTTCAGGATGTGACCGACCGCAAGATGGTGGAAGCTGAGTTGCTCCGGCATCGTGAAAAGCTGCAGCTGCTGGTTAAAGAGCGCACCACCGAGCTGGAAGAGAAAAATGAGCTGCTCGAGCGGATGAATACCCTTTTTGTGGGCCGCGAGTTCCGGATTAAAGAGCTGAAACTAAAGATTACCGACCTGGAAAACAGATTAAACCTGAAAACGAATGAAAATTAAAAGGAGTCTTCTTCCCGGCTTGGTCCTTGCTTGCTGGTGCTTTTGCTGCTGCACCGGCTCTGTATGGGGAAAAAGTCAATTGCCCGGGGCTGTTAAAACTTACCTCGTAAGAGGCGACCGCTACTATCCGCCGTTTGAGTTCATTAACGAAAAAGGAAAACCCGACGGGTTTAATGTGGATCTTTTTAAAGCGATAGCAGCCGAACTGGATCTCTCTTACAAACTGGAACTGGGACTTTGGGCCCAGGTGCGGGAGGAGCTCGAGTCCGGAGAAATTGACGCGTTGCTCGGCGTGATGTATTCCGACGACCGGTCGCAGAAGATGGATTTTTCCGTTCCCCACAGCATTGTCACGCATGGGGTCTTCACACGCGAAAACAGTCCGCTGGAAACCCTGGAAGACCTGCAGGGCAAAGCGATTATCGTTCAGCTGGGCGACCGGATGTATGATTACCTGCAGGAAACCAGACTGACGGACAAAATTATCCCGGTGGCCGATCAGCTGGAAGCGCTCCGGATGCTCAGCAACGGCCGGTATGATGCGGCGCTGCTTGGAAATTTTCAGGGGACCTACCTGATTAAAAAACACGGAATCTCAAATGTCGTACTGAAATCCTCGGGAATCGAACCCCAGAAATATGCCATTGCCGTCAGCAAAAATAACGAAGAGTTGCTGGCGCTGATCAACCTGGGACTCTTCCGGATCAAAGGGAATGGCACCTACGACAAACTTTATGAAAAGTGGTTTGGCGTATATGAAAAAGCCGATTTCTGGAAGCGGAACAGCCTCTTCCTGGCCGGAGCAGGAGGATTGATCGCAGTGCTGCTGGGATTTGTTTTACTGGTCAGGGTGCAGGTGCGGAGCCGGACCAAAGACCTGAAGGAGCAGAAGCAGTTTCTGGAGACCCTGATCAATACCATGCCCAACCCGGTTTATTATAAAGATGCAGCGGGCACCTACCTGGGGTGTAACCAAGCCTTTCTTGAAATTACCGGCCGGACCACGGAAGAGGTCGCCGGCAACACCTCCGGTGCGGTTGGGCCGCCTGAATTTGTCCGGGTTTTTCAGGAAAAAGACCGTGAACTGCTTGCCAATCCCGGAAAACAGCAGTTTGAGTTTTTTGTCCAGAATGCCCGCACCGGCGTAATCCGGGATGTAATTTTCCACAAGGCTACCTTTCGGAACAGCGCCGGGCAGCTGGCCGGCATCATCGGGGTGATGTTCGATATTACCGAACGAAAAAAAGCCGACAGGGAGCTGGAACTTTACCGCTCCAACCTCGAAAAACTGGTGAACGAACGCACCGCCGAGCTGGAAGAGAAAAACCGCGAGCTGGAGAAGATGAATAACCTTTTTGTGGGCCGCGAATTCCGGATTAAGGAACTGAGAGATAAAATCAGGCAACTGGAAGAGCAGATCGCCGGTCCGGAGAGGCCCGACAGTCGTGCGGGTTGGTAGTCCTGCGTCATTGCTGATTAACATTTTTTGCTAACTTTCGGTATTTGAAAAACAGAGTTGAATAATCCTGCTCACAATGAGGTATTTTCAGTCCATCGGAGCAAAGTCGTTGCGCATCGCTGTGATCTATGCGCTGGCCGGGGCTTTGTGGATACTCTTTTCCGACCAGGCTGTTTCCTCCTATTCGCAAAGCTCCTCCGACCTGCAGCTCTACCAAACCTGGAAGGGATGGTTTTATGTGTTGCTGACCGCCGCGCTGATCTATTTTTTGGTCAGGGCACAACTCCTGAAAATTCACCGTGCCCACCAAGAGTTGCAGCAGTCGGAAAAAGAGCTGAAAGCAAAGCAGGTGCTGCTCGCCTCGCTGATCGAAAGCCAGCAGGAAATTGTAATTTTTGCCCTCGACAGCCACTTCAACTACCTCCTGTTCAATTCAACCCACCGGGAGCAGGTGCAGCAGCTTTACGGGGTGGAAATTGTTCCCGGCAGGAATATCCTGGATATAATACCCGATCCCGGTTTCCGGGAGAGAATTTCGAAAAGTATGCAACGGGCCCTGGCCGGCGAATCGTTTTCTGAAACCCGGGAGCAGCGCCAAACGGGCGATTACCATGAATTTTTTTGGAATCCGATTGTAACTCCCGCCGGGGAAATTATCGGGCTCACGGCTTTTGTTTTCGATATCACCAAGGAAAAGCAGCTGGAGAATGAACTGCTTCAGCACCGCGACAGACTGGAAGTGCTGGTTGAGGAGCGGGCCCACGAGCTGAAACAGAAAAACGAGGAGCTGATCCGGAAGAATGAAGAGCTGGAGCGCTTTAACGAACTGTTTGTAGGCCGGGAATTGAGAATTAACGAACTGAAAAAAGAGTTACAATCCTTAAAAGAGAAACAATGAATTTTCTTCCCAAAATTCTTATTGTAGACGACAGCCCGGAAATGTTGTCGTTGATGGTTACCATTTTGGGGGCAACCGGGTACGTTTTGTTGCAGGCGGAGAGCGGCGCCGAGTGTCTTCGCCAGGTGGCGGAAGAAAAGCCCGATCTGGTTATTCTGGACATCAACCTGCCGGATATCAACGGAATCGACGTTTGCAGGACGATTAAAGCCGATCCGCATTCTGCCGGCGTTTATGTGCTCTTGATGACGGGCATGCAGTTCACTTCCGAAGATAAAGCCAGCGGCTACCAGGCGGGCGCCGAAGGATTTCTTTTTAAACCTTTTACCCGGGAAGAGCTGTTGTCGCGGGTGAATTCACTGCTGAAGCTTTTAAATGCCGAAAGATCAGCCAGGCAAAACGAGGAATTTCTCAATTCGCTGCTTTCCAATATCCCCGATTCGGTTTTTATGACCGACGGGCAGGGACACTTTACCTACAAAAGTTTGAATTTTAATGCCTTTTTTGATCTTCAGCCGGAAGAGGCCGCGGCGATCCACACCGTTTGCCAGCTTTTTAAAAAACAGCCGGCCGAGTACCAGGAGGTGCTGGAAAAGCGGGAGATCAGAAACCGGGAGATCGATTTTCTTCCCCCCGGCGGTCATCTGAAAAAATTGCTGGTCAACGTCAAGGCGGTTGAGATAGACGACAGCCGGATTTTGTTTACCTGTCGCGATATTACCGAGCGGATGGCCGCCCGTGAACAGCTGAAAGAGTATTCCAAGACGCTGGAAAAGGAGGTTGCCCAGCGGGTCCGCGAGCTGAATGAAAAAACCAAAAAGCTCGAAGATTCGCAGCGGGCGCTTACCTACCTGCTGGAAGATGTAAACGAGGCCCGCATCGACCTGGAAAATGCCAACCGCAACCTCAGCATCCTGAACAAGGAGCTGGAGTCGTTTTCCTATTCCGTATCGCACGACCTGCGTGCACCGATCCGCGCTATTGACGGCTTTTCGCGCATCCTGCTCGAAGATTACGACAAAGTGCTCGACCAGGAAGGCAACCGGCTGCTGGGTGTCATCATCAAAAGCGCCTCTGCCATGCAACAGCTGATCGACGATTTGCTTGCCTTTTCACGATTGGGGCAGCGACAGCCCAACCGTTACCGCTTCGATGCCGGCCTGCTGGTGGCGGAAGTGGTTGACGAGCTGAAAAGAGCTGCTGGAAACCGCCGCATCGAATGGAAGATCGGCCAGCTTCCCGAAATTTATGCCGACCGTTCGCTGTTGAAGCAGGTTTTTACCAACTTACTGGGAAACGCTGTCAAGTTTACCGGAGAGCAGGAGCTGGCCGTCATCGAAGTGGGCGGACGCCAAAACAGCCAGGAGACGGAAATCTATGTAAAAGACAACGGGGTGGGGTTCGAGATGCAGTATGCTCCCAAAATTTTTGAAGTTTTTCAGCGGCTACACGACCACTCCCAGTTTGAAGGCACCGGGATCGGACTGGCGATAGTCCGGAAAATAATCGACAAACACAACGGAAAGATTATTCCCGACAGCAAAGTTGGCGAAGGGTCGGTTTTTACCATCACACTGCCTGATCCGCACGGCCTGTGATCCGTGGGGCAAGCCCGTTTTAGGTTTTTTGGGCCCTCAGCGGACAGCAAAAACAGCTTTTGACCACTTTTCTCCGTCATAAAACAATTTTAAAAGACGAAAATAGCTTTTAAAACAGGTTAATTCATAAATTTAGCTTCTGGACGTTACTGCTTTATGTTGATTTATCTGCACTCCCCGATGGTCATTTTTTTGACCATCAGCTGGAGATGTGGATTCAAACGGTGCAGCAGATGAATTTGAAAATTAAAAACAGGGGGTATTTCAGGAGATGAACGGCCAGGCAAAGTCTTTTGCAGCAGGCTGTTGCGTTTGTTTTCTGGCGCCGACCCGACAACAGGCCTTTTTATGGAAGATTTAATTCATCCCGACATTGTGATGGTGGAAGATAATCTGCTCGACGCAGAGCTGATGCTGCGGGCGCTGAAAAAGCAGAAAGAGGACCTCCGCCTGCTTTGGCTGAGAGATGGAGCCGAAGCGCTCGATTTTGTCTTTTCGAGGGGGAAGTTTGCCAACTGCCACACCTCTCCCCGTCTGATTATCCTCGATCTGAAGCTGCCCCGGGTGGGAGGAGTGGAGGTGCTGCGGGAAATCAAACAGTACGAAAAAACCCGGCGCATTCCGGTGGTGGTGTTCTCTTCCTCCTGCGAATGGCAGGATCTTTCCGACTGCTACGACATCGGCGTCAACAGTTATGTGGTTAAGTCGGCCGACTACCACTCTTTTATGAAATCGGTGACCGAAATGGAGCACTACTGGAGCAAACAAAACCAGATTGCAGGATAAAAAAACGGACGACATGGAAAATGAGCATACAAAACCTTTAAAAATCCTCCTCCTGGAAGATGTCCACACCGATGCCGAACTGGTCAGGCGCGAACTGGCCCGGAACCGGTTTGTGTTTACCTTTTGTCACGTAACCAATATTGCCGATTTTGAAGCCGAACTTTCAGCCTTTCAGCCCGATCTGGTGCTTTCTGATTTTCAGCTGCCCGGCGTTACCGGTCTCGATGCCCTGGAACTGTTCAAAAAAAGAGGAATCAACATTCCGTTCATTATTGTTACCGGCTCGGTTGATGAGGAGACGGCGGTGAAGTGTCTTCAGGCGGGCGCCGATGATTATATTCTGAAAGAGAATCTTTACCGGTTGGCGCCGGCTATAAACAGCGCCCTCGAAAAATTTACCGCACTTGCCGACAAACGCAAGGCTGAAAAGGCGCTCCTCGAAAGCGAAACCATGTTTCGGTTGCTGGCCGAAAATTCCATCGACTGCATCTGGAAAACCGATATTGCGTTGCGGTTCACCTATCTCAGCCCGTCGTTCTTCGGGATTACCGGCTACCGGCCCGAGGAGTACACCGGCACTTCTGCCCGGAAGTTGATGGAACTGGATGCATTTCGGAAAACTGCCCGCACGGTCCTGCGGACAATCAAATATCCCTACCAGTATCCCTCTTATAATATCGAAACCAATTTGGTCAACCGGCAAGGGGAGCAGATTCCGGTGGAGGTGGTGGGCAAACCGCTTTTTGATGCAGCCGGAAATATTACCGGACTGCAGGGAACTGCCCGCGAGATCAGTGAACGCAAGGCGGCCGAAAAAGCGATCCGCGACCGCGAAGAGCGGTTCCGCAACGTGGTTATGCTGGCCCCTTTCCCGATTATGATCCACACCGAAGGCAAGGTTTTGCAGCTTTCCGATGTCTTTACCAAAATTACGGGGTACACTTCCGAAGATGTGCCGACCCTGAAACAGTGGCACACCCTGGCACACCCCGAACCGGTCGAGCATGTGATGCCGCTTCTCAGTCGTCCGTTAGATATCCAGCCTACTTTTTTTGAAGGCGAGTGGATCGTGTCGACCCGGAGTGGGAGTCCCCGGATCTGGAACTTCAGCTCGACCGAGGTTGGCGTGCTCGACAACGGCCAGCCCATCATCACCAGCATGGCGGTCGACGTAACAGAGAAAAGACATATCGAAATGGAGCTTTTCAGAAGCCGGCAGGAGTTGAATGCCATTTTTCAGGAAGCGCCGGTATTGATGATGCTGGTCAATGAAGAGCGGAATGTGGTGAAGATTAACCAGACGGCCCTCCGTTTTAGCGGGAAAACCCGCGCGCAGGTGCTGGACAAAAAAATCGGAAACGCCGTCAATTGTGTGGGAACTCCCGGAAAAAGCCACTGCGGGAATGCTCCCGAATGCGATGATTGTGTGCTGAAAGAATTTCTCTTCGACACCATCCGGAATGAGGATAAGAGAAATAGTACGGAGATCAGCCTCACCATTGAGCAGGAAGGCACTTTCGCCGATAAAACCTTCTTGTTGCATACCGCGCTGCTGGTTGCCGAACCTGAAAAACGCATCCTGGTTACCATGATTGACCTTACCGAACGTAAAATTGCCGAACAGGAGCTGAAAAAATCGGAAGAAAAGTACCGCCGGCTGATTGAAAACGCCCCGGTGGGAATTACACTGGTCAATAACCGCGGGGAGATTGAAGATACCAATAATGCCGCGCTTTTGATTTTTGGCCTCGAAACCAAAGAGCAGCTGATAGGAACCCGGGCGATGGATTACTATTTTAATCCCGATGAGCGGACCGATTTTCTGAAACGACTCAATAACGGAGTGGTGCGAAACTACGAAATCAGGATGAAACACCGCGACGGTTCCATCGTGTGGGTGATGGAAACTTCGGTAAAACAGGTTCATCCCGATGGACGGGAAAGCCACCTCTCGATTATGGAAGATATCACCCAGCGAAAAGAGACCGAGGAAAAGATACGGGCTTACCAGGAAAACCTGGAAGAATTGGTTAAAGCAAGAACGCTGGATCTGGAAAATACCAACCGGGAGTTGTTCAAGTTTTTGCAGGCGATCAAATACAGTCCGGTAACCGTGGTAATTACCGATGTGGAGGGGAATATCGAATACGTAAACCCACACTTTTCGCGCACAACAGGTTACACGGCCGAAGAGGTGCTGGGGAAAAATCCCCGGTTGCTCAAGTCGGGGAATACGGCCGAAGCGGTTTACAGAAATATGTGGCAAACCATTTTGTCCGGAAAAGTCTGGATCGGCGAGTTTGAGAACCGCAAGAAAAACGGAGAGCTGTTGTGGGAAGCCTGTTCGGTTTCGCCGATTTTTACCGGCAGCAATAAAATTACCCACTTTGTGGCCGTGAAAGAGGATATTACCGAAAAGCGGGAGGCTGAAGCGCGCCTGAAAGCTTACACCAGCGAACTGGAGATGTTCAACCGCTCGATGGTGGACCGCGAACTGCGCATCATCGAAATGAAGGAAGAGGTTAACCGGCTCTGTAAACAGCTGGGGATGATTGAAAAATATCCCCCGGTGTGGAATGAGGATTCGGTCGGTTTTAAATAAGAAGTGGTATGTTGATAATAGAATTGATATTCAACCTTTCGTTACTGGTTGCCCTGAGTTTGACTTACACCTTTCTTATCCGTTGGCGCGACGAAACCACGACGGATGGAAAAATAATGGTGGGCTTACTCTTTGGCGTGGTGTCGGTTGTGGGCATGCTGAACCCTTTTGAGTTGGCGCCCGGGGTGATTTTTGATGCCCGCTCGGTGATTTTACCCATGGCCGGTGTTTTCGGCGGGATTGTTTCGGCGTCGGTTTCCGTGGCAATAGCTGTCGCTTACCGCCTTTTTCTCGGAGGCGAGGGAGCCCTGACCGGCGTGCTGGTCATTTTGTCGGCCGGGGCGGCGGGCTGTTTTTACGGCCGCCTGCGACTAAAATCAAATCAGTTTAACCGTCCGCTGCAGTTTTACCTCCTGGGGATTGGTGTTCATCTGCTTGTTGCACTCCTTTTTTTATCCCTCCCCGGAAAACATATCCGTGAAATTTACCTCCTGATTATGCCGGCCATGCTGCTGGTATTCCCGCTGGCAACCATGCTGCTCGGAGTGTTGCTGAATGATCAGCAGAAAATTCTCCGCAACATGAAGCTGCTGAAAGAAGGTGAAGAACATTACCAGCTGCTGTCGGATGCCACCTTCGAAACCATTTTTATCATGCAAGACGAAAAGGTGGTCTATATGAATAAGATGGCCGAGAAGATGTTTGGCTTTTCGCCCGGCGACCTGGGGGAGTTTTCTTATTTCGACGGGGTCCATCCCGATTGTCGCGACCTGTTGAAGCGCAATCTCCACGAGCAGCCGGACAAACCTTGTGAAATCGTTGCCGTGCGGAAGGATGGCTCTCAATTTCCGGCTGAAGTGCAGGGGAGAAGCTCTCAATTCAGGGGAGAAAATATTCAGATTGCCGCCTTTCGCGATATTTCCCTCCGGACCAAAATGCGCGACAAATTGCTGAAGAGCGAGGCGCTGTTTAAAGAGGCACAGAAAATTGCCCAGCTGGGACACTGGGAGTGGGACCTGGTCGCCGGCGACCTCTACTGGTCCGAGGAGGTCTACCGGATTTTGGGCTTAGAACCCGGTAACGAAAAGCTTTCCATGGATTTTTTTGCTGAAAAAATTCATCCCGAAGACCGGGAACAGGTAATGATGGCTTTTAACAGTTCTATCCGGCACCAAACCCGTTATGATATAGAATTCCGCATTCTTTTGCCCGACCACAGCGTAAAGATCGTACAGGAGGTTTGTACCACCGATTATGACAATACCGGTAAGCCGCTGCGCTCATTCGGCATTATTTTCGACATTACCGAACGCAAAGCAGCCGAAGCCAAGGTTGTCAAATCACAGGAGGAGCTGGAACGGCTGGTTGAGTCGCGCACCCACGACCTGATAAATTCGCGCAAGGCAGCAATCAACCTGATGCAGGATGCCAACGAACAGCGGCTGCGGGCCGAAAAAGCGCTGCGGCAACTGAAGGAGTCGCACGCCGAAATATTGAAACTTTCGCAGGCCGTTGAACAAAGCAATGCCGCAGTGGCCATCACCAACGTGAACGGTGAAGCCGAATATGTCAACCGGACTTTTACGGAATTTACGGGATATGAAAAAGCGGAGGTGTTGCGTAAAAGACTCAGCCTGCTGAAAAGCCCCGACACCTCCGATCTCCTCTATCGTGAATTGTGGGAAACCATCAGAGCAGGGAAAAGCTGGAAGGGAGAGTTGAAAAACCGGCATAAAAACGGGCGCTACTACTGGGTGTCGTCGGTCATTTCCCCCATTTTTAACGAACAGGATGAGATCGTCAACTTTGTGCAGGTAGCCCAGGATATTACCTCCCGCAAAATGCTGGAAGAGGAGCTGCTGATTGCCAAAGAAAAAGCCGATCAGGCCACCCGCGCCAAGAGCGAGTTTCTGGCCAACATGAGCCACGAAATCCGCACCCCCATGAATGCGATCCTCGGTTTTGCCGACCTGCTGTCGATCAGCGCCACCGATCCGCAAACCCAGGACTATCTCGATTCCCTTAAAATCAGCGGGAAAAACCTGCTTAACCTGATCAACGACATTCTCGACCTCTCGAAAGTGGAAGCCGGCATGCTGACCATCAGCAACGAATATTTTAACATCAGGCATCTGCTCGATGAAATCCGGCAGGTATTTTCTCTCAAAATTGCTGAAAAAGGGCTGGAGCTCAGGGTGCAGGTCGATAAAAAATTGCCGCGGAATATCTGCATCGACGAATCGCGCCTGCGTCAGGTGCTTATCAACCTGGTGAGCAATGCCGTAAAATATACCGACCGGGGTTTTGTAGAGATCAGGATTGCTGTTGAAAATAGCGGCTCCGGCAAATCGCGGCAGGGCGAATATCCGGTCGATCTGAAAATTGAGGTCTCCGACAGTGGAATCGGAATCACGGAAAATTTCCAGCGGGTGATTTTCGACTCCTTCACCCAGGAAGAGGGACACGACCGTCGCCGGCACAGCGGTACCGGCCTGGGACTGGCCATCACCCACAAACTTGTGAAGCTGATGAATGGCTCTGTTTCCGTTCAAAGCAAGCCGGGCGAAGGCAGCACTTTTACCGTTTTCTTTGCCGGCCTTTCTGCCTCTAACCGACAGTATGTGCGGGGAAAAAGCACCGCCGCCCCTTCGTGGGAAAATATCCGGTTCGAAGCCTCGCTGGTCCTGATTGCCGACGATGTTCCCGACAATCTGAAATTTTTGGGCAAAATCCTCGAACATGTAGGGTTGAGGGTTGTTTCGGCCACCAACGGACAGGAGGCTTTGCTGGCGCTTCAGAAAGAGATTCCCGATTTGGTCATCACCGATCTGCGTATGCCGGTAATGGACGGGATTGAACTGGTCGGGCAGATCCGCCGGAACGAAATGTGGAGCAAAATTCCGGTGGTGGTGGCCTCCGCCTCTGTTTTGCAAGATACGCTGGCAGAGCTCAAAGGAGAGCATTTTGACGGCTTCCTGCTCAAACCGCTGCAAATTCCGACGATCATTAATGAGCTGAAGAAATTTTTGAAATACCAGCTTCAGGAGGGTAAAGTGGTTGCTCATCTCCCCCGAAAATTTGAAATCCCGGTTATCACCCACGCAGAGGCAGCCCGCATTTTACCGGTACTCGAACAGGAAGTGCTGCCATTGTGGAACGAAATCAAAGAGCGGCAACCTGTGAGAAAAGTCGAACAGTTTGGCAAGTTGATGGTTGATATTGGAGAAAAATATGACATGCCCTATTTGTCTGACTACGGAAACGATATCCTGAACAGCCGCCGGAGCTTCAATGTGGAGGCAATTGTACGGAGTATCCGGTTGTTTGCCGAGATTTTGGATGAATTTAAAAGCTTAACCAAATAACAACGATGGCTGAACGCACAAGCAAAATCCTGGTTGTTGACGACAACATGAACAATGTGCAGGTGCTGGCCGGGATCCTTGAAAACAACGGCTTTGAGGTGGAGTTTGCCCTGAACGGACCTGACGCCCTGCAGTGGCTCGCAGAGGAAAACTTCGACCTGATCCTGCTGGATGTCATGATGCCCGAAATGGATGGCTTCGAGGTTTGCCGGCGGGTGTTGCAGCAGGAGAAGTACCGCGACCTTCCCATCATCTTTTTAACAGCCAAAACCGATAAGGAAAGTATCGTGAAGGGGTTTGAGTGCGGCGGAAAGGATTATCTGCTCAAACCCTACGACCAGCGCGAACTGCTCGCCCGCGTTACAACGCACCTCGAACTGAAGCACAGCCGCGACCAGCTGGCCGGCATGAACGAAATGCTGGAGCAAAAGATCAGGGAACGAACCGTTGAATTGCGCGAAGCGTATGAGAAGATGATCGAGCTCAACAACCGTCTGGTAGAGCTGGATGATGCCAAATCAGAATTTCTCCGTTTGATCAGTCACCAGATCCGTACCCCGCTGAACGGGATCAAGGGGTTTACCGAGATTCTCAAAGCCAGCAAAGATTCCAATCCGATTGTCGAGTTTGTCGATTTGCTGGAAGAGTCGGTGATGCGCCTGGAACGTTTTTCGCTCAATGCCCTGCTGATTACCTCGCTCCGGCTCAATAAGAAAAAGCTGGCGCTTGAACGGTTTCGCCTCGGTGAAATGGTCGCCGGCGTGCTGGAGCAATTCAGCGATAATTTCCGGGAAAAAGGGATAACGGTAATAACCGATCTCCCCGAAAGGCAGGAGTTGATTGCCGACCGCGAGTTGATTGGCGCCTGTCTGGGAAATATTGTGCGGAATGCCCTCCGGTTTGCCCGGGCTGGCGGGATCGTTCACCTCGCAGCTGCTATGGGCGGTGAGCTCCGGATCTCTGTGGTCGACGACGGTCCGGGGTTCAGCGCCAAGGCGCTCGAACACCTCTTCGAGTTTTTGGTCGAAGGCGGAAATCATGTGGATGAAAACGAAGGCCTCGGACTTGCCCTGGCCCACCAGATCATGCTGGCCCACCACGGAAAGGTCGAAGTGAAAAACCTGGTTCCTCACGGGGCGGCAGTTACCCTTGTTTTTCCGGCAGAAAAGGATGAATAGAAAAATTGCATTGCCGGTTAACGGTAAAAGATAAGGATCAGTAAATAAATTGGGATTATGAACAGCAGAATTTTAATTGTTGACGACAATAAAAAAAACATCCAGGTGCTGGCAGGTTTTCTAACCTCGTATGGCTGTGAGGTGGAATATGCTCTCGACGGAAACCGGGCGTTGGCCTGGCTGAAGGAAGAGCGTTTCGACCTGGTCATTCTGGATGTGATGATGCCCGGAATGGACGGGTTTGAGGTTTGTACGCAAATCCGCCAGGACCCAAATCTGCGCGATATTCCGGTTATTTTTCTGACCGCCAAAACCGACACCGAAAGTATCCTCCGCGGGTTTCAGGCCGGTGGTGTCGACTATGTCACCAAGCCTTTCAACTCCTATGAATTGCTGAATCGTGTACAGAATCATCTCGAGCTGAAACACAGCCGCGACCAGCTCAAAGAGCTCAACAGCCATCTGGAAGAGAAGGTGAACGAAAAGACGGCGGCTTTGCGGAATGCGTTTGAAGAGCTGAAACAGGCCTACAACGAAATTAATCTGCTGAAGGAGAAGTTGCAGTCGGAGAACACCCTGTTGAAAGAGGAGATTACGATCCGGAGTAATTTCAACGAGATGGTGGGGCACCACCCGAAGCTGCAACAGGTGCTCAACCAGGTGGTTCAGGTTGCCAAAACCGATGCCACGGTGTTGATTCTGGGAGAGACCGGCACGGGTAAAGAGCTGGTGGCCCGTGCAATTTACCAGAACAGTCTCCGGAAAAACAAACCTTTTGTAAAAATCAACTGCGCTTCCATCCCGGCCACCCTCATTGAAAGTGAGTTGTTTGGCCACGAAAAGGGCGCATTTACGGGCGCGCTGGCCAAAAAAATCGGCCGTTTTGAACTGGCGCACGGCGGCACCCTGTTCCTCGACGAAATCGGCGAACTGCCGGTTGAGCTGCAACCCAAGTTGTTGCGGGTGCTGCAGGAGGGCGAATTTGAGCGCATCGGCAGCAACACCACTTTGAAAGTCGATGTCCGGATTATTGCCGCAACCAATCGCGACCTGCTGAAGGAAATCCGCGAGGGGCGGTTCCGCAGCGACCTCTATTACCGGCTCAATGTCTTCCCGGTTACCCTTCCTCCACTGAAAGAGCGCAAGGACGACATCCCGGACCTGGTGCGATACTTCGTTAAACGTTCGTGTGAAAAATTCAACAAGGAGCTGCTGCAGGTTCCGCAGGCCGAAATCAGCAAACTGGTGGCCTATCACTGGCCCGGGAACATTCGCGAGCTGGAGAATATTGTGGAGCGGGCCGTCAT
Organism: Prolixibacteraceae bacterium; assembly: GCA_029975525.1. GTDB lineage: Bacteria > Bacteroidota > Bacteroidia > Bacteroidales > Prolixibacteraceae > UBA1413. The sequence continues at coordinate 80 of JARKOX010000254.1, read as the reverse complement.
TGTCAGTCCCGGCAAAGCGCTCAAAATTGGCGACTGGATGCATATAAAATCGCAAACCGCAGCCGATGGCGGACTGCAAT
>JARKOX010000238.1 GCA_029975525.1 Prolixibacteraceae bacterium | reverse complement strand
TTTGCCAAAATTGTCGGAGACCATGATTTCGTCATACAAATCGGTCGCTTCCTTTTTCTGGCTCATCTCGCGGGCGTGCAATTCGGCCTGGCTGACGATTTCGGCCTGGCGCCACGGAATACCTTCCCAGGAGTCGATCCTGCCGTCCATGCCGTTGAAGGCGATGGTCCAGCCTTCGTAAGGCGAGTAGGTGGTTAATGAATAGCTCACCTGGACACCGTTGGCGTATTTGATCTGAACGGCCATTTTGTCGAAGATGTCGATGTCTTCGCGCCACAGACAGTTGTCGCGGATGTAGCCGTCATATTTTTCATTGGCCACATACAGCTGCATGTATTCATTGTTTTTGGTGATGTCGTAGTAGAACTTGCACTTTTCCCTGTGGCCGCAGGCCCGGCAGTTGGGGCCACGGAACGAATTGTTTTTTCCGTAGTGGTCGAGTGATCCGTAAGCAGAGACTTCAACCGGGTCGCTGTCGATCATCCAATTGAGCAGGTCGAAATGGTGCGTGGATTTGTGTACCAGCAGCGTTCCGCTTTTGTCGCGATAACCGTGCCAGCGGCGGAAATAGTCGGCGCCGTGGTAGGTGTTCAGGTACCAGTGAAAATCGACCGAAGTAATTTTACCCACACGGTTTGCAGCCAGCAACTCCTTAATTTTAGTGACCTGCGTTGCATAGCGGTAGTTGAACCCCACGATCACTTTTTTGCCAGTGCGGCGTTCTGCGTCGAGAATGGCCTGGCATTTCAGGTCGTCGGTGGTCATCGGTTTTTCGGTGAGGACGTTGCAGCCAAATTCCAGGGCTTTGATAATAAACTGATCGTGCGTGGCATCGATGGTGGTTACGATCACCATGTCGGGTTTGGTTTTCACCAGCATTTCGTCGAAATTGGTGAAGGTCGGGCAGTTGGCGCCGATAAATTTTTTGGCGTATTCCGCCCGTCCGGGATTGATGTCGCAAAGTCCTACAAATTCGACGATGTCGCCATATTCGTTCAGGACCCGTTTTCCCCAGAAGCCGTTTCCGCGGCTCCCGGTTCCAACCATTGCCAACCGTGTTTTGGGTGCACCGGCAACAGCAGCCTGAAGCGGGCTTGCCAGTAAAGAGGCGGCCACTGCCGCGCCTGTTGTTGTCAGAAAATCACGTCGTTTCATTTTTAAAATTATGGTTTATTGTTGAACAGATTTATACTCCGCCGAAAGCACTGTAACCTCCGTCGACTGGAATTACAATTCCGGTAATAAAGCTCGAAATGTCGGAAAGCAGGAACAGGGTTGCTCCCTGCAGATCGTCGGGTTCACCGAATTTACCCATCGGGGTGTTGTTGACGATCTTTTGTCCGCGGGGCGAGAATCCTCCTGTTTTTTCATCCAGCACCAAAAAGCGGTTTTGGTTGGTAATAAAAAAGCCCGGAGCAATGGCGTTGACCCGGATTCCCACTTTGGCCAGGTGAACGGCCAGCCATTCGGTAAAGTTGTTGATCGACGCTTTGGCTGCCGAGTAGGCCGGAATTTTGGTAAGCGGCTTGTAGGAGTTCATCGACGAGATGTTCAGTACAACCCCTTTGCGGTTTTTGAGCATGTCTTGGGTGAAAACCATGGTAGGAAGGAGTGTGCCTTTGAAGTTCAGGGCAAACACCTTGTCGAAACCTTCCAGCTGGAGGCCGTAAAAAGTATCTTCCGGATGGTCGATATCTTTTTCCTCCATCTGTTCCACCTGGGTGGTGGCCAGCGGGCTGTTTCCGCCGGCGCCGTTGATCAGGATATCGATCGGGCCAAGTTTTTCGTTGATTTCAGCTTTGGCTTTTTCGAGTGATTCCTTGTCCAGCACATTGGCTGCTACGCCAATGATCTGCGCGTTGTATTCCGCAGCGATTTCGCCGGCTACCTGGTCGGCCACTTC
>JARKOX010000021.1 GCA_029975525.1 Prolixibacteraceae bacterium | reverse complement strand
GGTTAGGATTTTTTGCATGAAAACCGGTTTTCTGAATTATCTGTCAAATTTAGCTAAATTTATCGCCTGCAATCTTTGCTGTCTGTCGAAATGGGGATGAAACGCAAAAAGGTACTGCTGGTCTATCCAAATTATTCCAGTTTTGTAAAAACTGACTTTGAGATTCTGTCGTCGGAATTTGAAGTCACCCGCTATCATTTCCAACCGGTGAAAGGGGCACTCCGCACGCTGCGCGAGCTGATGAAACAATTTGTGTTCCTGCTTTTTAATCTCCGCAAGTTCAACTTTGTTTTCATCTGGTTTGCCGACACGCACGCTTTTGGGCCTGTTCTGTTCGGCAATCTTCTGAAAATTAAAAGCGCTGTAGTCATCGGTGGTTTTGATGCCGTTTCGTTGCCGGAAATCAAATACGGACTTTATTGCTCGAACCAGATCAGGCAATTTCTGGGAAAATACGCCGTTAAACACGCCTCTTATCTACTTCCGGTCGATGAATCTCTCATTGAAAACACCAACTATTTTGCGGACCCGGCAGGAAAGGGTTTACCGGTAGGTGTCAAAAAATTTGTGCCCGGTATAAAAGGAAAAATAGTTGTCGTTCCTACCGGTTACGACACTGACTTTTGGCAACCAACCAAAGGAGTGGTCAGAAAAAAGTCGGTGGTAACGGTCGCAGCCATAACCAACTGGCAAAGATGGCACCTGAAAGGTTGTGATTTTCTTTCTCAGATAGCCAGCAAAATGCCTGAGACTGAATTTTATATTTATGGAATCAGTAACTCCATGTTTGAGGAACTCCAAAAAATAGCTCTTCCCGACAACCTTTATTTAAACGGGCTGGTTTCAACTGAAAAACTTCCTGCAATTTATTCGGCTCATCAGATTTACGCCCAGCTATCATTAAGCGAAGGACTTCCCAACGTATTGTGTGAGGCCATTCTCTGCGGATGTATTCCGATTGGTTCCAATGTAAATGGAATTCCCCGGGTGATCAATGAAGAAAAACTAATTGTTTATAAAAAGGATGTTGAAGAAGCTGTAAAGGTGATACATCGTGCTTTTTCCTCAGATTTTAGCTATACCTCAAAAAACAAAGACCAAATTATTGAAACTCTCTCATTAAAGAGCCGGGCAGAAACCCTGCAGAATCTGGTCTGAGGATTCTCAATTATTTTTCACCGGTTTTAAAACAAATCTTATCTCCGAACACGGAATTAATCTGGAAAACAGATTCTCATAAAGCTCCTGCATGTAAGTCGTTGAATTAAATATTCTTTGAAAAACATGCTTCCTGAAAAGGTTCAAAAAGAGATTGAAAGAAGACTTAAAAATCAGTTTACGTTCAAGAACCTCAAACTCAAACATACAGTTATAAAACGGCACGTTACGTTTCAATTTCTGCTTTTTTGAAGAAAAATAATCGAAAGTATAAAGTCCAAAAAAGCGTTTATGGGTATAATCTGAGTAATAATAGGGATTCGAAAAGTGCGGAACAATTATTTCAATTTTCCCATTTGGTTTAATTGTACGGTGAATCTCTTTTAACAATCCTTCCAAATTTTGAACATGCTCCAAAAAATGTGAAGAGAAATATTCATCAACTGAGTTATCTGAAATAAAACCCAATCCTTCTTCCAAATCAGCTACATAATCAACTCCGGGATAATGATTTACATCCACCCCGATGAAGTTGGTTTTTTTTGCAGTACCGCATCCCAGGTCAATCTTTAAACCCGAGTCTGTTTGAAAAATATTCTCATTTTCCATATATTATCTGATTAAAGTTTGAATTAGACTCAACATTTTTTCAGAACAGACAGTCAAACTATATTTCTCTAAAACCGCCTGATAAGCATGTTTGCCCATTTCTTCCCTCCTCTGCTTATCTTCAATCAAGAGGCTTAAGCAGTCAAACCACTCCTCCTTACTTTCACAAAGAAATCCGTTTACACCATGTTCAACAATTTCTGAATTTATGCCAACAGGCGAAGCAACAACAGGAATTCTGGCAGCCATGTATTGGAAAAGTTTATATCCTCCCTTCCCTTTTTCAAATTCTCTGTTCAGCAGAGGCATTATCCCAATATCCATTTGAGAGATCAATTCACTTTCCCTTTCAAGGGTCCAAGCACAAATCGTTCTTTTAATTCCCGGCAATATGTTTTGAGAACTTCCAACCAATAGGAAGTCCACCTTGTATTTTTTTTGAAGCATCGAAAATACCTCTTCCAATGGTTCAAGATATTTTGATGTCCATCCGCTGCCGATCCACCCAATTGTGACGGGATGAGATTTTTTTTCAAACGGTTTAATCAACTCCGTATCTACCGGAGAAGTAATGATTTCCACATTGGCGTTTAATTTACAGGCATATTCTGCCAAAACCGGACTACTGGTAATGACCAAATCTGCATTTCGGATCATGTGGCTGGTTTTATAATCGGCCCGGCTGTCTCTTTCAGAAATATAAATGGCGTCATCAAAATCATAGACTATTTTTCTCCCCTTTTTTCTGATATGCCTGAAAAACCAAACAGGCAAAAAATGCCTTTGGACGAAGAGAATTTCGTAATCAAAAAAGAAAGCTGCCCAAAAAATCCGGAAGGTGTTTATTCTTTTAACAAGTGGAAAAATGAAATACCTCCACCAATATGAATTATGTTTCCGGGGAATTCTCGGAAACCATAAAACTGAAAAACCTCTCCTTCTGAGGGATGGGAAGTACTGTACTCCTCTTATTCGGGAGCTGGCATGGTCAATATTTCCTTGCGTAATAAATAAAATTCTTTCCCCTCTTTTCCTCATTAATATTGATCTCAAATATTTTTATTCCCGGGATAAAACTTCCTGATTATCATATAAACCTCATCCGACACTTTCAGCCCGACGACCAATCCCACGAACACAATTGCTACCAGGCCGCTGCGGACAACAATGTCGGGCACCAGTGGCAGGTGGGGCAACAACCAGCTTACTCCCAGGCTTATTGCCCCGATTCCGGCAACCACCAGCAGTTTGCGGTTTAATCCATAAATCCCGAAAGCTACCCGTTGCAGTACCGCCTGAAAAGTGGAATTTACAACCAGGGTAATCGCCGTTGACAACGCGGCACCGGTAATTCCCCAGCGGGGAATCAAAAGAAAGCTGAGCCCAAACTGAAGCAGGATGGACAAGCCCAGAAAAAGGGTCGTAAAACGAAAATATTTCGATGTTTCGGTGATATTTCCGGCTAACCCCAGAATGGTGTTTACCAGCATGCCGCCCGAATAGATAATCAGCACCCACTTCCCGCTCCGGTACTCTGGCGGCAGAATTTCGAAGATATTGTGCAGGTTTGCCACGATGCCCACAAAAATCAGCACGCCGACAATGGCCTGGTTCAGCGCTGCTTTCTGGTAAATTTCACGGATATGGGCCCGGTCATCGCGTTTCCAGGCTTCGGCAATAATGCCGGTTGCAATTTTCGAAATCGAGTTGAAAGGGACCCTGATCAGAGAGGCAAACAACGCGCATACCCCAAAAACGCCCACCTGCCCCAGCGAGAGGTACTGATTTACAAAAACCTTGTCCACATTAACCAGGATCACCCCGGCCATTCCGTTGACAAATCCGAACAGCATGGTTTGCCCGACTTCGGCCCGAAGTGGTTTCCCCAAAAAATGAAGCTGCGGTTTTAAACTGAAATTCCCCCGCTGCACCAGCACCACCATGACCGGCACAACCGGCAGACAAATCGAAAGGATATATCCGAAAAAGAACTGCGGAAAGTTGATCCCCCCCCATGCAAACAGTACAATCAGCACCAGGTTAATCAGCTTGTGCATAAATTCGATCCAGAAAGTGCCGGTTACGGCATCGTACAACATTTTATTGTAGTTGTCCAGCAGGGTAAACAGCAGCCGCATCAGCACCAGCGGCATCATCAGCCAAAGATATTCCACCAGCAAAGGCGACCGCTCAACATTGGTCTCAACGACCCAGGGCTTTAAAACTACAAAACCGGCAGCCGTCAGAATAAATCCCAGCAGTCCGGTGGCCAGCATCAGAAACAAAAATCCATTATGTTGCCTTGCCGGATCACGGAAAAGCGGAAACAGCCGGTTGATCACACTGGTAAACCCCAATGTCCCAAACTGGGCAAACATCAGCGAAACGGCAGCAAAAATCTGGTACAATCCGATTTGGGCGGTATCGAAAAACTGGGGCATAATAATCCCCACGTTCACGTATCCGATCGCAATTCCCAGATACGACCAGAACGCCCCTCTAACCGATTGTTTGATAATAATTCCCATATCCAGGGATCAAAACTACGGAAAAGAACCAATTTTCCTTTTGGTAACCTCTAAAAGTTCTATCCCGCGGGAATGACAAAATGCCGGTTGAACCAACCCGTTACCGGCTGCGTTTGGCCGAAGGGAGAATTCGCCAGCTCACCTTTCCCTGAAACGGATCCTTCACCAGCTGAAAGCCACTTCCCCGCGAAACCACGGAAACCGATCTCAGCGCATTGGTTTCGGGGAGGCAGACCCAGCCGCTGAGCGCTGGCGAACCCGCCGCGTAAACCACCAGGTCGAGTTTTGACCAGTCCATTTCACTGGTTGACTGGGCCAGCTTGATATGCGGGATGACGGCTCCGTTGCGGACCAGAATCACCGCCGGGATTTCTCCCGCGGCAATCGTATGCCAGCCATTTTCATAAACTTTGCCGGTTTGGTAATCGATCCATTTTCCCTGAGGCAGATAGACTGGGCGGCTGGATGTATTTTCATGCAGAAGCGGTGCCACCAGGATGTCGGAGCCAAACAGATAGGCATCGTCAACCAGCCAGGCGCCCGGATCGTCGGGAAATTCGATAAAAAGGGCCCGCACCATCGGAAGTCCTTTCTCGCTGGCCAGTTTCGACTGGGCATACACATAGGGCATCAGTTGGTATTTCATCTCTGCCGCCTTACGAAAAGCGTCGTTGAAACTTTCGTTGTATTCCCAGGGCTCTTTGGGAGGGGCGCCGTGTGCCCGCGAATGGGAGGTCAGCATCCCGAAAGGCAGCCAGCGGCGGTAAAGTTCTTCGGGCGATTTATGAACAAACCCGCCGATATCATGACTCCAGAAGGTAAAACCGCAAACCCCCAGCGAAAGGCCGGCCCGAAGCGTTGCAGCCATCGCCGCATCGGTGTTGGCTGCGTCGCCGCCCCAATGCAGCGGGTAGCGCTGGCTTCCGGCCCATGCCGAACGCGCCCAGATGATGTGTTCGCCCCTCTCCCGGAACGTAATTTCATCGACCGCTTTATTGTAACGCAACGGATAAAGGTTGTGCTCATAAAAACCGGTCCGCCCCGATGCATAAATTCCTCTGGCAGGCGCTGCTTCCCCAAAATCAACTTTAATAGCCGAAACGCCCTGCTTCAGCAGTCCGGCAATTTTATCCTGGTACCACGCTACGGTTTCGGGATTCGAAAAATCGAGCACCGCATCTTCGTAGGGCAGGTTACCTTTGTCATTTCTTACAAACAGCCTTTTTTCAATAATTTCAGGAAAGAGTTTATTCTTCGGAACAAAATAGGGCAACTGCCACAAACAGGTCCGGAATCCCTGTTTTTTCAGGTCGGCCATCATTTTCACCGGATCAGGGAACCGCGACGGGGCAAACTGGTAGTCGCAGCGCCAGTCGGTCTCAAACCAACCGGTGTCGAAGTGGATAACATCGCTCGGAATACGGTTTTTGCGAAGATTTGCCGCAACTTTCCTTCCATCTTCCTCCGAAAAATAGGTGATGCGGCTCATCCACAGGCCAAACGACCACAGCGGCGGCATAGAAGCTTTTCCGGTCAGGTCGGTGTAGGCATCCAGAATCTCTTTCGGACTTCCCAGAAAAATAAAGAGGTCGAGCTCCTCGTCGCCAATCATCAGCGAGGCAACGGCATCAAAATATTTCCCAAAATCGCAGGTGATGGGCGTTGAGGTGTGCATAAACATCCCGTAGCCGCGACTGCTCATAAAAAACGGGATCGGCTTATACATCGTCTCATTTTTCACCCCGTTGGCATCATCGGTCCACAGCACCACTTTCTGTCCGCGTTTGTCAAATCCTTTAAAAGATTCGCCACAACCAAAAATCTTCTCTCCCGGGGAAAGGCTGAACACCGCGTTCACGCTGCGCGAATAATCGCTGGACCGCCGGACGAAGCTGAATGGCAACACCGGGGTGTAGGTGCCGTTATTGTCAACGGCGTGGTTGGTTTGGGTGAGCAGTTTCCCGTTGCGGTCATAAAACGCCACATGCCACGGTTTTTCGCGGACGACCACGGATCCCCCTTCGGATTCATAACGGTGTCCCGCTTCGGTCCGGGAGTATTTCCAACTCCCGTCGGCAGGCGCCAAGCCGTTAACCAGCATCAGGGATTCCTGTTCAGGAAGCGTCTCCGTCCCGGTTTTCAGGCGCAGCCGTACCGTTCGGGGAGAGACAAAGCTGATGGAAAAAGGCAGAACCGGATTCGCTTCATATTCCTGCCCGGGAAATTCGTTCCCTTTTACCGGTTCGAGCCGGGCCAGCATGTTATTAAAAGCGTGCCGGGTTTGGTAAAGGTTACGCTGCCATTTTATCTTCCCCTTGCCGGTAACCGGATCAAAATCTACCAGCTCGTCGGCCAGAAAGTAGGTGTGCGAAAAATTCCGGAAATCCTCACTGATATCAACCGGTTCATTTAACAGCGCCTGGTTGGGTGCTCCCGCGGTCAGCGGCAACTGCGCCGCTGCAAAATGGGCAGCAAAGGCTACCAGCCCCCAAACAGCCAGCCACCTGCAGGAAAAATAAAGTCGGTCCATTTTGGTCGTTTTTTCAGGTTTAATTGTCGGTTTTACAATTGATTAAAAATAGGCGGAGCAATCAGCTTCTCCAAATTTTCTGAAAGAAAACAGTTTTTCCCACTGAAAAAACTAACCGCCCCAGTTTTCGCGATCGAGGCTGCGGTAGTGAATGGCTTCGGAAAGGTGAAAACTCTCAACCCGTGGATTTTCCTCCAGATCGGCAATGGTGCGGGCCACTTTCAGGATCCGGTCATAAGCACGGGCCGAAAGCCCCAGCTTATCCATCGCCTGTTTGATCAGCTCTTTTCCGGCGCCATCCAGTTCAACATGTTCACGGATCATTTTCGAACTCATCTGGGCATTTCCGTACACCCCTTTCACCTCCCTGAAACGTTCTTCCTGGATTTGACGGGCCCGAATAACGCGCTCCCGAATCCGGCTGCTGGTTTCCGAAGGCGCCGTTTCGGCCAGTTTCTTAAACGGAACCGGCACCACCTCCAGGTGAATGTCAATCCGGTCAAGCAGCGGGCCGGAAATACGATTGAGATATTTTTGCACCATTCCCGGCGCGCAGACACAATCTTTGGACGGATGGTTGTAATACCCGCAGGGACAAGGATTCATGGAAGCAACCAGCATAAAACTGGCCGGGTATTCAACGGTGAACCGGGCGCGGGAGATGGTGATTTTGCGGTCTTCGAGCGGCTGGCGCATCACTTCAAGTACCTGCCGTTTGAACTCCGGAAGTTCATCGAGAAAAAGAACCCCGTTATGGGCCAGTGAAATTTCGCCCGGCTGCGGAAAATTCCCTCCCCCCACCAATGCCACATCGCTGATGGTGTGATGCGGCGCCCGAAACGGACGTTGCGCCATCAGCGACGTTTCCCGGTCGATCTTCCCGGCCACCGAATGAATTTTGGTGGTTTCCAGCGCTTCTTTCAAGGTAAACGGCGGTAAAATCGTGGGGATCCGCTTGGCCAGCATCGTTTTGCCCGAACCTGGCGGACCGATCAAAATGATATTGTGCCCGCCGGCCGCTGCAATTTCCAGAGCCCTTTTCACATTGTCCTGCCCTTTCACATCCGAGAAGTCCACGTCCATCTGATTGACACGCGAAAAAAACTCAGCGCGGGTGTCCACCACCGTCTCTTCCAGCTCCAGTTCATCATTGAAAAAACCGATCACTTCCCGAATATTTTCCGCCCCGTAAATTTTCAGCTTGTCAACCACTGCCGCTTCACGGGCATTTTGTTTTGGCAGGATGAACCCTTCAAATCCCTCTTTCCGGGCATTTACCGCGATTGGCAGCACCCCTTTTACCGGTTGCAAAGTCCCGTCAAGCGAGAGCTCCCCCATGATGACATACTTTTCGAGTTTATCGGCCTTGATCTGCTCTGAAGCGGCCAACACCCCGATTGCCAGCGGCAGGTCGTAGGCCGAACCTTCTTTGCGGATATCGGCCGGCGCCATGTTAATGACAATTTTTTGCCGCGGCCACTTGTACCCGTTGATGCGCAGCGCCGATTCAATCCGTTGCTGGCTCTCCTTCACGGCATTGTCGGGCAGGCCTACCAATAAAAATTTGATTCCTTTGGTAACATCCACTTCCATAACAATGGTGGCGGCATTGATTCCAAAGACAGCGCTTCCGAAGGTTTTTACAAGCATGGGAAACAGGGATTAAATTACTCTGTCTAATGTAGTGAAATTCAGACAAAATAACAGGCGCCCGGATCAAAAACATGGACGTTGTTCAGTAGAGCTTTTTTCTTTTAACCAGGTAGGAAAGCAAGACATGCCCAAAGTCCCCGTTGATATCGGCTTGGGCCAGGTCGATATGGTATTGTCCGCACTTCACCTTTAATTCTTCAAAATAGCGGTTCACACTCGTCACGTAGCTGGCCTTTACCTCCCAGGGGTTCAGTTTAACCGAGTGGCCGGTTTCGAGATCGACAAACCGGTGCGGGCGGTTGCTGAACTGAAACTCGCGCTCCTGTTTGTGGTCGGTGACATGAAAAAGAAGTACTTCGTGCTTGTTGTAACGCAGATGCTGGAGGGCGGAAAAAAGCTCGTCGGTTTTTTCGTTGTCGAGCATGTCGCTGAAGATAATGACCAGCGAACGTTTATGGATGTTTTCGGCGATCTGGTGCAGCACCGCCGTTGCGTTGGTGTTTTTGCGGAGTTTGGCATTTTCGGGAAGGAGCAGCTCGGAAAGTTTGCCGTACATCAGTTCGGCATGCACCGGGGAGAGGCGCGCCTGTGAAAAAAATTCGATCTGGTCGGAAAACAGCGTAAGCCCGATCGCATCACGCTGTTTGCGCAGCAGATAAATCAGCGCGGCAGCGGTGTAAACCGAAAAAGCGAGCTTGTTTTGCAGCCGGTTTTGTCCTTTGGAGTAGGGGAACAGCATCGACGACGAGGTGTCGATCACCAGCTGGCAGCGCAGGTTGGTTTCCTCTTCGTACTGTTTCACAAAAAGTTTATCGGTGCGGGCAAACAGCTTCCAGTCGATGTGTTTGGTTGACTCTCCCTGGTTGTAGAGGCGGTGTTCGGCAAATTCGACAGAAAATCCGTGAAAAGGGCTTCGATGCAGGCCGGTAATAAATCCTTCGACCACTTCGCGGGCGATCAGGTCGAGGTTGTCGAACTGCTGAAACTGCTGTATGTCAAAAATGTTTTTCACAAAAAAATATCCGCACAGACAATGCTCAAAAATAGTATTATTTCAGAAGTCATTTGTCGGGTGCGGATACCGCTCTTTAAAAAGTTATTTCAACAGGTTGTCGAGTTTTCCGGTGAGTACCGGTTTGGGGCAGGCGCCTACCTGTTTGTCGGCAATTTCGCCGTTTTTCAGGAACAAAATCGTGGGGATGTTGCGGATCCCAAATTGCTGGGCAACACCCGGGTTGGAATCCACGTCCACCTTGCCGATCACGGCACGGCCTTCGTACTCTTTTGCCATCTCTTCGACAAACGGGGCCACCATGCGGCAAGGGCCACACCAAACTGCCCAAAAATCGATCATCACCGGCTTGTCGGATTTAACAACCAGTTCTTCAAAATTTGCATCGGTAATTTCAAGTGCCATAGTTCAATTCATTGAATATTTGTTTATTAAAAAATCTCATCAGTTGATCCGGAACGCCAGTTCGGGATTGTTCTCAAAAAAACGGGTAAATTTTTCGTTGAACGTTATTCTGGTATTGCGCGAAAACAGTTGAATGTAATTGTTGTTCTCAACGTCGAATACCGTAAATTTTAACAACGTTCCCCCCTTATTGTTTTGTGTGAGCTGCTCCATCTCTTTAATAAGCTCGTCGGAAATCAGATGGAGCGGCAGGTTGACAGTAACGCTTTTAATGTGGTTTTTGCGCACTTCGGAAAGCAGTTCCATGTGGGCAACCTTAAATTCGAGGCTGTCGGAGCTGTAACGGTTTTGCACCTTCCCCCGGACCATCACAAACAGGCCGGGTTTACAAAATTTGCCGAACTCCACATAATCGTTTCCGAAGAAATAGAGTTGGTACGAATCGGTATAGTCGGTCAGGGTGAGGGTGCTGAACGGCTTTCCGTTTTTGGAAGTTCCTTCGCGGGCTTCAGTTACCATCCCGCCCAGCGTAAATTCGCGATCTTTGAGCCGATCAATCTGTTCATGAAGGTCTTTGAGCGCAATTCCCCGGGTACAGAAGTTTTCCAGTTCAAGCCGGTAATCGTCGAGCGGATGTGACGTGAGGTAGATCCCCACCAGGTTTTTCTCCTTTTCGAGCAAAATAATTTTGGGCCATTCGGGAACAGGGGGTAGATCGGGCTTTTTGACCAGCTGCTGGGAACCCACTCCTCCAAAAAGGCTTTGTTGCATCGACTGCGATTCAAGTTGCATCCGGTTTCCGTAACGGATCAGCTTTTCAATGAAAGTGGTGGGGTCGTTTTCATTGTCGCCGGCAAAAAACTGGCTTCTGGTAATATTTCCAAATCCATCGAAAGCGCCCGACATGGCCAGCGCTTCAATATTTTTTTTGTTTGCCGACTGCAGGTTAACCCGTTCGACAAAATCGAAAACGTCCTTAAAGTCGCCACCTTTCTGTCGTGCGCTGATGATGTCCATCACGGCGCCTTCCCCCACCCCTTTTACGGCAGCCATTCCAAAACGGATGTCGCCCTTGCGGTTCACCATAAATTTGACAAAACTCTCGTTTACATCCGGGCCGAGCACATTGAGTCCCATCCGGTTGCACTCCTGCATAAACTTGGTGATCTCGGTAATATGGTTGAGGTTGCGGCTCAAGTTGGCCGCCATAAACTCGGCCGGATAGTGTGCTTTCAGGTAACCGGTTTGATAAGCCACGTAGGCATAGCACACCGAATGCGATTTGTTGAAGGCGTAGGAAGCAAAAGCGGCCCAGTCTTTCCAGATTTTTTCAATCAGCTCTTCCGGTTTTTTGTTAACGAGCTGGCATTCGGCAATAAACTGTTCGTTGGCTTTACAACCCTCCACAAACCTGACCTGCAACTTTTTCATCAGCGATTCGTCCTTCTTTCCCATCGCTTTTCGCAGGGTATCCGATTCGCCACGGGTAAAGTTGGCCAGCAAACGCGACAGCAACATCACCTGCTCCTGGAACACGGTGATCCCGTAGGTTTCGCTCAGGTATTTCTCCATCATCGGGAGGTCGAACTCCACCTTTTTCCGGCCATGTTTTCTGGAAATATATTCCGGAATATAATCCATGGGACCGGGACGGTAGAGGGCGTTCATGGCAACCAGGTCCTCAAAGCGGTTGGGTTTCAGCTCGCGAAGGTACTTTTTCATCCCGTCCGACTCAAACTGGAAAATCGCAGTGGTTTCCCCCCGGCTGAAGAGTTCGTATGTTTTTACGTCGTCAAACGGGATCGTCTCGATATCAATACTTTCCCCCCGCGAGAGTTTAATATTTTCAAGGGTTTCCTTGATAATGGAAAGCGTTTTTAACCCCAGAAAGTCCATCTTCAGCAAACCGATACTCTCCACAAAACGGCCATCGTACTGGGTTGTGGGCAGGTTCTCCTCTTTGGTAGGCATCAGCGGAATATGGTCGGCAAGCGGATCGCGGCTGATGAGGATTCCGCAGGCATGCACCCCGGTTTGCCGGACGGAGCCTTCCAGAATCTCGGCAAATTTGATGGTTTTGGCGATGAGCGGGTTGTCTGAATCGCGTTCCCTTTTCAACTCAATACTCTCCTGGAAAGCTTTCTGGAAAGTCATTTTCGGAGCTTCGGGAACCAGCTTTGAGAGACGGTCGGCTTCGGGGAGCGGCAGTTTCAGTACGCGGGCCACGTCGCGGATCGCCAGTTTGGTAGCCATGGTTCCAAAGGTACAGATATGCGCAACTTTGTCGCGTCCGTATTTTTCGATCACCCAGTCGAGAACCTGCTGGCGGCCGTCGTCGTCGAAGTCGATATCCACGTCGGGGAGCGAAACCCGTTCGGGGTTTAGGAAACGCTCAAAAAGCAGGTCGTATTTAATCGGGTCGATGTTGGTGATCCCGGTGCAGTAAGAGACTGCTGCGCCGGCCGCCGAACCGCGCCCCGGACCAACCAGCACGCCCATTTCGCGGGCCGCATTGATGAAGTCCTGGGTGATCAGGAAATAGCCGGGATAGCCCATCTTTTTGATAACCTCCAGCTCAAAATCGAGGCGCGACTGGACATGTTCGGGAACCGGGTCGCCGTAACGTTTGCGGGCGCCAATAAATGCCAGGTGCCGGAGGTATTCCGACTCGAACTTCACCCGCAACACCTTTTCGAAACCGCCTAACCGGACAAAAGCCTCTTTGCCAAACTCCTCCAGCAGCTTCTCTTCCGGATAGTCCTGCGCAAACGCCTCCTCGCTCCCAAACTCGGCCGGAATGGGAAATACCGGCATGATCGGCTTCGAGTCGAGTTCAAAGAGTTCGATCTTTTCAGCAATTTCGGCCGTATTGACCAGCGCTTCGGGAACATCGGCAAACAGGTCGTTCATTTCGCGGGTGGTTTTAAACCACTCCTGTTTGGTGTACCGCATCCGCGTGGGATCGTCCAGGTCCTTGCCGGTATTCAAGCAGATCAGCAGGTCGTGGGCGTCGGCATCTTCGGCATTGATAAAGTGGATGTCGTTGGTGGCAATAATTTTCACCCCCAATCGCGGGGCCAGTTCAAGAATCTGCTGGTTTACCTGCACCTGGCGGTCGTACACATCCCGCCGCAGCTCGGGCAATTCCGACGGATGCCGCTGCAATTCGAGATAAAAATCGTCTCCAAAGACAGATTTGTACCAGGCGATGGTCTCTTCAGCCTCACTCACCCGGCCTTCGTTCAGCAGGGATGGGATTTCTCCCCCCAGGCAGGCTGACGATACAATCAGCCCTTCGCCATATTTTTCAAGCAACTGCTTGTCAACACGGGGGCGGTAATAAAAGCCTTCGGTGCTGGCAATCGAAATCAGCTTGACCAGATTGTGGTAGCCAGTTTTGTTTTTGGCCAGCAGGACCAGGTGATACCCCGAACGGTCTTCCCGTCCGCTGCGATCTTCGATGGAACGGGCCGCCACATAGGTTTCACACCCCAAAATCGGCTTAATCCCCTTTTTCTTGCAGGCGACATGAAATTCTTTGATACCAAACATGGTCCCATGATCGGTAAGCGCCAGTGCGGTCATGCCATCGGCTTTGGCCTTCCCCACCAATCCTTCGATACTGGCGGCCCCGTCAAGAATGGAATATTGGGAGTGTACATGTAAATGTGTAAACGGAATCATGGTATTTGCTGTTAACCTTCAGAAAGGCATTGATCAACTACTTACCGAAGAGCGGGTTAACGCTGATCGTTCCGCCGTTTCGGCTACATCTTCAACTTGGCTTAAAGGTATATAAAATGGGAGCTTGATCGGGGATTGTTGATAAAAAAGGAAAAACCGGGGTGTCGGGGAACAAAAAAAC
>JARKOX010000218.1 GCA_029975525.1 Prolixibacteraceae bacterium | reverse complement strand
GTGAGAAAAAACGGCTGTTGCACCAAACCTTTTCCAAACGAACGGCGGCCGATAATGATCCCGCGGTCCCAATCCTGCACGGCTCCGGCAACAATTTCACTGGCCGAGGCAGACCCCTCGTTGACCAAAACCACCAGTTTGCCCTGCTCAAAATCGCCCCGGGCAGTTGCGGTGTACTCTTTTTTGGGGTTGTTGACCCCTTGGGTGTAAACGACCAGCTTCTTGTCGGGCAAAAATTCGTCGGCCAGATCAATAGCCGCTTTCAGATACCCACCGCCGTTTCCCCGCAGGTCAAGGATCAGGTTGCGGAGGTTTTGCCGCTTCAGCTGGGCCAGCGCTTCCTTAAATTCATCAACGGTAGTGGCCGAAAAACGGTTCAGTTTAATGTAGCCGGTCTCTTTGTCGATCATGTAAGAGGCATCGAGGCTGTAAATCGGAATTTTATCGCGGATGATGGTAAAATCAAGCAAGTCGGGCTGGTTTTTTCTCGACACCTGCAGGCTCACCCGGGTACCTTTGGCCCCGCGGAGCATACTGAAAACATCGTTGTTCTTCAACCCGATGCCGGCAATCTTCTTTCCATCGATAAAAATAATCCGGTCACCGGCCAGCAGGCCCACTTTTTCAGACGGTCCGCCGGGAATGGTCGTGGTCACCAGCAGCGTATCCTGAAAAACATTGAAAGAGATGCCGATTCCTTCAAAATTGCCCTGCAGCGGTTCATTCATCTCTTCAACCTCCTCTTTCGGAATATAAACCGAATGCGGATCCAGCTCCTGGAGTACCGACACAATCGCCTTTTCGGTGAGTTTGTTCAGGCTGGTGGTGTCCACATAATAGCTTTCGACCAGCCGCAGCAGCCGCCCGTATTTCAGGGTATTTTCCTGCACGCCCTGGGAAACTGCCGGCAAAATGCCCGACAACAACAGGGTCAATGCCAGGAGGGATATACTGAATATTCGTTTCATCTTCAAATTTTTTATGGGTTGAAAGATTGCGAATCAACTTTCAGGCCAAAGATGCTGGAACGCCAAATGCCTTTGCCGATCCGGGCAATTCCGGAACCGGAGCGGTTATTCCCACTCGATGGTTGCCGGCGGTTTGGAGCTGATATCATAAACGACCCGGTTGATGCCGCGTACCTTATTGATAATTTCGTTCGACATTTTGGCCAGGAAATCATACGGCAGGTGAACCCAGTCGGCCGTCATGCCGTCGGTTGAGGTAACGGCACGCAGGGCTACACAGTTTTCATAGGTACGTTCGTCGCCCATCACCCCCACCGACTGAATCGGCAGCAGGATGACGCCAGCCTGCCAAACTTTATCATACAATCCCCAATCTTTCAATCCTTTGACAAAAATCGCATCAGCTTCCTGGAGCAAAGCCACCTTTTCCGGGGTAATATCCCCCAGTATCCGGATCCCAAGGCCGGGACCGGGAAACGGATGCCTGCCCAACAATTCGGGATCCATCCCCAGGGCTGTTCCCACCCGGCGCACCTCGTCTTTAAAGAGCAGCCGGAGCGGTTCCACGATTTT
>JARKOX010000209.1 GCA_029975525.1 Prolixibacteraceae bacterium | reverse complement strand
GCCACACGGTCACCATCACGGTTAAAGATCAGGCGGGCAACACCGTCACCTGTACGGCAAACTTTACCGTCACCGACAACACCAACCCGGTCATCGTGACCTGCGCCCCAAGCCAGTCCGCTGCTGCCAATGCAAACTGCCTGGCACTGGTACCCGACTTCACGGCTACTGTATCCGTGACCGACACCTGTACGCCGGCCGGAAGCTTCACCATCACCCAGTCGCCCGCCGCAGGAGCTGCTGTAGGAATTGGAACACACCTGGTAACCATCACGATTAAAGACCAGGCTGACAACACCACCACCTGTACGGCCAACTTTACTGTAACCGACGAAACCTTACCCGAAATCAATGTACAGGAGGTTGCAGACCTGACGGTTGAGTGCGGCACCGATTATACAGCCACGCTTACCAGCTGGCTCAACAGCAATGCCGGCGCTACCGCAACCGACAACTGCGACAACATTGAACTGGAATGGAGCAACGACTTCAATATCGAAAACCTGAGCAATGGCTGCGGTGAAACTGGTTCAATGACGGTAACCTTCACTGTTACCGACGGCGCCGGAAACTCCAGCACGGTTCAGGCGACCTTCACCATTGAAGACACCACGCCTCCGCTTCTTGGCACGATCCCGGCCGATGTGACGCTCGACTATCCGGCAACTTTACCTGTTGCCCCGACAGTTGCGGCAACCGACAACTGCGACAGCCAGGTAGAGGTAACCCTGAATGAAGTCAGCACACAAACCAACAATGGCGAGAGCACCGATTACAACTACACCGTCACCCGCACCTGGACGGCTACCGACGACTGCGGAAACTCCGCCTCAGCCTCGCAGGTGATTACCGTGGAAGACAAAATCGCTCCCAATTTAGACTCGGAGGCGCTGGATCTCTACGCCGAATGCGACGGCAACGGCAACCTGGATGAACTGCAGGATTGGCTTGATGCCCATGGCGGCGCAACCACCAGTGACCCGACCGTCACCTGGAGTTATACGCTTGACACCACAACTCCCGGCTGCGGAAATACCCAGACGGCCGCCTATACCTTCACTGCAACCGATGGTTCCGGAAATGCTACCACTACCAGCGCCAGCTTCATCATCCAGGATACTACTGATCCGGTTATTACAGCCGAAAATATCTCGATCGAAGCCGATGAAAACTGTGATTACGACGCCACTCCCGAAACGGTTGGTTACCCCGACTTCTCAGACATCTGCTCTGACCTGAAGGATACCGCCTATGTAGACGTTGTAGTGGACGGACAATATCCCGGAGAGGTGATCATCACCCGCACCTGGAGTGTCTCCGACCACTGCGGAAACAGCGCCACCGCCCAGCAGACCATCACGGTTACCGGCAGCGACGCCCCGCCGACACTGGAATTGCACGACCTGACCGTCTACTTGACCGAAGAAGGAAAATGGACGCTCAACCGTTACGACAAAAAGATGATCACAGCCGGCTCAACACCTGCTTGTGGCACCGAAGACGACCTGGATATCGTTATCACTCCTAACCATTTCGATTGCGACAATGTAGGCACCCCGGTCCAGGTTACCGTAACGGCCACCGACTTCAAAGGTAATTTTGCCACCGGAATGGCTTATGTAACCGTAAAAGACACCATCCGTCCGGTTGCCCTTTGCAAGGACACCACCGTTTATCTCGATACTTTCGGACAGGTTTTGATTGTCCCCGGCGCCGTTAATCCCGGCGACGACCGCGAAAGTGCTCCCATCTGGGCCAAATTCTTCAACGACCTGGAAGGCGGAAGCTACGACAACTGCGGCATTGCCGAGATGTACCTGACCCAGCAGATCTTCACCTGCGAAAACCTGGGTGACAACCCGGTAACCCTCACCGTAATCGACCCCAGCGGTAACACGGCCACCTGCCAGGCTACCGTTACGGTTCTCGATACCATCGCACCTAAATTTACCCCGGTAGCCGATGTGGTATTCACCGCTCAGCCCGGTGTGTGCGAAACTCCGGTACCCTACCCGGCAGTGGTTGCCAAAGACAACTGCAGTGCAACCCTTGAATTGGTAGAAGGACTGGGCGCCAGCGGCATGTTCCCGCTCGGAACCACCGTCGAAACCTGGAAAGCAACCGACCCGTCGGGCAACGCTTCGCTGATGACCTTCAAGGTAACCGTGAACACCTTCAACGCCCCGCCGACCATTACGGCTGTTGAAGACATCGTGGCCAACGAAGATCCGATCCAGATTGAAATCCCGCTCACCGGCATCTCTCCCAATGTGGATTGCGCCGCCCAGCAGGTCATTTCTATCGAAGCCGCCAGCGACAACGACGAACTGATTTCGGCGCTGAACCTCGACTACGTTCCCGGATCGGCCATCGGAACCCTGGTGGTAACCATCCGGGCCAACCACAACGGCGTAGCCAAGATCTCCCTGACCGTGAAAGATAACGGCGGCACAGAAAACGGCGGAAACGACACAACTGTGGAAACCTTCACCATCACGGTACTGCCGGTTAACGACGCTCCGATGGTGGTAACCCCGGTTGCCGACCAGTTCATCCTCCTGGGCAACAGCCTCTCCGTCAACCTGAGCGGTGTATTTACCGATCCTGACGAAGACGACGTGCTGACCCTCGCAGTAACGCTGGCCAACGGCAATCCGCTGCCCGCCTGGATGACCTTCAACCCGGCCACCGGCATGCTGACCGGTACCCCCGCAGTTGCCGACCTGGGCGTTATCGAAGTTAAAGTTACCGCTACCGACGCCGCCGGCACAACTGCCAGCGACAACTTCCTGGTAGTCGTGCTTGATCCTGAAAAATCGACCATCAAGGGGACCGTACTCACCTCGACCGGACCGGTTCAGGGTGGCGTAAGCGTGGTACTTTATACCCAAAGCGACCAGCTGCTCTACGTGCCCGTGGCCACCGTATCGGTTGACCAGAACGGAAAATTCACCTTCTACAACGTAGCCGACGGAACATTCCTGGTCAAAGCGGTAGTCGACCATGCCGTACACCCCAACCTGTTCCACACCTACTACGAAGCAGCCATCCTGGCCAAAGATGCCACCCAGCTGGTCATCAACGGACCGGAAACCGAAACCATTCAGATCAATATGATGGAAGGCGCCCAGCAAAATGGCCAGTTTACCGTGATGGGACGCGTGCTTAAGAAGACCGGACAAACCGACGGCGTGGAAGTTGGCGGAGATAACGGCGAACCAGCTGCCAATATCGATATGATTCTAAAAAAGAACAACATCATCATCGCCAGCACCATCACCGGAAGCGACGGCAAATACTCCTTCACAGGATTGCCGGCCGGTGAATACGATGTATTCGTGGAAGTTCCCGGATATACCCAGCAAGTTTCGGTTAAGGTGACCCTTGATGCGGACCACCCGCTGAAAGACAACGTCAACTTCACCATCTGGATGAAAGATCCGCGTGTGATCACCGATGTGAACGATATCGAAAACAACTTCAACCTGGGCATGTATCCCAACCCAACCCGCGGCAAAGTGAATGTCAGCCTCACCTGGAATGACATCCGCGACCTGCAGGTTACCGTTTACAACCTGGTAGGTGTGGAACTCTTCCGCAAAGCTTACCGGGCCGGCGACCAGATCTCATTTGATCTCTCGCAGAATGTATCCGGTATGTACCTGGTTAAATTCGAAGCCGAAGGGTTCTCTGCGGTTAAAAAACTTGTCCTGGACAAGAAGTAAATAAAGTTTCATAGTTATTTTTCGGGGATCGCCAACGGGCGGTCCCCTTTTTTTATCACGTGATTGTACTTTTTCCGACCCCGCAACAGCGCCACAACTGCCTGTCAATCAACCACCACTATATTCCTAATTTGGGAAAACCGGTTTCCGAATGACATTCCTCCGAAAATCGAAAAAGACCACAAACCACTATGACACAACACCTTACACGTCCGGCACTCTTTTTGAAAAGCCATCCTGCTGACAAAACACTGAATATCAAACAAAAAGGAAACAGTATCCGAAAAAAATAAAAACCGACAAACGGCCGGTTATTATTACGAGCCCCTTCTTTTTGAGAAAGAAAAAAAGTGTGTTCTCTATTGGGATTTAAAATCCAAAAAGTGTTAAATTGTAATGGGATTTATTTTAAAGCAGATCAAGGGATAAGGTTACTACGCGGATCTTCTTTCACGTTGGCCTCCTCCTTCCTCTGAAAACATTTTTTGTGGGACTATTTTAGCAATCCGGTTATTTTACGAACGGGATGTTTGCCTCCTGCCTGTTTAGCACAAGGGCGGGGTTTCCTGCCGCGCGTAACTTAACGTTGCTCCCTTACCGTTTTTACACCGCCTCACCGCGGGGATATTTTACTATACCAGGCTTAAAAAACCAGCTGTGCAACCATGCAAAAATTGCCGCAGGGGAAAAGTATCTTCCTTTTAAAAAATACCGGGGCAACGGTAACATTTGTGGCGGGGGCAGGGACGGTTCCGAATGGGCAGCCGAAATGCCCTCCCGCATTATGCCGGACAACCCCGCTGCCGGTAAAAATTCTTTTGAAAACATCAAAAAACCAAACAATATGAAAACACATTTACCTCATTCTTTTAAAGCGCTGTTGTTAATGGCGCTTATGGTGTTTATGGCGGCTTATGTACAGGCAGCCACTATTACCAGTGCCCAAACAGGCAACTGGAACGCTGCTGCTACCTGGAGTGGTGGTATTCCAGGAGCCGGCGATGATGTAATCATACAAAGTGGACATACAGTAACTATTAATGTTGCTAATGCTGTTTGCAAGAGTATTCAATTAGGCAATGGAGGAAATAACAACAATGGGAATTTAACTTTTAGTGCATCGTCTCAACTTACAGTTTCCGGGATTGTTACGTTTGCCTCCATTGGCAACAAAACAAACAGCCTAACAATGACCTCTGGTGGCACATTAAGCTGTCAAGGATTTGCAGTAGGAACATCGGGTGCTAATACTTTTACACCCGGAACAGGCACTGTAATCCTAACTGCTGATAATACTTTACCAGCTACAATTGTTACCTCCTTCTATAATTTGACCATAAATGGCGGTACTACCACCCTTAGCGCTGCAACAAGTATTGTAAACGGAGGTACACTTACATTAGCCAGCGGTACTTTTGCTGCCGGAACACACCTGACAATGACAACCACCTCAAACATCATCCGCAGTGAAGGTACTATGACCGGTACATTGCAAGGTACAGGAAAATACAATGTAACATACACAGGAAATTCTAAAACTACTGGTATTGAACTTGCAATAGCTGGAACAGCTATACAAGGATTGAACGATTTAACGGTTAATCTTACAGACGGACAAACTTTAACATTGGATCAAAATAGGACACCTGACGGCGATTTGACGATTGCATCGGGAACTTTTGATTTAAACGATAAAACAATTAACAGGTCTCTTGCAAGTGCTGGAACAATAACAGTTAGCAATGGAGCAGCCCTGAGGATTGGTGGAACTAACGGCATTCCTTCTTATAATACTCATACGTTCGGTGCTACCAGTACTGTTGATTATTATGGCGGTGCACAAAGTATAGGTACTGAAAATTTTGGTCATTTATTATTAAGCGCCGGAACAAAATCAACGACAGGAACGATAACAATAGCTGGCAATTTTACATGTAATTCGAACGTCACAGTTAATACAGCTAATAGTTGGAATCCTGCCGGAAACTGGGCCGTTGATGGTACTTTTAATCAAACCGCAGGTACAACCACATTTACCGGAGGAGGAACTCATACCTTTTCTGGCGCAGGTAGTAGCCAATTTGCTTCTCTTATAACAAGTAGCCAAACAATTAATGGAGGCTCCCATGATATTCGAATTTCAGGAAACTGGACACATGGAACTTCTGGAGTATTTAATGCCGAGACAAGTACTGTTACTTTTAATGGAACAGCGGCACAAACACTATCAAATAGCACTTCATTCATTCCATCTTTTTACAATTTGATTGTTAATAATGGAACATCAGGAACATTGACAACAAGAATTTGGAATGTCACAAATAATTTCGAAATCATAAGCGGAACATTTACCCCAACAACAGCTTCGATATCAAATTTCAAGAATGTGACTTTAACAGGAGGGACATTTACAGCACCATCTGCGATTACAGTAAGTGGAAACTGGACAAAAGGGAGCGGGGTATTTACACAGGGTACAGGAACTGTAACCTTTAATGGCAGCACCACGCAAACCATTGGAGGTTCTTCTGCAACAACATTTAACAATCTTACCATAAACAACAGCAACGGGATTACCCTGGGAGCCAGCCAAACAGTCAATGGCACATTAACCTTAACCGCTGGTTTGGTCGCCACCGGTTCAAATACGCTTTATGTAGGCCCGTCAGGTTCCATTAACGGCGCTTCAGCTACATCCTACATCAACGGGAAACTGGCCCGGGTTTATAGCGCTGTCGGCTCAAAAGATTTTCCGGTTGGCAAGGGGAACTACAGGCCTTTAAGCCTTCAATATACAGCCTTGTCGGGAACCAGTACGGTAACCGCCGAACAGTTTGATACCTCCATTTCAGGGACATTGCCTGCAAACACAACCTTATTTGCAGGTCGTCAGTGGAATGTTTCACAATCCGGTGGTAGTTCGTTTACCTACAATATAACTTTGGATGGAACCGGTTTTACCCCGACAGGCGACCCTGTCGTCCTGAAAGATGGGGCAACTCCGCTAAACAGCTATTCGGCTACCCCGTCGGGAAATAACTATACGGCTACTGGATTGACGGGTATGAGTAATTTTGCGTTGGCTTCATCTTGTGCAAATCCAACAATCAGTGTACAGCCAGGACCGGCCTCTCAAACGGTATGTGTGGGCAGTTCGGTTACCTACAATGTTACAGCCAACGGCCCGGGAACAATTTCCTATCAATGGAAAAAGGACGGGACGACAAACGTTGGAACTAATTCTTCCTCTTTGACAATTAACCCGGTAACAGCAGGAGATGCCGGAAGTTACACGGTCACCATTACCAGGGCCTGCGGCTCAAGTATTACCTCGGAGGCAGCTGTGCTAAATGTAGAATCGACACCAGTTGCCGGAACTTTAACCAAATCACCAAATACAGCAGCCGTTTGTGCCGGAACCAATATTTCGGCCACATTGACTGCCGGAACAGGCGGCAATGGCACTGATGAACTTGAATACCGTTACGATAACGGAACATGGGCAACTTACACCTCAGAAACCAGTCTAACCACCACCGGACATACTTCGGTTGAAATCCGCACCCGCCGTTTGGCAAGCGCTTGTACAGCTTCGGGATATAATACTGTAAGCTGGACGGTAAATGAGCTGCCCACAGCACAACTTTCGGGCGATGTTGCTATTTGTGCCGGTACTTCAACAGATATCTCTATTTCCTTAACCGGTATACCCCCATGGAGCATAACTTACACCGATGGCATTACCCCGGAAACAATTTCAGGGATAACTTCCAGTCCGAAAACAATTTTAGTGGAGCCAGAGAGCACAAAGACCTATTCATTAACGGCAGTTAGCGATGCAAACTGTACGGGAACATCATTTACGGGAAGCGCCCTGATAACAGTAAATAATGCACCCGTAATAACAACTTGCCCACAAAATCTAACAGTAAATAATGATGCGGGAGTTTGTACATCTCGCCAAACGTTTGCTGCTGTGGTTACAGGAGATCCGGCTCCAACTGTGACTTATAAAATTGGTACAACAATAATTACATCACCTTACGATTTCCCAATCGGAACCACAACGGTCAATGTTACCGCAACCAATACATGTGGAACGGCAAATTGTAGTTTTACGGTAACGGTAACTGATGATCAGGCCCCGGTAGTTTCATCCAACGGAAATTCAATGGTTTCATGTATTGCAAATGCAGTTGAACCAACTGTGCCAATTGCAAATGACATTTGTGATGGACCAATAAACGGAGTTTTGGTAAGCACCGTTGATAATCCCAACCCACTGACATGTGAAGGGACAAGAACTTATACCTATTCTTATACCGATGCTGCTAGTAATGTTTCTTACTGGGTATACACCTACACCATCGAACGGCAAGATTTCACCATGCCTGAAAACGCCGGCTCAACCGTCGCTTGCGTGGCGCTGGCCGTAGCTCCGACCGTCCCGGAAGTAAAAGACAACTGTGGCAACATCCTGAACGCTTCTGTTCCGGTGATCTCCGAAGCCCCAGCCTGTGAAGGAACAATGACCTATACCTACACCTTCACCGACTGCGAAGGAACTTCTCACGACTGGGTATACACCTACACCATCGAACGGCAAGATTTCACCATGCCTGAAAACGCCGGTTCAACCGTCGCTTGCGTGGCGCTGGCAGTAGCTCCGACCGTCCCGCAAGTAAAAGACAACTGCGGAAACATCCTGAACGCTTCTGTTCCGGTGATCTCCGAAGCCCCAGCCTGTGAAGGAACAATGACCTATACCTACACCTTCACCGACTGCGAAGGAACTTCTCACGACTGGGTCTACACCTACACCGTTAAGGACAACACCGCTCCAACTTTCACCGCGCCGGCGGACATTACCCTTTACAAGGATGCAACCTGCTCCGTCAATGACACGCCAACCGGCGATGCAGGCGACGTAACCAACGAAGCAGACAACTGCTCCACCGGCTTGAACGCCACTTACAGCGATGTTAAAGTCGACAACTGCGAAGGTACTTACACGATCACCCGTACCTGGTCGCTGGTCGACAAATGCGGAAACGCTGCCCCTGAACAGGTGCAGATAATTACGGTGCTGGACAACACGCCGCCGGCAATTACGGTTCCGACGACCATTACGGTCATCTACGATCCGGCAGAATGCGGAAAAACGGTGACCTATAGCGTTACAGCTAATGACAACTGTAGTGGAGCCGTTACCCCAACCTTAAAAAGCGGCAGCTTGGCGAGCGGTTCTGTATTTCCGCTCGGAAAAACTACGGTCACCTGGGAGGCAGTGGATGCCTGCGGCAACACTTCAGAAAAAAGCTTTGATGTCGTAGTCAATCCTGCGCCCACAACATCTGTCCTGACGGTTACTCCAGGCAGCCTGCAATACAGCGATCGGGTAACCCTGAAAGTTGTCATTGAGGGAGGAGCAAGCCGGTGTGACGGTCCGCAGGCCGCTGCAAGCGCAACGTTCACCATCAACGGACAGGTGATGAAAGATCCCGGCACCAATATCACCAATATCCCGTTTGTGGCTGTCGGAAACAACCTGGAAGCAACGTTAACCACTCCTTTGCTGGATTATACGGCCAATTATGCCAACGGCGTAATGAAACCGGGGAATAAAACCGTGAGCGCCGTCATCAACGGGATTGCCGATGAGTTTGCGGTTTCGCAGCCAGCCAGCCAATCGCTTACGGCTACCCAGGAAGATGCCCGTATCGATTACACAGGGGATGTGATGAGGGCTACAGCCACTGCTACCACCTATTCGGCAACGGTAACCCTGAGGGCAAATATTTTTGACCTGTCTGCTACCTCAGAGGCCGCCTCGGATATATTCCCTGGCGACATCCGAAATGCAAAGGTGAAATTTGTCAATAGAGACGCCAACACCGACATCTCCGGATGGTTACCGGTTTCCTCCCTGGTAAATTCCGCCGATTCCAGGATCGGGACGGTTTCCTTTGACTATTTGGTTTCGGGATTAAGCTCTTCTACCCCGTACAAATTTATCACGGTTGGTATTGTGGTGGACAACGGCTACTATATCCGCAACCGCTCTGAAGACGATGTGGTGATTACAGTGTACACGCCGGTGGGCGACTTCATCACCGGAGGAGGCTACATTGTTCCCACCCGTTCGGTCGGATCAATGGCCTCTGATCCTGGCAAAAAAGTGAACTTCGGCTTCAATGTGAAGTTTAACAAAAAGGGGAACAACCTCCAGGGAAATATGAATATCATTTTCCGCAGGACCGAAGCCGACAACACCGTTCATGTCTATCAGATTAAGGCGAATGCCATGCAGTCGCTTGGGGTAAATGCCAGCAACCCGTCGTCGCAAACCGCCGAATATGTTTCAAAAACCAACATTACCGACATTACCAATCCGTTGGCTCCTGTTTCGCTGGGAGGCAACAAGTATTTGTATGTGAAGATGACCGACAACGGAGAGCCCGGCCTGAACGACCTGATCTCTTTTGCCCTGGTCGACGGAACTGCCGATCCGACGGTGATGTCGAATCTCATTTTCTCCAGCAACTGGGAAAACAGCAAAACCGAAAAGCTGTTTCTTGCCGGAGGAAACCTGGTGGTCCATTCCGGGTTTAACTTAGGCGCCACCAGCAATTCCACAGCTAAAAAATCTGCTGTAATCGAAATCATCGAGCCGGTAGCATCAGAATCTGGCCTGAAAGTATGGCCCAACCCGTTCAGCGAACGGCTCTATTTCGAATTCAGCCATGCCACTGCCACACAGGCACGCCTCGAGCTGTTCGACGCAACCGGCGCCAAGCTGGCCACACTGTTCGACCAGCGCATTGAAGGCGGACAGGTGTACCGCGCCGAATACCTGCCACAAGCCATCACCAGCCGCATGGTGTTCTACCGACTCACCATGGGCGGTCAGTCGCAGGTCGGTAAACTGATCTATCAACAGGTCAAATAAACAGTTATAAACCTGTCATAACAGAGAAGGGAGATGAAGACAGTACCGGGGCAATCTGAAACCGGGGGACTGTTGCAGACGGGCGTCCAAACAAGGGCGCCCGTCCTGTTTTCGTGGCGCCGGCGGTTGTAGCGGCCGCACCTCCTTCGAAACCAGACAACGGACGGATTTTCTCAAAAAAGGGCTGCCCCGGTCTCCCGGAACAGCCCTCCCCTTTCAGCCTACGCTCAAAAGACGATTACTTCTGCGGAATATTTTTTAAGGTTTCGAGCAGGAAATCCCAGAATTTCTGCACCGACGCAATGTTTATCTTTTCATCGGGCGAATGCGGAAAACGGATGGTCGGACCAAAGGAGATCATATCCCAGTTGGGATATTTTCCGCCCAGGATACCACATTCGAGCCCTGCATGAATCGCCTTAATTTCAGGAGTTCGCCCGAATTTCTCCCGGTAAACCTCCTGCATGGTTTGCAGGATCGGCGAATCCATATTGGGTTTCCAGCCGGGATAAGAACCGGAGAAAGTAGTTTTTCCGCCGGCCAGGGCAAACACCGCCTCGAGCCGCGAAGCCAGTTCGGCTTTTGCCGAATCGACCGAACTGCGCATCAGGCAAGCTACCCGGACGACGTTGTTTTCGTTGTCGGATTTTACAACAGCCAGGTTGGTAGAGGTCTCCACCAGGCCCGGCATACTGTCGCTCATGCGGATCACCCCGTTGGGGCACGCCACAATGGCCCGGGTCAGTTTCACCTGCGTTTTGCGGTTCATCACCCGCGCAGGTTTTTCGGCAGCTTCGACAGAAACCTTCAGGTTGGGTTCGGTAGCCGCCAGCTCCTGCTGAATGATACCGGCCAGCTCTTCAACCAGCGCAGTAAACTTATCCAGCTTGTTCTCTTTTACAGCCAGCACACCAAACGCCTCCCGCGGGATGGCGTTCCGCAGGCTTCCGCCGTCGATCGAGGCCAGCCGGACCCCCAGCTTCTGATAGGCTTCGTTCAGGATCCGGAAAAACACCTTGACCGCGTTACCGCGCCCCAGCGAAATATCGATGCCCGAGTGACCACCTTTCAGGCCGGTAACCCCCAGTTTGACACCGGTAAAATCTTTGGAAAGTTTTTTTTCCTTGTAGGAAAAGAGGACCGAAACATCTTCGCCGCCAGCGCATCCGACATACAGTTCGCCCTCATCTTCCGAGTCGGTATTGATCAGGATGTCGCCCTGCAGGAGGCCCGCTTTCAGGCCGTTGGCGCCATCCATGCCGGTCTCTTCGGTAGCCGTGAAGAGCGCCTCAACCGGGCCATGCACAATGTTTTGGGAAGCCAGCACCGCCAAAATAGCCGATACCCCGATGCCGTTGTCAGCGCCCAGGGTCGTGCCGTTGGCTTTTACCCACTCCCCGTCCACCACTCCCTCAATCGGGTCGTTTTCGAAATCGTGCGTTTTATCGCTGTTTTTCTGCGGAACCATGTCGAGGTGTCCCTGCAGGATCACCCCTTTCCGGTTTTCCATTCCGGGGGTGGCCGGTTTGCGGATGATGATGTTCCCGGCGTCGTCGCGCAGGGTTTCCAAACCAAAATTTTTGCCGAAATTTTCCACGAAATCACGGATTTTCTCCTCGTGATACGACGGACGGGGAATTTGCAGAATCTGTGCAAAAACTTCCCACACCTCGGCGGGTTGCAATTGAGTGATCAGTTTTTCCATGTCAATTGTTATTTCTGAATATTTGGCAATTCAAGGCCATAACCTTTTTTCCGGTCTTCAGCCTTCAGCAGCAGGGCGAACACAATCGCCAGCACGCCCAGCGACATGAAGATCAGCATGGGCAGGGTATAGTCGTAGGTATTGACCAGCAAGCCCTCTTTTTCAATCTGCCCGGTGATGCAGTAAGTATTGAGCACCCACCCGATCAATGCAGGAACGCCCATTAATCCCCAGTTTTGCACCCAGAAAATCATGGCATAGGCGGTTCCCAGCTGTTTTTCGGGAATAATTTTCGGGACCGAAGGCCACATGGCTGAAGGAACCAGCGAAAAACCAATTCCCAACACAATGATCAGGAATATGGCAACAAGCCAGTGGTTCAAAAACGAAACGGTAAACAGGGCGTGTACAAACACCAGCAACAACGCCCCCAGAATCATGATGGAAGCGCCTTTTCCCTTGCGGTCGTAAAGGTTTCCGAACAACGGGGTGAGCAGGATGGTGCCGAATGGAAGCATGGCCGGAATGGCGCCGGCCAGGTTATCGCTGACTCCAAATTTATTGATCATCAGATCGGAAGCATATTTCAGGAAAGGAAAAACAGCCGAATAGAAAAGCACACACAAAATGGCGATGTACCACCAGCCCTTGTTGGTGATGATTTTGATAATGTCTGACAGATGGAAGGCCTCCTCCTCATTTTTAATCGCATTGGCTTTTTCATAGGCTGCCTGTTCTGCATCCAGTTTTTTATCCATGAAGGTGTAGATAATAAAGGCAATCAGTCCGATACAGAGCATGATCAGGCACACCAGGATGGGAGTCGAAACATTGTTGAAAGCGTTGGCAATCGGGAGCGAGGTGGAAAGCGCCAGGGCAGTGCCCAGACGGGCAGTCGCCATCTCAAGCCCCATCGCCAGCGCCAGCTCTTTTCCTTTAAACCACTTGACAATGATCTTGGAAACGGTAATCCCGGCAACTTCAATCCCAACGCCAAAGATGGCAAATCCCAGCGCTGCCATAAAAACCTGCGCTTTGACATCCCACCAGAGGATGCTCCACATCTGACCGTCGAGCGAATGGGTTGACACCGCCCAATATTTGATGGCTGTTCCGATCACCATAATGATGGCGGCCATCAGTCCGGTAAAACGCACCCCCATTTTGTCGAGGATAATCCCCCCGATGATCAGCATAAACAGGAAAACATTAAACCAACCGTAGGCGCTCGTAAAAAATCCGTATTCCGAACTGTTCCAGTGCAGCTGTCCTTCGAGCAACCCTTTCAGGGGCGCCATCACATCGGTGAGGTAATAACCACAAAGCATGGTAAAGGCCACAACGGCCAGGGCTGTCCAGCGGGCAACTTTCGATTCGCGAAGCGTTTTTCTCAGTGTATTCATTTTAATTTCATTTGATGTATTTAAATCGTTGAAAGCTTCCGGTGCGTGTTGACGGAGGGAACAAAAAAATTCCGGAGGTAGTTTTGGGGATGAAACTACCTCCGGAAGTTAAAAGACTATTTTTTCAGGATACTTTTTATGGCGCCGGTTTCGGGGTGGAACTCTACCGAATGGCTCCCGTCGAGCAGTTCTTCGGGAAGCGGGGCCACGGTGCCAAACTGGGCCACGGTCAGACGTGTGGTGGCAATTACCGTCAGTTCACGGATCAGCTTCACCTCGGCAACACCGGGCAACCGGTAGTAAACGCCGCCTGCTCCGGCAGCAGGATTGTCGGACCGGGCAAACCCTTCCTGTTTCGAGGCCAGGTTTTCGTCGCGCTCCATCTCCAGCATCACCGGTTTTCCCGAAAGATCGGTTTTAGGCAGGATTCCACGGCTTTCGTCGAACCGGAAAACCACCTCGCCTTTCACCGGCCGGTTCTGCGGAACGTAATCGAAACGGAAGGTATAACTCTCTTTTTGCTGTTTCCCGATAAAAAGGGCCAGGTTGTCGTGTTCAATTTTTTCCAGCTCTTCCAGGCTCTCTTTGTAAGCTTCCCCGTCGGGATGAAACTCGTCGAGCAGACCGGCCGCCGTTTCAAAACGGGCCGTGCGGCACTGCAGGATCCGGGCGGCAGCCTGGGCCGCCTTCTGTTCGATTCCCAGCTTCTGTGAACGGTAGTTATTGGTCGAGTCACCCTGGGTGAAATAAGGAGAATCCGTCAGGTTAAAAAACGACAATTTCCCGGATGCCGCTTTGGGCAGAAAATTTCCGGTTTCAGGTTTAACGGTTTCCACCACGCCTCCTTTGCTGTTGAGCCCTGCCAGACAGCCGTCGGGGGTGAGCTGCAGCATTGCGGCGGCGCCGCCTCTGGATTTATACACTTGGGCTGGATCGGGTTCGGCAAAGGTACTGAAGGTTACCTCTTCAATTTCCCAGGTGGTCTGCGGCTGCATGCGGGCCTCTTTAATTCCGAGGAACTGGTCGGCATAGGCCGCATAGGGGCCGGGAACAAACTGGGTTCTGGCCGCTTTTACAACCAGGTGTACACCGGTGCGGGGCAGCGCATAGGTAATTCCTTCCTGGAAAACCACTGTACCTTCCTCTTTCTTCGTTTTCTGCGCCGCTGCCGGCCAAACCAGCAGCAGGGCGATGATCATTGCAAACAGTCTCATGGATCAGTCATTATAGTTTAAAAACCAAAAATATTAAAATTCTCTTTCCTTGCCGGAATATATTTCCAGAAAAGCTTTCCCGAGGTATTGCGTAAGGTCGCCGGCCGTGAGGGCGGGCTGCGAGAGGTCGCGGGCAGCCAGGTCGCCGGCCAGGCCGTGCAGGTATACGCCGGCAATGGCAGCATCTGCGGGGGACAACCCCTGCGCCAGCAGTCCTAAAATAATGCCGGTGAGGACATCTCCGCTGCCGGCCGTAGCCATCCCGGGATTTCCGGTAGGGTTGAAGCAAACCGCTCCACTGGGTAGCGCCACCGCTGTAAAAGCCCCTTTCAGTACCATAACCAGCTGGTAGTCGGAGGCCATTTTCTGCAACAGTAGCAGCCGTTGCCACGAGTTCTCCGTTTCTCCGGCCAGCCGGCGAAATTCACCGGGATGCGGGGTAAGGATACTGTGTGACGGCACTTTTTTCAGCCACTCGCGGTTTTCAGCCAAAATATTGAGCGCATCGGCATCGATCACCAGCGGGCGCGGCGATTGTTCGATCAACGCGAGCAATCCGCGCTGGCAGTTGCGTTTCACGCCGATTCCGGGCCCCACTCCCACTGCCGAAAAGTTCTCCAGCGGCGGAAATTCCGTAAACATCAGATCACTCGGGTCGATACTGCACATGGCTTCGGGCACAGCCGTGTGGATAATTTGGTAGCCGGTGTGCGGCACATGGGCGGTCAACAACCCGGCTCCGGCGCGCAACGCCGCACGCGACGCCAACACTGCCGCTCCCATTTTTCCGTAACTGCCAGCAATAAGCAGGGCATGCCCAAAAGTTCCTTTGTGCGAAAACCGCGACCGCCGGGGCAACATGCCGGCGATCGTTTCCGGCCCGGTAATTTGCCACGGCGAAGGGGTCTGCTCAATGGCTTCGGGCAGCAACCCGATCGGAAGCACTTTCCACTCGCCGACAAACGGCTCATTTTCCGGAAAAAGAAAACTGAGCTTCGGAAACTGCAAGGTGAGGGTAATATCGGCCCGGATAATATTTTCGGCAGGATTCCCGGTGTTGTCTTCCCCCATCAGCCCGCTGGGGATATCAACAGAAATGATGCGTTTTCCCGAAGCGTTGAGGTGACGGACCAAAGCAGCGGGCAGTCCTTCTAACGGCCGCGACAACCCCGACCCGAAAAGTCCGTCGAGGATAACCGTTTCGCGATCGGTGGCCGGAAAATCCGTTGCCGAGGCGATCGTCTGCAAAAGCGCTTTCCCCTGCCGGAGCAGCCGTTGGCGGTTGATTTCGGCTGAAGGCGAGAGGGGTTTGCCGCTATCCAAAAGATAAACTTCAGCCACACGCCCCGACTCACACCAGTGACGTGCCACCGCCAGCGCATCGCCCCCGTTGTTTCCTGCTCCGGCCAAAACCTGCAACTTTGCCCAGCCGGGCAGCTCCTTCAGCAACCAGCCGGAGAGCGCACGCGCGGCTCGCTCCATCAGGTCGATATCGGCGACCGGCTCTTTTTCAATGGTCAGCCGGTCGAGCGTTGCAATTTGCCGGGTTGTAAACAACTTCATAGACGGTGAATCTCCTGTTCGGTAAAATTTGCCTTAAAAATACGTATATTCCGCCAAAGGCAGTTGAAAATAACCAGGATGCCAAAACAAAACACGTTAATTTTCGCGGAATTATCTATTCCCGAATGGTACTTAACCTTGTTTGAGGACTCCGGTTGCATCTATTAATTCGTAATTTTGTTTCCAGCGGAAAACTTTCGGGACAGCGGACCAACCGGATTTGTAAAAACAAATAATGAAAAACAGAGCTATGAAATGAGCATGATTATTCTAAATAGAAATCGTAATGAAAATATTTTCATGCGAATTCCATCTCGTTGCTAAACTGGTTTGAAATAATTCACTGATTCCGAAAACTATAGAAACAAGATTGAAAATTTATACAAATGAAAATTCATTTTTTTAAATACCAGGGAGCGGGTAACGACTTTGTGGTGATCGACAACCGGCGCCTCACTTTCCCGGCTTCCGATATTGAACGGGTGGCCCGGCTGTGCGACCGGCGTTTTGGAGTAGGCGCCGACGGGCTGATGCTGCTGCAAAATCATCCGCAATACGATTTTGAGATGCGCTACTTTAATTCCGACGGCCGCGAGGCAAGCATGTGCGGAAATGGCGGACGCTGCATCGTGGCGTTTGCCGGTAAACTCGGCGTGATTGATGCGCAAACCACTTTTCTGGCCGTTGACGGGCCACACGAGGCGACACTCGGCCCCGCTGACGAGGTAAACCTGAAAATGTCGGATGTCACCGACGTGGAAGTTTCGGGCAACGAATATTATCTCGACACCGGGTCGCCCCATTTTGTCCGGTTTATGGAATCGCTCGACGGGCTCGACGTTTTTGCCGAAGGACGCGCCGTGCGGTACAACGACCGCTTCCGCGAAAAAGGCACCAACGTCAATTTTGTCACCCTGGCCGACAACGGTCTGACGGTTTACACCTACGAACGGGGGGTGGAAGCGGAAACCCTGGCCTGCGGAACCGGCATCACCGCCTCGGCGCTCAGCGCCGCGCTGAAAACCGGCCTCCAAAAAGGGATGTTTCCCGTAAAAGCCAAAGGCGGCAACCTGAGCGTTTCTTTTGAAAAAAGCAACGGCGGATTCCGTAACATCTGGCTGAAAGGCCCGGCAACGTTTGTTTTTGAGGGAACCATTGAGATTTAAAACACCATAAAAAAACGGGAAGCAACACGCTGCCTGATTTTTGGCTGTCAGAAAATTTCAGCATAAAAAAAATGGCACCATGTACCTGAAAATTGCACTACTGCTGTCGATTGTGATGCAGGTGATTACTGCGCTGATTGCCGTCAGCCTGATTCACAAAACGCGGTTTAACGTGTCGTGGATTTTGCTGACCATCGCCCTGCTGCTGATGGCCATCCGCCGGGTGTACGAGTTGCCGCAGGTGGTAGACGGGATTATTGTGGACAGCCCGTTCAACCTGTTTGCCAGCTGGATGTCGTTTGTCATCTCCCTCTGTTTCCTGGTGGCCCTCATTTTTGTCCGAAAGATTTTCAACATGATTGTGCGTGCCGAAAATGCGCGGAAAATCATGGACCGCAAGGTGCTCGACGCCATCATCAAAGCGGAGGAGAACGAACGGAAACGGCTCGCCAAAGAGCTGCACGACGGACTGGGCCCCCTGCTTTCAAACCTGAAAATGACCCTTTCGGCGCTTGCCCCGGCTCCCGACGAGAACCAGCAGGAGCTGATCCGGAACATGAAACAGGTGGTCAACGAGTCGATCATGGCCATCCGGGAGATATCGAACAACCTCAGCCCGCACGTGCTTGAAAATTTCGGATTGCTGAGCGCGCTGAAAGCGTTCACCGGCAAGGTTGGCGAAGGCAGCAAAATCAGGTTCGACATGGAGGAAAATATCGCCGACAAACGTTTCCATCCCAACCTGGAAATTGCGCTTTACCGGGTGCTGTGCGAGCTGGTTACCAACACGCTGAAACATTCGGGTGCAACCGAAGTTTTTATCCGCATCAACCTCTCGGGCGAGCTGTTGCTGATCGACTACTACGACAACGGCGCGGGAATAGAGAGCGAAAAGCAGCTGTCCGGTTCCAAAGGAATGGGCCTTTCCAACATGGTCTCACGCCTGAAATCGGTGAACAGTAAAATTGTGTTCAATACCGGGGCAGGATTTGGTTTTGCCGCCCATCTCACCTGCCCGATCGAAAACCAGGCATTAACAACTTTTTAAAATGAAACCTATCCGGCTTGCCGTTGTTGACGACCACACCCTGTTCCGCGAAGGGCTGGTTTCGCTCCTGAAGAAGGGGGGCGGACGCTTTGAGGTGGCCTGGGAAGCTTGCAACGGCCGCGAATTTCTGGAAAAGATCGCACACGATCTGCCCGATGTGATACTGATGGACATCTCGATGCCGGTCATGGACGGCGTGGAAGCCACCCAAACCGCGCTGGCCCGCTTTCCGGAGCTGCGCATCGTCGCCCTGTCGATGTTCGGGGAGCAGGAGTATTACCTGAAGATGATCCAGGCCGGGGCCAAAGGATTTCTCCGTAAAGATTCTGACATTGATGAAGTAGCCGAGGTGATCTGCAAAGTTTACAACGGGGTCAACTGCTTCTCGCAGGAGATGCTTTACTCCCTGGTGACACACCGTCCGGAAATGTCCGGCGCGGTGCTCTCGGAGCGCGAGATTCAGATCCTGGAATGGATTTGCCGGGGACTTTCGGCCCACGAAATTGCCGACAAACTTTGTCTGAGCCGCCGCACTGTCGAAAAACACCGCGCCAACATTCTTGAAAAAACCAACTGCCGCAATACAGCCCAGCTGGTGGTTTACGCCATGAAGAACAAATTTGTCCGGTAAACCGTCGGCCTGCGTCTAAGCGCCGGCCGTAGCGTTACGTTCGAGTTGCTCCTGCACAATGGCGTCGATAACGGCTACTGCCGTAATATTCACAATGTCGCGAACCGAACTTTCGATATCGGTAAAGTGGATCGGCTTGTTGAGCCCCATCTGAATAGGACCGATCGAATCGCATGCCCCCATCTCCTGCAAAAGTTTGTACGCCGTGTTGGCCGAACTCAGGTTGGGAAAGACCAGCGTGTTGGTGTCGTGCCCTTTCAGACGCGAGAAGGGATATTTCCGGTCGCGCAGTTCACGGTCCAGGGCAAAGTTCACCTGCATCTCCCCGTCGATCAGCAGATCGGGATATTGTTGCTGCATGTACCGAACGGCTTCGTGAACCGACGCGGGACTTCCGATGGAATCAGAGCCAAAGTTGGAATAGGACAACATGGCAATCTTGGGCTCCTGGGCAAAAAACTGCACGGTGTACTGGGCCAGCCGGGCAACATCGATCAGCGTTTCGGTGTCGGGGTGGCGGTTGATGAGCGTGTCGCACAGGAAATAGGTCCCTTTTTTGGAACTCAGGATGTGCATGGCGCCAAAATGTTTGTACCCTTCACGAATGCCGATAACCTCTTTGGCTACTTTGATGGTATTGGTGTATTTGGTGTACACGCCGGTGATGAAGGCATCGGCGTCGCCGGTTTCCACCATCATCATCCCAAAATAGTTGCGTTCAAACATTTTATC
Source organism: Prolixibacteraceae bacterium (assembly GCA_029975525.1). GTDB lineage: Bacteria > Bacteroidota > Bacteroidia > Bacteroidales > Prolixibacteraceae > UBA1413. The sequence continues at coordinate 3,069 of JARKOX010000209.1, read as the reverse complement.
GTTGGCCTCGTCGAAGGTCGCCCCTTCGCGGGCACGTTTTTCGGCAAGGATTTTCGCGTATCTTTCGCGTCTTTCCGACTCGCGGTCGTGGCGCAGGTTGACGATCTCGCAGCCTTCCAGGCTGAGGTTCAGTTCACGGGCCAGCTTCTCAATCCGCTCCTCATTTCCCAGCAAAACCGGATGGCAAATTCCTTCCTGGGCAGCTTCCACAGCGGCTTTCAGCATGTTGGGATGCGAGCCTTCGGCAAAAACCACCCGCTTCGGATTTTGACGGGCCATCTCCAGAAAACGGCGGGTGAGCTTGGTTTCATACCCCATCAGCTGACGAAGCTGATCTTTGTATTCCTCCCAGTTTTCAATGGGTTTCCGCGCAACGCCGGTTTCCATGGCAGCTTTGGCAACTGCGCACGACACTTCGGTAATCAGTCGCGGGTCAACCGGTTTGGGAATGATATAATCTTTACCAAATGCCAGGCGGTTTACGTTGTAGGCCGCATTGACCACATGCGGAACCGATTGTTTGGCCAGCGCGGCAATGGCTTTGCAGGCCGCCAGCTTCATTTCTTCGTTGATCTGCGTGGCGCGGGTATCGAGCGCTCCTCTGAAAATGTAGGGAAACCCGATTACGTTGTTGATCTGGTTGGGATAGTCGGAACGGCCGGTGGCAATGATGATATCTTCGCGCGATGCTTTGGCGTCTTCGTAAGGAATTTCAGGCGTAGGATTGGCCAGTGCAAAAACAATCGGCGACGGAGCCATGCTGCGGACCATCTCCTGGCTCAGCACATTCCCCTTGGAAAGCCCCAGGAAAACATCGGCGCCTTTGACGGCATCCTCCAGGGTTTTCAGGTCGGTGCGCCGGGTGGCGAAAAACTTTTTCGACTCGTTCAGGTCGGTGCGGTCGACCGAGATCACCCCTTTACTGTCGAGCATCACAATGTTTTCGGGACGGGCGCCCAGGGCGATGTAGAGCTTGGTGCACGAGTTGGCCGACGCGCCGGCGCCGTTTACCACGATGCGGGCTTCTTCAATTTTTTTGCCGGCAATCTCCAGCGCGTTGATCAGGCCGGCGGCCGAAATAATGGCAGTTCCGTGCTGGTCGTCGTGCATCACCGGAATATCCAGCTCAGCTTTCAGGCGATCTTCAATCTCGAAACATTCGGGCGCCTTGATATCTTCCAGGTTAATCCCGCCAAAAGTGGGCGAAATGGCCTTCACGATCTGGATAAATTTCTCCGGATCTTTTTCATTCACCTCAATATCGAACACATCGATACCGGCATAAATTTTAAACAGCAGACCTTTTCCTTCCATCACCGGCTTTCCGGCGAGCGCCCCGATGTCGCCCAACCCCAGCACCGCCGTGCCATTCGAAATAACGGCCACCAGGTTTCCCTTGGCTGTGTAATCGTATGCCGTTTCCAGGTTCTTTTCAATTTCCAGACAGGGTTCGGCAACCCCGGGAGAGTAGGCCAGCGACAAATCGGCCTGGGTGCTATGCGGTTTGGTGGGAATAACTTCAATCTTGCCGGGTTTCCCCTGCGAGTGGTAAAGTAGAGCAGCTTCTTTGGTTATCTTCGCCATATGCTAAAAATTTATAAGTAAAATCAGGCTTCTTCTTATACATGTTTTATTTCAGGAGCCTATTCCTGTTAAAATATAAAAAAGAAGAACAAATTTAATTTTTTTAGGTTCCCAATAGCCCCAACAGCCCCCATTTGGCTGAAACCTTAATATTCAGGAAAGGATGGACGGGAAATTTTTCGATCCAAATTATTGGGTGCTTATAATCAGTTTATTCTACTTTCAATCCGCGCCGATACGTATTTTTACTTAGCTCAAAATAGGTTTTTCTACTGTTTCATTTCTCTGCTGGCCGCCGTAGTTTTGTTTAAAGAAACTGAAGTCGACCTGACAGTGATGAACTATTATCAACTTCTCGAAGAGGACATCCGCTTTCAGGATGGATTGGCAGCCTGTCTCAACTGCGGCGTTTGTACAGCCATTTGTCCGGCTGCCGAATTTTGCGATTATGATCCGCGAAAGCTGATGATCATGGTTCAATCGCGCAACCCCGACGAACTGGAAACCCTGTTAAAAAGCGATTATATCTGGAACTGCGGACAGTGCATGTCGTGTAAAACCCGCTGTCCGCGCGGGAACACACCCGGCATGGTCATCCAGGCGCTGCGGAAGGTTTCGCAGGAGACCGGGCTGTTTGTCCACTCCGAAAAAGGGCGACAGCAGCTGCGCATCAAACGCGCGGTGGGCCACAACATCCTGCAATATGGCTTTTGTGTCCATCCCGACATTCTCGAGCCGGAACAGCACCCCGAACAAGGTCCGGTTTGGGAGTGGGTTTACGAAAACCGGGAAGAGGTTTACAAACGGCTACATGCCAATATTTATGAGGAAGGAGCCGGCGCGCTCCGGAAAATCGATGCAGAATCGATGCAGGAGCTGCGCGATATTTTCCGCGAAACCGGCGGAGAACAGCTTTTACAGATGATCGAATATTATGCTTCAGAATAGGAGAGTACCCGTATGAAACCCGATAACCAGCAACAGACCTGGCAGAGCTACCAGAAAAATATCGCCGACGACAACTATTATTACGTGCGGAGCTGCATCCGGCAAACTTTTTTCCCGGGATCGGAAGCTGCCATGCTTTCCATTTTGCGCAACCAGCTGGGCAAAGATGTGTTTGACGATCCGCGTCACACCTCCTGCACCGGCATCGGTTACCACAGCGATATTGTCCCACTTCCCACCATCATGACGGTGGTCGCCCGCCAGTTTTCGCTGATGGCCGAAGCCGGCTACAAAAACCTGCTGGTGTCGTGCGTGACCTCTTTCGGTATCTACAACGAAATCACCCACCTGTGGGAGCACCATCCGGAAACCCTGGAAAAAACCCGCGAACACCTTTACAAGGCTACCAAACGTGAATTTGATATCCCCGAAAACATTGCCCACACCTCCGATGTGGTGTACAAATTCCGTCAGGATATCTTTTCAAGCGGCCGGTACACCCTCACCGACCAGCTAACCGGTTTTCCCCTGCGGATT
>JARKOX010000201.1 GCA_029975525.1 Prolixibacteraceae bacterium | reverse complement strand
GAGGATGAAAAAACTGGGGATTAAAAACCGGCCCGATACTCCGATGTAGAAAAACTAATTACGAAATGTCGTATTTTTCTTAGACTAAGGAGTGGGCTAATGTCTTGTTTTTTAGTGTTTTGTGTTTTGGTCTGATCCTTGGATTCTTTCGGTTGCTTTTGAAGATAAAAAGAGGAACCGATTTACAAAACCCATTTGGCCAATTAAATGAAGTGGCTTGCTTCTGTATCCCCGCAGAGTTTGTGAATGTTCAGTATAAGACGCCTTCCTTAATAAAATCCTGCCGAAAAAAGCAGGATTTTTTCTTTTTCCGGAGCGCAACAAGTTGTTTATTAGGTATATTTTTGATTTATCTTTGTGTAACAGACAATATGACTCTGGGGGGTAATTGGACAAAAAAGAGCGCGATATTTTGCTGATCCGGGCTTTTAAAAAAGGAGATGCCGGCGCGTTTGAAATACTATTCAAGTTGTATCACAAACGCCTGTATGCTTTTTTGTTTTCTCTCCTGAAATCAAAAGATGATGCCGAAGAGATTGTTCAGGATACATTTGTGAAGATATGGGAAAAGCGGGAAGAGTTTATTGAAGATTATCCATTTGATTCATACCTGTTTAAAATCGCTAAAAATGCTTTTCTGAACCATCTCCGGAAAAAGATCAACCGGAAAGCTTTTGAAGAACGGGTAGGCTTTTGGTTTGATTTTTCGGTCAACAATACCGAAGAATATATTCTTTTTCGGGAAACCCAGGAGGCCATCGACTGGGTGATTAACACCCTCCCCCCAAAGCGAAAACAGATTTTTATGATGCGCCGTATCGAAGGTAAGTCGAGGCAGGAGATCGCCGACACCCTGTCGCTTTCCGTGGTAACCGTTGACAGCCAGCTGATGAAAGCCGGCAAACAAATTTCTGCGGGACTCCAGAAATACAATGTCCTCTTTTTTTTCGTAGCGCTCCTGTTGGGCTTGTGTTAAACTTCGACCGTCAATTCAGAATTCTCATATTTTTTTTATAACCGGGTAATAGTTTGGGGACTTTGCGGTGTATTGGCTAATAGTAAACCGCACATTATGACTGACGAAACCAAACTGCTCCTGCTGAGAAAATTTTTCGATCACCAAATCAGTGATGAAGAACTCCGTCAGCTCTTTCTGTGGTTCAACAGCGAAAAAGGAGAAGCAGAAGTAAAAGAACTACTCAACGCCAATTGGGCGTTCTGGAAAGCAGACAACTTTGAAGAGATGGATTCCGACAAGATGCTTTCGGTCATCCGCAGCCGGATTAACAGCGGGGCCAACGGCAAAATGAACAGCGGGATCTTTTTCTATCTGGCGGCTGTCTTTATTGCTGCTGCGCTCATTTTTACCGGCCTCCGTTTTTTCAACTATCCGCGTCCCGGCGACGAGCGTATGCTGCGTGAAATATCCGCCGAGGGCAGTACAATCAAAAATGTGGTTTTGCCCGATGGCTCAAAGGTTTGGATGAATCCCGGCAGCACCATCGTATTTCCCCAAACCTTTACCCAAGAGGCCATCCGGGAGCTGTGGTTAAGCGGCGAAGCCTATTTTGAAGTAGCAGAAGACCCTGCCCGCCCTTTTGTGCTGGGGTTGGGCGATGTGGGACTGAAAGTGCTGGGCACCAGTTTCAGCGCAACAAATTATCCTGGCGACGACCAGGTGGAAGTGGTTCTGAAAACCGGCAGGGTCAGGCTTTTTAAAGGAAACTACGATCAGGCGGTGGCAACTGCCGAGTTGCAGTCGGGTGAAATGGGGAAATACCGTAAAGGGAGTGAAGAGTTTCTGGTGTCGGCGGCCGACCTCGAAAAACAGCTGGCCTGGCTCAACGGAATGCTCATCTTTCGCGACGATCCCATGCCCGATGTGATCCGCCAGCTTGAACGGTGGTACCAGATTGACATCCGGGTGGCCAGCCCCGAGATTAACCACTACATTTTTACGGCAACTATTCACGACGAGGCGGTGGGGGAAATCTTGAAACTATTGGAGTACACCACCCCGGTCAAATGTACCTACCTCCCCGGAGAGCCGGGAGCTTTACCCGTTGTGGTTATCCGCAAGCGGGAATCCGGATCGTAAATAAACGGACAGATCGTAATTCTAACCTAAAATAGAGCCTATGAAACAGACTTTTTGAAGAAACAAGGGAGCGGCGCCTCCTGAATGAATATCCTCAAGTGTTTTTATGCTTGCTTGAATAAAGGTATCTGAAGTCAGAATTATTTAATTTAATCTAACAAACTATGAGAAAAAACTTTGAGAAGAACTTCTCTGCCAGGGATCTGCGGCAGGGATTTAAAAAGTTCCGCACACTGGGATTAACACTGCTGATCGTGTTCTGTGGTGTTTTTTACAGTGCAGCGGCCGAAACCTACTCGCAAGTTGCCCGGTTAACACTTAATCAAAAGAATACAACCATTCGCAATGTCCTTAACACCATTGAAGATCAAACGGAATTTTATTTTATGTATAACGGTGTGGTTGTGGACGTGGACCGGGTAGTCAGCATCGAGGTCAACAATGAGTTGATTACCAGTGTGCTTAATAAATTGTTTGCCGGCACCGATATTGCCTACATCATTAAAGACCGGCAAATTGCACTGACCAAAATCAATTCACCTTCTGAAACTCCGGCCACACAACAGTCTCGTGTGCGGGGAAAAGTTTCCACTCCGGGAGGCGAACCGGTTATTGGTGCAACCGTGGTGATCAAAGGAACCACAACCGGCACCACTACCAATATCGATGGAAGTTTTGATCTTCCGAACGTGCCGGCCAATGCAACCTTGGTTTTCTCTTTTGTGGGCATGAAATCGCTGGAAGTTGCCTACAAGGGACAGGCTTCCCTGAATGTGGTCATGGAAGAGCAGACGATTGGCATTGAGGAGGTGGTAGCCGTGGGGTATGGCAACATGAAAAAGGGCGACCTTTCGGGAGCCTCCGTTTCGGTTTCCGAAAACACGGTCAAAGGATCGATCAGTTCGGGTCTCGACCAGGCTTTGCAAGGGCGGGCTGCCGGCGTTACGGCAGTTCAGACCTCCGGGCAACCCGGCTCTTCCACCTCCATTCGCATTCGCGGGACCTCAACCCTCAACGCCGATGCAGAACCATTATATGTTATTGATGGAGTGCCGATTTCTTCCAGTTTGGGTTCGGTTTACGATGTCGGGCTGGGAGCTGCCGGCGGCGGCGGAAAAACAGCCTTTTCGGCGCTTTCCAGTATCAATCCGTCCGATATTATCTCGATTGAAATTTTAAAAGACGCCTCGGCAACGGCCATTTACGGATCGCGCGGGGCAAACGGCGTGGTGCTGATTACCACACGCCGCGGAAAAGCCAATGAAGCCAAGTTTACTTACGAAGGAATGTACGGGGTACAGCAGCAGGTTGAACGGCTCAAGCTGATGAACCTGCGGGAATTTGCCGAATACCAGAATGACCTGGCTGCCGAAACCAATGGGCGCGTACCTCGTCCCGAATTTGCCGATCCTTCGCTGTTGGGCGAAGGAACCAACTGGCAAAATGAAATCTTCCGCACCGCTCCGATGCAAAGTCACAACATCACAGCTACCGGCGGGTCAAATGTGGCCCAGTATGCCCTCAGTGGCGGCTACTTTCAACAGGATGGTACGGTAATCGGTTCCGACTTCAGCCGTGTTTCGTTCAGGGCCAATGTCGATTCCGAAATGAAATCATGGCTCAAGGTGGGCACCAGCCTGATGTTGTCAAAAACAGAAGACCACATTGGCCTCTTTGATCAGACGGGCGGGATTATCCAAACGGCGGCCAAACAGACGCCGGATGTACCGGTCCGCAATTTCGACGGAACCTATGCAACAGCCGTTGGCGAAGGAGCGGTGAGCCGCGTTAATCCAATCGCCAAGGCCCTGGATGAAGAAAACCGCATGACCCGTACCCGCCTGCTGGGAAACCTTTATGCCGATGTGAGTATTATCAAAGGATTGACTTTCCGTACAGAGTTTGGGGGCGACCTTGGTTTTACCAACGGCTATTCTTTCCAGCCAACCTACCAGTATGGCTCCCAGCGGAATGATCAGAACTCGGCAAGCAAACGGTACAACCAAAACCAGTTCTGGCAGTTTAAAAATTACCTGACCTACAATTTCAACCTGGCCGATATACACCATTTTACCGCAATGGTCGGGCAGGAAGCTTCGGAGTGGAAGTATGAATATATGAGCGGAGTGTCAAAATCACTGCCTACCAACGATATCCATGAACCCGGGCTGGGCGATATCAAATCGATGGCGGTGGGTTCCGGCCGAGGTTCCGGTGCCATGAACTCCTATTACACCCGTGTGAATTATAATTTGCACGACAAGTATTACCTGACGTTTACTTACCGCGCCGACGGCTCATCAAATTTCGGCCCCAACAACCGCTGGGCCTATTTCCCGTCGGCTGCCGGGTCGTGGCGGATTTCCGGAGAACCTTTTATGGAGTCGGTAAAGCCGGTGATCAACAACCTGAAACTGCGCATCGGATGGGGACAAACCGGTAACCAGAACATCGGCGGATATCGCTGGGGATCGGCGCTGGCCAAGTTGCCGACCAACCTCGGAGAAGGATTCCGGGTTTCCAACTTTGCCAACCCCAATATCAAATGGGAAACTTCGGAACAGACCAATCTTGGACTGGATCTCTCCTTTTTCAACAGCAGAATTGATTTGACGGTGGATGCTTACCGCAAAATTTCGAAAGACATGCTGATGCAGATGCAGCTGCCCTCCTACATGGGGACCAGCGGAAACCCGGCGTTTAACATGAAAGCGCCCTGGGGAAATTTTGGAGAGATCGAAAACAAAGGGCTTGAGATTTCGCTCTCGTCCCAAAACTTTACCGGCCTGTTTGAGTGGAACACCGATCTGTCCCTGACTTTCAACCGGAATAAGCTGATCAATATCGGAACTTCCGATGCCAAACTGTATGGATATGCCCAGTGGTTCGACCTGGTAACGGTTACCGAAGCCGGTCAGCCCATCGGAAATTTCTTTGGCTACCAGGTGGAAGGCATCTATCAGGATATGCAGGACATTCTGGACAGCCCCAAACCGGCTGGCTACAAGGTCACAACAACGGAAACCCGGTGTTCAACCGCGACAATACCGTCTTCCCGGGCGATATCAAGTTTAAGGACATCAGTGGACCCGATGGTGTGCCCGATGGAGTTATCGATGAAAACGACCGCACGGTCCTGGGTTCTTCCCAGCCCAAGTTTTCGTATGGCATGACCAACACTTTCCGCTACAAAAAATTTGAACTGTCGGTGTTTGTGATGGGGCAGTACGGAAACAAACTTTTCAACTACTTCGGGCGTAACATCAGCGACATGAAAAGCCAGTGGGATAACCAGCTCAGACTGGTTACCGGCCGGGCCAAACTGGAGCCGATCGATCCCAACAAGGTTTACCCGTCGGGCGGATTCGACGAATGGTGGCAGGATGCCAGCAATGTGCGGGTGAGCAATCCCCAAACCAATATCCCGCGTTCGCACTGGGCCGATCCCAACCAGAACACCCGCATGTCCGACCGGTATATCGAAGATGGTTCCTTCCTGCGGATCAAGAACCTGAACCTGGGCTACTACATCCCCAAAAGCCTGATCGGAAGATTTGGAATACAGGATCTGAAAGTGTACACCAATATCCAAAACCTGGTGACATTTACGAAGTACACCGGCTTTGACCCGGAAGTGGGGCAGGATACCCTCGACCCCTTTGTTTTCGGTCTTGACAACGGTCGCTATCCTTCACCCAGGATCTATTCATTTGGTTTGAATGTTACATTTTAATCGAAAAACGGAACACTATGAGAAAGTTAAATAGAACCATCAGAATATTTACGCTGTCTGTTCTTTTATTGATGGGTGGCGCATGTAGTGAGGATTTTCTGAATCGTCCGCCGGAAGATGCTTACACCACCGATAGTTTTTACAACACGGATCAGCAGTTGTACATGGCGGCCAATCCGCTTTACGGCGGCGTGTGGTTCGACTACCAGCGGGCTTTTCTGGCCATTGGCGACATGATGTCGGGAAACTTCAACAAAGGCGGTACCGATCCGTTCTTCAGCTTTTCGGTAACCGGGTCCACAACCGACCTGCTGAATGCTTCCAACTCGGTTTGGACGGCAGTGGCCTATTGCAACAGCGTGATTGAAAACGTCACCGAGAAAGCCGGCCCCAATTGTACGCCGGCCGTGAAGAATGCTGTGATCGGCGAAGCGATGGTCTGGAAAGCAATGGCCTATTTTTATCTGGTCCGCATGTTTCATGATGTGCCCATTATCCACAGCAACTCAAAGTTAATCAACGACGGCACGGCCACGCAAATCAAGAAAAATCCGGCTGCCGACGTTTATGAATATATTATCCGCACCCTCACCAAAGCTGCTGATCTGCTTCCGGTTGATGGCGTTGCCGGGCGCATTAACAAATGGACCGCCTACGGGCTGCTGGCCAAAGTTTACCTGACCCGTTCGGGATTGGGTAAATCAGGTACCCGCGACCAGGCCGACCTGGACAAAGCCCGGGAATATGCCGGGAAGGTGATTAATGAAAGCGGCCTGAAACTGGCTGAAAACTATGCCGATCTGTTTACCATATCCAAAGGTAACCGCAATCCCGAGAACCTGCTCTCCTGGCACTGGGTAGTAGCGTCCGACTGGGGGCCGCAAAATGCCATGCAGGCCGACCTGGCCGTTCAGAATTTCACCGGACATGGCGATGGCTGGGGAACCTGGTCTGGCCCGTCCATCGACCTGATCAACGCTTTTGGGGAGGATGTGAAAAATCTGACCCGCAAAAATGACGATGCCCGCCGGAAAGCTACCATGATGATGTATGGCGACCGTTATATGAACTGGTGGAGAAACAAAGGGGGGTTCCTGTGCGACTGGTCGAGCGAGAGTGTTTTTGCCAGCCCAACGGGCGCTTTTGCCGTCAAGCACATTGTGGGCAGCAAAGAGGATCATATTGCGGAAACCGGCGGCGTTCCGTCCGATTTTATGAAGACGAGCCTCAGCACCCATCTGCTTCGTCTGGCCGATATTTACCTGGTCTATGCCGAATCTTTCCTGCCCGGGGTCAACTCCACCACTACCAATGCCGATGCGCTGGCCGCTTTTAATAAAGTACGCGCCCGCGCCATTAAAAATTATGTTCCGGTTACCACTATCTCATTTATGGATGTATTCAAGGAGAGAAGGCTCGAACTGGCTTTCGAAGGCGACAACTGGTACGATTATGTGCGGCTGCATTATTTCGAACCCCAGCTGGCAATCAACTTGCTGGCCCAGCAGGAACGTGGCTCCTATAACGGATTGTCGGCCTATTACAAGGACCAGAGCCAGCCGGTTACGCTCAACAGCCAGCGGTTTACCCCGGTGAACGCAACTTTCATCCTGCCATTCCCCGAAGTGGATATCTCGATCAACCCCAATCTGACCAAAGATCCGGTTCCGTTCGATTTTTCCATTATGGAGTAATTTGAAATGAGCGGTGAAATGAGCCATCAGAAAATAGTTCAACCCGGAAGGGGAAAACTTGCGGCTGGTGAATTTCTGTCAGGCAGCTCTTCGGGCTGCAGACCATTGTAAACCAATAAAAAATAGGAATATGAAAAACAAAAATAATATTCAAAGAGTGCTCATCGGGATCCTGCTTCTGTTTGTTGTGCTGATGGCCGGAGTGGTTTTAAACTCCTGCGAGAACGACGAAGAGGATGTGATGCCCGTTGTAACCAAATTTCGTGTGGTGGAGAAGGATTCAACCATCACATCCGGGTCGTTTGGCCTGTATGTCGCCATTGTCGGGCAGAACCTGCAGAATGTACAGGAGGTTTGGTTCAACGACCTGCAGGCGGTGCTGAACCCCAATTTTGTCACCTCCACCTCGATTATTTGTGCAATCCCCGATCAGTTGCCGGGCGAAATGATCAACAAAGTCAAGCTGGTCACGGGCAAAGGATTGGTTTATGAAACCGATTTTCGGGTAGAACTGCCCAAACCGGTCGTCTCCGGGCTTTACAACGAAATGGCGCCTCCGGGAAGTAACACCAAAGTGCGGGGGAATTTCTTCTATTTTATCAACGAGGTAAAATTTGGCAGCTTGCCGGCGCAAATTGTTGAGGTGAAGGAGACCGAAATTACGGTTACTGTTCCTGCCGGGGCAACTGCCGGATCGTTAATTACCGTAACCGGCGAAGGTGGTACCACCGTTTCGACCTTCAAATACCGGGATCCGGGAATGTGGCTTTTCGATTTCGACAAGCCGGCCACCAGCTGGGGATCGATCGCCTGTTGGGGCGGAATGCCCATGCGTTCGGATGGCGAATCCCTCAACGGAAATTATGGTTACGTGGTGGGAACCGAATTGCCTCCGAGCAGTTGGAACAACGATTGGGTTACCTCAACCTGCTGGTTCGATTATGGTTACAACGACGTGGACTTCACCGGTAAAGTGCTCAAGTTCGAAGTCAATGCAAAGGAACCCTGGGTTTGGAGCGACGCGCTGGGCGCCGAAGACCATGCCACGCTGCTGGTTACCCTCAACGGAAGTAAAACCTACAACTTCCGCCCGCAGGAGTGGCTGGCCTACCGTACCACCGGCTTTACCACCAATGGCTGGATGACCGTTACCGTCCCGCTCAGCTCCATCGGCCTGGGAGTCGCTTCGATCAACGACTTCCAGCTGGTGTTTAAAACCAACAAGCAGGTTTACGACAAGTTTGCAACCTATTTCGATAATTTCCGGATTTGTACGCCGGTTGTGCAACCATAAAAAGTAGAGTTATAATAGTTTTCAGAGAGGCTGTGCCGGTTACTCCGGGCAGCCTTTCTGTTTCTGTTGAAGTGGTTTTTTTGAACAAACCGGCTTTGCCCGGATAACGATTTCAAAATATTATAACTTAGTGGCCCTGCAAAAGAACCAAACTTATGGAAAGAATAGTGGCCATCGGCAGTTTGAATGTCGACCGGGTGGTTCAAACCAGAAAAATTTTCTTCTCCGGCGGGGAAGCGCTGATTGTGGCCGCTTCCGGGGCGAAAACATCACTAAACCAAAAATAATAACCATGAAACAAATTCTTTCACTGCTGTTTATTACCATTTTACTGGCAGCTTGCCAGCCCGCCGGCAAACCGGCCGGAGAGACGGTCAACCGCAAAATGACCAAAGCCCGGCTTCAGGATAAAATTAAGGGAGGCTGGGCCGGACAGGTAATCGGCTGCACCTTCGGAGGACCCACCGAGTTCCGGTTTAATGGTACCATGATCCAGGACTACCAGCCCATTTTGTGGGAAGAGGGGAGTGTGCGCTGGTATTATGAAAACGCTCCCGGCCTGTACGACGATGTGTACATGGATCTCACTTTTGTGGATGTTTTTGAAAAAGAGGGGCTCGATGCTCCCGCCGAAGCGCATGCCAAAGCGTTTGCCAACGCCGGCTACATGCTCTGGCACGCCAACCAGAGCGCCCGTTACAACATCCTCAACGGCATCCTGCCGCCTGCCTCGGGACATTGGCTCAATAATCCGCACTCCGACGATATTGATTTCCAGATCGAAGCGGATTTTGCCGGACTGATGGCGCCCGGAATGGTCAATGAAGCCAGCAGCATCTGTGACAAGATCGGGCATATCATGAATTACGGCGATGGCTGGTATGGCGGGGTTTATGTAGCCGCCATGTATTCGCTTGCCTTTATTTCTGACGACCTGGAGTTTATTGTGACGGAAGCGCTCAAGGCTATTCCGGCCGAATCGCAGTTTTATCAGTGTATCAACGATGTTATCGGCTGGTGGAAAATGTACCCCGGCGACTGGAAACAGACCTGGTTTGAAGCCGAACGGAAATGGTCGTCGGATGTGGGTTGCCCCGACGGGGTTTTCCACAGTTTTAACATCGACGCCAAAATTAATGCAGCCTACATCGTGATTGGTTTGCTTTACGGGGAGGGAGATTTTGGCCGGACGCTCGCCATCAGCACCCGTTGCGGGCAGGATTCCGACTGTAACCCGGCCAGCGCCGGCGGTATCCTCGGAACGGTCCTGGGCTATGAAAATATTCCCGATTACTGGAGAACGCCGCTTCTGCAGGTTGAAGAGATGGATTTCAGGTATACCACCATGTCGCTCAGCGATGTATATGCCATCGGAAACAAACATGCGCTGGAAATGCTCCGGCGGAAAGGGGTGAATACCGATGCCGAAGAGCTGGAGATCCCGGCTGAAACCATTCAGGCGGTCCCGCTGGAAGTTGGCTTTGAAGGCCACCAGCCTGTTGAACGCCGTCGGATCGGAAAAACATTGGACCTCAACAACCACGAAGTGACGCTTGAATTTGAAGGAATCGGTTTTGTGGTTACCGGCAGTGCCGGGAAAGAGGGGACTGCCACTGATGCCGTTCTGCAGGTTGAATCGTCGGTTGACGGCGTTGTTTTTGAACAGGCTGGAATGGGGACCTCCAGCCACGGACGGCGAAACGACGTGTGCTGGAAATACCAGTTGCCTGTCGGAAAACATCAGTTGACTATCCGGCTGAAAGATCCCGCTCCCGGGTACCGGGTTTCGCTGGGCGACCTGATTATTTATGCACAGGCCGCGCTGTCTTCCGGTGCTGAAAAGTAATTTTTCAAGAGGTTGGCAGGGGGTGTCAGACAGGTTAACCCTTTTGCGGGCGACGTGATTTGAGGCGGTATATCATTCAGTAGTTTCGCCGCCCGGAAAAGCCGGTTGTGTCTTTTTTTGCAGATTGGGACAGGGAGCTCCCTGGTTGTCGTTGTATGGGCATTTTCATCCGGAAAAAATTTAAGGGGTTTCCGGATGAAAAGCCACGCAGGCGGGCATTTTTTTGCTTTTCCGGGCGGGACTGCTGCTGGTGCTGGCCAGTAAGTCAGTTATCTATTTCGGGTTTTCTGCTTTTTTGAAGGGGAAAGCCGCTTCGTGAACTTTTTCACCCCCTTTGTAACGAATCCAGGTTTTAAAACTGCGTTCGCCTTCTTTCATTTCAATGATGCGGGCTCCAGTCTGGTCTCCGTAGGTGTTTGTGCCCCCCGAGAATTGTCCGTAGATCAGCCCCAGGCCGTGCAGGGAGGAGATGTAGTTGTTGACATGGTCGTGCCCCGTGAAAGTTGCCATCACATCGCCTTGTTCGAGCATGGCCGCAAAAAGGCCGGTGTTGATTACAGGCGAGCACACTTTTTCATCTTTCCGTCCGATGGGGGAGATGTCTCCCTTCTCAAAAGCTTCCGTATATTCCGGCAGGGGAATGTGGAAAAAAGCGAGCGCCGGCAGCGGGGTGCCACCGTTTAGCCGGGTTTGTTTCTGGCTTGTTTCGACGTACCAGTCGATTTGCGGACGCAGAAACCAACCGTAACTCCCGACGCCTTTAATCGGCGTGTAAGCGTTAGAGTCCATGCAGTAGAGCAGCGCGGCAACTTTTGGGCTGCCTGAACTTTGCAGCGGCAGGAGATAGTTGCAGAAGCCGGGCACTTTCTTCGGGCCCACTTGATTGAGATTGTAAGGAATATTCTGGATTACCGTCCGGATCTCCTTCCGGGTGAGGTCGTATTCATCATCGTGGTTCCCAAAAGCTGCAGCCCAGGGGATCTGACGACTCACCAGAGGTTCCGTCAGCTTTTTCCACCCTTCGGCCGATGGTTTTTGGGTTACTGCATCGCCGGTAAAAATTACCAGGTCGGGTTTTTCGAGATCGAGCACCTCATTCATTAACAAGAGAACAGCATCCGACTTTCCCGATTTCTGGTCGAAATGGGTGTCGGTAAACTGGACAATTTTATAGGTACCCCCTTCCCGGAATTTCAGTTTGTTTTTGGCCTGGCTTTCTCCCGCCGAACCGATCAGGAGTGTAACAAGAAGGATCAGAATCGAATGTTTCATACGGAGTTTTATTTGTTTAAACGTTTAAATACAGGAGTTAGTCTGCTGCTGGGAAGAACTAAATCAAAAATTGAAACAGGTCGGGTTTTTCGTTGAGGTATTCATAGACAAACCCGTGTTGGCTGAGTCGCTCGATCAGCCCCTGAAAATCATCCTTGTTTTGCAGTTCGATGCCAATCACCGCAGGACCGTTTTCGCGGTTGTTCTTTTTGCGGTATTCAAAGTAGGTGATGTCGTCGCCGGGACCGAGAACCTGTTCGGTAAAAACGCGCAGGGCGCCTGCCCGCTGCGGAAACCGGACGATAAAATAGTGCATGAGTCCTTCATACATCAGCGAACGTTCTTTGATCTCTTCGGTGCGGGTAATGTCGTTGTTGCTGCCGCTGACAATGCACACCACGGTTTTTCCTTTAATTTTTTCGGCATAAAAGTCGAGTGCGGCGATGGAGAGCGCCCCGGCCGGTTCCACCACGATGGCGTCCTGGTTGTAGAGTTCCAGAATGGTGGAGCACACCTTCCCTTCGGGAACCAGTACAATGTCGCTGAGGACTTTCCGGCAGATTTCAAAAGTCAGCTCCCCGGCCTTCTGTACGGCAGCCCCGTCAACAAATTTGTCGATATTTTCGAGCGAGATCACCTTGCCGGCTGCAATCGACTCTTTCATCGAAGGTGCGCCGGCCGGTTCCACCCCGATGATCTGGGTGGTTGGGCTGATCTCCTTAAAATAGGCGCCAACTCCGGCAGCCAGTCCGCCACCGCCTACCGGAATGAACACATAGTCGATGGAGGTGGCAGCCTGCTGAAGAATCTCAAGCCCGACGGTTCCCTGTCCTTCAATAATCTGCGGGTCGTCGAACGGATGGATGAAAATGCGGCCCGACTGGTGGCAGTCGGCCAACGCCGCCTGGTTGGCCTCGTCGAAGGTGTCGCCGGTGAGGACGATCTTGATTTTGTCTTTGCCAAACATGCGCACCTGCGTGATCTTTTGCTTGGGGGTGGTGGCTGGCATGTAGATTTTGCCGCTGATATTGAGCAGGCTGCACGAATAGGCAACGCCCTGCGCATGGTTTCCGGCGCTGGCGCAAACCACCCCGCGCGATCTCTCTTCCGAAGTCAGGTGCATGATTTTGTTGAAGGCGCCCCGCAGTTTGTAAGAGCGGACAGCCTGCAAATCTTCACGTTTCAACAATATTTTAGCCTGAAAACGCTCGCTCAGGTTGCGGTTTTCCTGCAGCGGCGTGGTGAGGACCACCTCATTCAGGTTGAGTTTTGCACTGGTTATGTCTTTGAGTTTGGGAAAATAGGAATCTCTCATTTTCTGTTTTTTTGCGATCTGCAAAAGTAAAGGTTTCACAGAAAACCCAAGAATGTTTTCAGAAATCCGTCACCACAACGTGTAAAAGTTATCTTTCACCGGGCGGGCTATTTCCGTTTTTGCAGGTGATACCGCAGGATTTGTTGCGGTAATTTCAGGAGATATCTTTTTTCAAGTTTCGACGCCCGGGTTTTGGGGTTCAGAAATTTTAGCGACTGGCTGCTGATGTTGCGATGGTTGTATTCGCCCACCACCTGGGTTTCGGGTATTTCCCGGGTGATCTCTTCTTTCCCTTTCGCGTCGGTATAAACCCAGTCGCCCGATTCTTCGAGCAGCCGCGGGAGGTCTTTTTCCGTAACAAAATATTTTCCGGGTTTTTTTCCGTAGAAGAACAGCTCCCAGTAGCGGGCCTGTGGCCGGTAGATGTGCAGCTGTTCGCTGTCGGTCATTCGCCGGTTGTAGTCGTCGACCGCCCGGAACGAGCTGTGGTACGCCTGCTGGTGCGGGATGATACTTACCTGTAGGGTAAAAATGAAGGCAAACATAGTCAGGGTGAGCAGGCCAATTTGCCGCTCCGTTCCTTTAAGCTGAAAACGGAAGTAGATAAAAATGGCGGTCAGAAGGGTCAGGGTAATCCAGAACCAGCTCTTTTTTTCTGGGAAAATGTAGAGGGTGAAGATAAAAACCAGCAGCCAGAGCAGGATCGAGATGATGCGGTTGGCTTCCAGAATCACCCGCGACAGCGGGGAGCTGACCTCACCGGCCTGCAACTGGACCACGAACCGGGCCGCCAGGATCATGACAAACGGGATCACAGCCATCATGTAATGCGGATTCTGGGCTTGGGCAAACGAGAGGACCAGCAGGTAGGGAATGGTTCCGCCCAGCGTGTAAAACTCATCGCCGGCAGCAATCTTTCCTTTGTGCAGGACGTATTTCCGGAACTCGCGGGCTACCCCGGCAATGGCAAAAGCTGTAAATGGCGCCAGCATGTAAAGCGAGGTGTGCAGGTAAAATGCCGGGTCGTTGCCCGAGCCGGCGTAGGAACCGGTGATGCGCCCCATATTGTTGGTCCAGAAATAGAATTTGATTCCCTCGGGGCCAAACTGGTTGTAGAGGCCAAGCAGCGCCGGGGAGATGAGGAGCGCGGTAAGCAGGGCCGCCACGATCCAGCGCGGGTGGAAAATATCACGCCAGCGGCGGTGCAGCAGCAGCTGGGCGCCCACGGCGCAGGCCGGAATTACCAGTCCCACCGGCCCTTTGGTCAGCATGGCCAATCCCACACCAACGATTCCCAAAATGAATTGCCGGGTTTTTCTTTCCTCAAAAAAGGCAGCCAGCTGCCACACGGCAAATACAACTACCGAAGCCAGCAGCGTGTCGGTGTGGATGTCGTCGTGGAAATGGAGAAAAGCAAGGCTGCTGGCCCAAAAAAGGGCTGCCAGCTGACCGGTGGATTTCCCGTAAAGCAACTTCCCGAGCCGGTAGGTGGAGTAGATCCCCAGAAAAGAAAAGGGCAGGACCGAGATTTTAAAAACGATGGTCGACACGCCAAACAGGGAGAAGAACAAGGCCCCGATCCAGAACATCAGCGGAGGTTTCTGGTCGTAGGCATCCCCGCCGACTTTCAGGTTGATCCAGTCGCCACTTTCAACCATCTCGCGGCTAACTTCCGCATATTTGGCGGCATTTACCACCATCGGCACCTTAATGCCGGTGATCATCACCAACGCAAAGAGCAGCAGCGCAGCCCACCAGAATTTTCGATCCAATACCATAGCTGTTTGTTGTTGTCAGAGTTGAAAAAAGTTTCCTCTACGGAGGAATTTACTGCGAAGATAAATCTCTTTTCCGTAGTTCATTTTTTTAGATGACGGTTTTTGCCAGGATGGTTAATGGTTGGTTTTTCTCTTTTTTCAGGAAGGGAGCCCCGGAACGATCCGGCACCGTTGCAGAAATGAAATTTATTTCTCCACTTCATTGATTTTAAAGACGTCGGCATAGATCAGCCGGTCGGTCTCTTCCGACTGTTCCAGCAACTCCCTGTACTGGCCGGCCAGCGGTATTTTTACCGGGCCACGTTCGTATTCTTCAATGACGACCTGGAATGGCGCGGTTTTGTATTCGCGTGGCAACCTGAACTCTTTGGAAACCGAAAAGCGGTTGTTGGTTACGTTGGCCTGCGTGATCTTGATCTCGGTCCCTTCGTCGGTCAGCTTCTTTTCGTTGACGCCATCGTCGATCACCCCGAAAATCGGCTGGGCGATGCGGCTGTCTAAAAATGAGATCCGCAAAAAGCTGTAATTTCCCCAGGTGGCCTGCCGTTCGTTGTAGATTGTGCCTTCCACCGTGAGGGTGAAGCGTGAGTTTTGGTCGTCTGACTTAAACCGCAGGGTGGTTTGCCGTTCGGGGACCAGTTGCATCATCGGGGCAAAAACCACCGGCGAGAGGCACACATCGGCCCCCTCTTTCTTCACCGAATAGGGCTGGTAGCGGGCCAGCGCCAGTTTTACAAACGGGAAATACATGGTTTTGGGATCAATGGCAAGATCGCAGAACCACATCTGCCGCTCTTCGTCGAAGTTGACGGGATAGGCCACGATGTTGGCGCGGCCGTTCTCCAGGTCGGGATATTGCAGGTTTTCGTCGGTCACCGGATTCAGCCGGAAATCTTCGGGGCGGGGAGAGAGATTTTCGGGCGGCACCGAGAAGAGCAGCGGGTCAATTCCCCAATGGGTGTAGTAGTCGGTGTAGCCGGGTTGGGTGGCCATCAGCGCAAACCGCGCAGAGGAGGGTTGCGGGGGCAGAACCACCGCCAGCATTTCGTCGGCGCCCGACGAGAACCACGGCCTTTTCAGGAAGATCCGCAATCCGCCGCCTAAACGCTGATGCCGCACGGCGTCGGCGCTTTGGGTCTTGCGCCATTCGAAAGTGGGAATTACATAATCGGGTTGTGGCATTTTGGGGCGTGCCGAACTGAGGATGTTCACCTTTTCCCACCATTCGCTTTCGCGGACGGTGGTCAGTTCGGGGTAATTTTTCAGGATTTTGCTGAAATAGTCGCGGTAGCGTGAGGCTGCCACCAGTTTGTAGTCGACCCACCGGTGTTTGGTGTCGCCAAAGGAGTGTTCGAGCGGTAACAGGCGCAGGCCGATTTTTTTGAGAAAGCTGAAACGCGACGCTTCAATGTCGAATTTGACACGGTTGACCAGGGTTTTGGGGGCGGAAAGCCTGGCCTGTTCCATTTCCCGGAAGCGGACAGATTGCACCTGGTAGGATCTGTTGACCCGAGCCGATTCGGGTTGCGGGTCCCGCTCAAATTCCACTTTGGTACGCGGCTGAAACTGTTGTACCGGAATGGCCTGCAGTTTCAGCGGCCCTTTCAGCTGGAAGTGCGGCGGGATCTGCTTGGGCTCGGGAATTGTGCCGCGGGTGATCACTTCGTCGGGATACTGGATGTCGATATCGGAAATGGCGTTGCGTCCCTGCTGTTCGCCGATCTTCACCGAAATGGCGTCGTCAACCGGTTCGGTCCACCTGGCCTGAAACTCTGCTTTTTCGGTGCTTTCGCCGTGCACCTTAAATCGGGTGTTGATCTTCACGAACGTCTGGCCAAAGTCGCGGTCGGGCAAAAGGGCTTTGATTTCGGGAGCTTCCACCGGTTGCAGAACGGCATGTACCAGCTCCATTTCGCGTGACGGGCTGAGCATCCAGTGTTGTCCCGCGCGGGCCAGTTTATCCAGTTCGGCCAGGTTGCCAGGATTTTCCTCTTTGATCATCTGCCAGATGGCCGACAACTGTTTGAAGTCCTGCTCGCGCCAGAAGGTGCTGAATTTGATACGGGTGCGGAGACCTTTGGGCAGGAAGAGGGTGAAGATACGTTCTGTGCTGTTCCAGCTGGTGTTCAGGTCGCCCTCTTCGAGACGGATCCGCAACGGACGGGCCTGGTACCACGCTTCCGGAATTTTGTCGTTGGTCTGCTCGGGCGAAAGCTCCTGGTTGCTGAAAAAGCTGAACATCCGCAGTTTGAACTCCTGCGTGTGCGAATAGTCGTACCCCTCGGCCACAAAAAGCGCCACGCCGGCAGCCATCGGGTCGGGCAGGTAGATGATTTCCACTTCCGAAGGTTGGTAGATCTTTTCCTGGTTGTTGGAGGCTGGTTGGTACAGCCCTTCGTGGCTGGTGATGAGGTTGTAAATCTCCTGTGCAGCAGCGGGGTTGTTCCCGAATGCCTTCTCGAACATGCCGTGTGTTTCGGCCATCGCCTGGCTATTTTTGGGCGGAAGCAGGTAACGTTGGGCGAAGTCGTCGAATTTTTTCCCATCTACGGGATAGCTGCTTTCGTAATCTTTTGCCGAGCGGTCGAAGTTGCTGCGGATCACCATCCGTTCGGGAAACTCACCGTCTTTCAGGCGGTTGCCAGCCAGCAGGATAGGACTCGACAACGGTTCGTAGCGCAGGTAACGAATGTTGGCGCGCAGGGTTTCGGCCGGCGTTTCGGATTGATGTTCGGGCGCAACGCTGTTTCCGGCCAGGTCGACCGTGCGGATGCGTACCCGGTAATCTTTTCCGAAGCGCAGGCGGGGCAAGGTGCCCGGAACGATTTTCGATTGTGCATTTACCTTAAATTCCAGCGTTGGATCGAAGGTGTATTTCTTCATCTCCGCTGTTTTGGAGGTGTTGACAAAGTCGCGTTTGACGGTTTCGCCCGGTTGCAGTTTGTAGTCGTCTGCTTCATTGATGGCGTATCCGGGTTTTCCCACGGCAAGGCTCCAGCCTTCCCAGCGGGCCAGCGTTTCCGAAACAAAAACATCGTCCGGATCGTCGGGGTCTTCCGCAATTCCCAGTTCGATGTATCCTTCGTCGGGATCCGTACCTTCCACCGGATGCGGGGTGTTTTGTGCGTCGAACCAGGTGTATTCATCGCGCCGATGGTGGAGCGAATACCATTTCGACGGATTGTCTTCGTAGGCAATGTCCATGCGGTAAGCCTGGACCAGATCGTCGGAATAGAGGGAGAAATCGGGGATTCTCAGTTTCAGCGGGGCTACCAGCCGGGCATTGTCAATTAAGTTGGGTTGCAGCTGCTGGTTGGCAGCAAAACGGCTGAAGAGGTGTTCGGCCATGCCGTTTTTGATGACAGCAATCCCGGCCGAACGCATGGTGGGCAGTCCCTCGTCGGCCGGTGGTTCGGCTTCTTCGATGGTTTTGGTTTGCAGGTTCCGGCTTACGGCAATTTCGGATCGTATCTGGTAAAACTTGGCCACCTCCTGCACTTTATTTTCCGTCATGTTGTGGGTTTTCAGGGCAGCGCCGTCGGCATCGACCTGCACCACCGAAAATCCGGGGGTGTTGATTTTTACAAATCCCTGCCGGAAGATTGAGTTGTTGCGGTCGGCAGCATAAAATCCGGCCGGGGTGAGCTGGTACGCGGTGGGCGGAACCGACAGGGTGGTTTCGGGTTCGCTGAATTCGATTGAAGAGGGTAGCAGCAGGATGGTGCCGTTGGCAGGAATGGCCGGTTGGTAGGGGATCAGGAAATCGAGGACAAACCCCAGTTTACGCATCATCTGCGGATAACTGCTGACCACCGACAGGATGTCGTGAAATTCGAACTGCGGTTTTTTCAGTTGCAGGCGGGCGCCGGTTTTGATTTTGGCGTCGAGGCGGTGAAATTGCCGCAGTTGGGTGAAGTCTTGTTTGGGGTTCATCTGCGGGGAAAAACGCTGGAATTTGTCGCGCTGCAAAACCGTTCGCAGCTGGCGGTCGCTGCTCTCATCCTTCAGTGTGAGGCTGGCAATTTTCAGGGGCTGCCGCAGCTGCCGGGTTTCAGCCCGGTTGATCACCTGCTCGTTCAGCTGCACCCGCGATACTGACCCAAACCGTGAGAGGTCCACAAATTTGTCGGCCGAAACCAGCCGGGTAGGGCTTTCAACCGCCACCTGCCGGTAATTTTGCAGGACAAAATCCCGGATGTGCTGCACCGGAAATGAATAGATGCGTTTGGCCGTCAGGTTTTCCTGTTCGAAAGCGTTTACCCTGATTTCGGGAAGGAAGATATTGCGAAACAGTTGCGGATCGATCTTGTCTTTCAGCAGTTGGGCTTCCAGCTCGGTGCCATCTCCCAGCCTGAATTTGTACCGGGCATTCAGGATTTTTTCGGGCCACGCCAGCAGCTCTTCAAATTGTGCCAGGGTGGTTTCTTTGGGCGGTTTGAGCCGGATGGTTGCAAAAACTGAAAGTTTCAGGAACGGCGTTCCGTCGATGGTTGTCCGCTGATGGGGCAGAGTGGTGAATACAATTTCCTGTGACATGATGTATCTGATTTCTTCTGGTTATACAGTTTGGATTTTCGGTCAGCTGGCAAAGGCGAGGCAGTACTCCTGCCAGTCTTCGGGTTCGATCATCTCCCTGAAAGTCGGGTCGGCATCGGCGCCGGCCAGCTCGCGCCGCACGGTAACCGATACGGTTTTGCTGAAAAAGAGCACCTCCACTTTTACCTTCAGGGTAGCCACGCCCTCCATTTTGGAGACTTTCCCATCTACGATTACGGCAGTGAGCGCCAGGTAAAATTCGAGCGACACCTTGATCAGCCCCAGAATCGACAAGTGGCCGTTGATGCGCAGGTAGCCGGTAAGTGTGGCTTGTTCCACCATTTCGCCCTTGTCGTTTTCAACTTTTTCGATTTTGAAATAGAACCCGCCCATCACCGAAACGCCACCCGATGCCACGCCTACATTGAGCGACATGGCGGCGCCAAATTCGAAAGCCGCTTCAAGTGACTGGATCCCATGCAGCGTGGTGACCATCATAAAATAGCCCCCTCCGCCGAAACAGGAAACCGTGAGCAGGAACGGGTTTTCGCGTTTGCAGAAGTTGAAACCCAGCGTCAGCGGGGCGCCGGTAAACGGCAGGGTGACGCTGGCCCCCAGGCTGATGTTGGAAATCATACAAATGCCGACTTCCACATTGGGGACACTGATATCGAAACCGGCCGTTACTCCGGTCGGTTTGATGTCGATGTAGGGCCCATCTTCGGAAAAACCGGTGCTGGGAATAATGCTTTGCAGGTTGTTGACAAAGCTGAGCACTCCTTTAAATTCGATGGGGTTTGCGGCATCGATATCCACCTTGATATCGGTTTTTTCCGCCGAGCCGCTGCGGAACTCCATGTAGTTGAAGTTTACAGCCAGCAGCGGCACAATGTCGATCCCGAACTTTTCGAAACGTGCTTTCCCTTTCAGGGCGGCCGTTTTACTGCTGTCAAACGGCTTTTCGAAGGTGGTGGTGATGGTCAGCGCATTTTTGGGATTGGCCACTTTTACAGCTAGCAAATCGGGGATCACCACGATGGGGCTCTCTTTGAAATCGGGTTGCCATTTGTATTCGGCATAAAATGCCGATTCGGTAAACCAGGTTTTAAAGTTTGGAATTTTGGGAGTGCTGCTGGTCAGCGTGTTCATCAGGTCGCTAACTTTTCCGGTAATAGTTTCCCGGAGCTGGTTAATTTGAGTCTGAAGATTTTCGCCACTCTCTTTGGCCTGGTTTTCCAGGAAGAGGATTTCAATTTTCAGATTTTCAATCTCTTTGCGCAGGGTTTTCACCTGATTTATCAATCCGTCGAAACTGCCTTTCAGATCAAGGATTCCCAGCAGGTCGAACAGGTTGATGACGCCAAATATTTTGGCTACGGGAAGGTTGTCCAGCGCTTCGAAGAATTCCAGCGGTTTGAAAACGAGGTTTTTCAGGTCGTTGATTTTCCCGCCAACCGGTCCCTGCAGTTTGCTGAGTGCGTTGATGCCCATGTTGGGCGACAGGAAGCCGCCCGATTTGTCGGAGCCGCCGGTGAAATCAACCACCGCGCCGGCCACGCTGGCAAACACCTGTCCCGGGTTGTTGTCGTCTTCCAGTTGAATGGTTGCCGGTTGGCGCACACCGGTCAGTTCGTCCACTTGCCGGATGTAAACGTTGGCCGACTGCATCACGGGATGAAACTTCAGGTCGGCTTCGCCGGGCGCCGGATAGAGCTGCCCGCCAAAAGTGAGGGTTTCGGTTTCGAAGGCCGTGTCGCCATCTACCAGGTACTCCGAATAGGCAACCTCCTGTCCGGAAAAGGCGGTTTCGTTGTAGGCTTTGTTGGGGTTGTATTGGTCGATCACCTGCTGGGCTAGGCCGGGCAGGCGCCCGATCCGGGTTTCCACAAAGACCAGCGGCATGCGTACTACCTGTTCGCGGCCTTCCTTGTCGGTCAGGGTCAGGTCGAACGGGAACCCTTTCCCGCCCACATTGATGTAAAAGTTGTAGGCGCTGTTTCCGCTGCTGCCGGCTGCACGCATTTGCAGCGGCCGCACCTGTAGTTTACCCGAAGAGGGGGGGACGGTGATGAGCGTTGAATTGGCCGGGTTATCGATATTGGGGGTGTAGTCGTTTTCAATCCGCACCGACTGGAAGGGAAAGCGGATAAAATCGCCTTTCGGGTCGTTACGGTCGTACCAAACCTCTTTTTCGAGCACCACGATGAACATCCGCTGGCGGTTGACTGCGGCGCGGGTTTCGCGGTGAAATTTGCGTTCGGTGACTTTTACTACGGCGGCACGATGTCCAAACGGAAAGAGGTAGCCCTCTTCCACCACTTTTACATAATGGTCGCGGCCCAGCGTTGCCAGGTGTTCCCATTCAATGATGTTGAGCCAGGTGTCGGCCGGGGCGGGCACATCGAAAAAGGCATGCCAGTCCAGGTAAGCGCCCAGTGTGGTGAGCATCAGTTTTTTTACCGGCACCGGAAACGGGGTAAACCCCGGAATCTGGTAATTCGACGTGGTGTGTACCAGTTTGTGGCGGTTGTTGGCATCGAGTGAGGCCATAAAAGGCTGGTTACGTTCCACATCGGCTTTGTAATCTTCTTTGGCATCGAAAGCCCACAGGGCACGGATGGTTTTGAGCGCCTGCAGGCTGAGCGCCGAGGTTTGCCGGTTGTTGAGTTTAATTCCCAGGGCAGTGTGCCACAGTTCGATAATTTCCCCCTTGTTGGAGGCCAGCGGGTCGAGCACCCGCAGCTGACTCGACAAGACCTGCGTGGTTTCGCGCTGTTCTTCCACATTTCTGAAGGAAGTTTCCACCCGGTGATAGAAGTCGTTTACCTGGTTGGGAGAGATATACATCAGGGCGGGCGCCTCGATCGAAGTACTCAGTGGCGGGATGGGGCCTGTTTTTAGATCGACCCGCCTGAGCGACCCGATGTCGAAAGAGGGACGAAGTGAGGCTACCGCTTCGGGAGCCAGCACTTTTTGCAGTTGTGTTTCGTTGTAAAGCGCCAGTTGTCCGGCCCTGTTTTTTGAAGACTGCGCCATCCGCAGGCTGTAATCTTTGGAGTTGCTGTCGAGGTAGCTGATCGTTTCGCGTGGCAAAGTTGTTCGGGAGGTGCTGAGGGTAAAAGCTCCCGGTTTGATTTTGCCAGGCTGTGGAATTTTGATCCACGCCCGCGGATGTACGCGGAGCTTAAATTTTTTCCAGTCAAGCAGCTCGGTCAGGATAAGCGGAAAACCCGGATGCCCGGCTTCCAGCTCGTAAACCAGCCGGCTTTTGCGGGCCCGCAGGTGTTTGGCCGGCAGGTTAACCGGTTCGTTGGTCGAATCAGAAGGGATATTGGTGGTTTCGAAAAACGCCTGTTCGAGGGTGTGCTGGGTGGGAAAGCTGACCACAATCACTCCGGGATCTTTCGGGTTTTCGAGTTCAAGATAAGCCGATTGTCCCCGGTTGGAGAAACTGAAATTGTGAAACTCAAATTCGAGCCAGATCAGGTCTTCGGGGCGCAACACCCGGATGGAGAGCGCCTGCTTCGGGCGAAACCTGATCTGGTCAAACTCCACTTCAATTTTGGATTGGTTCCGGACGGGTTCCTGCCGCGTGGGGGATTGCTCTGCCGGGACCGTCGTCTGGGGGGTGCGTTGTGGTTGCGGTGGTTCTTCCTGTTTTTGTTCGGTGGCGGAGGTTCTTTCCGGCTGTTTTACCGCCCGGGTGGGTGTTGTTACTGTCCGTTTGACCGGCTGCTGGGTTTGGATGCGCACGCGGGGCGGATCCTGGAAGAGGGAAACCAGTGTTTGTGCGTCGCCAATAACCGGTTGAAAAGCGTGCAGACGCGGCTCCAGGATCTCCTCGTCGATCGAAAAGCCGGTGCCGAATGCTTCCAGGTCGGGGAGGGCGGGGGTGCCGGCCAGGCGGAAAGCGCCCAGTTCGTTGCTGACCCACTGCCCCTCTGCGCCAAGGCGTGCGGAAAGGTAAAACTGCGGCTGCCGGCCGGCGGCAAACCAAGCTCCGAAAAAATAACCGGCAAAGCTGACCGGATCCCGGAAAACGGTCTGCAGCGCCAGCGGACGGGCAGGCTGGTGGGTCCACAAAACAGCAACCGGCCGCTGCCGGCTGGTTTTGCCGGTAAACAGCTGCAGGTCAACCGGGGCGTGGTCGGCAGTAAACCCGGAGCGCCCGTTTTGGGAGATTTTTTCGGTAAAACTGTTCCACTGCGGAAAACCGGGCAGGGTGATCAGGGTTCCGTTTTCAGAAACGGGATGGAGGAAGCGCAGCGAACGACTGTTGTGCAGCTGCAGCAATATTGTTGAGGTATGGAAACGGTTTCCGCAGTATTCCAGTTCTGCCTGGCGGTCTGTTTCCATCGCCAGGAGCCACTGGGCGTTGAGCCGGCAGCGAAACGGGCCGGTTATCTGCAGGAGGGCTCCCTCGCCGGGACGACAAATTTCCCGGGGCGGCAAAAGCGGCGAGTTGAGGGATTGAACCCCGTCCAGCCAGTCCAGCAGATCGATTTTGGACTGAATGCCGAATTCGGGGAGGCGGGCTTCCAGTTGCCAGGCGCCCTCCTCCCTGAAAATGCGTCCGGAAAAGCTGAACAGGGGCAGGGTTCCGGGATAGGATGCCTTTTCGAGCGAAAACCTCCATTCGTTTTCCAGCTGGTGAATGGCAAACTGTGCGCCGGGGGCAAAACGCTCCGGGGCAATTTCCCAGGCGACCATGCCGTGTCGTAAAAACTGCAGACGGTTGTTGCCGTTTTGAACGGTAAACGGCTCCAGGGTGACCGACTTCAGCGAATTTACGGCAGGGGTGATGGCCACTGCACCAAGTCCAAGGGTTTTGACAAATTTCCGGCGGCTGGGTGAGGGGGCCGGCGCGTCCGTCGTGATGGAAAGCAGGTTCCGCGCGCCATTCAGATTGAAGTGAGGGATTTTCATATCCTGACAATTAAAGGATAGAAAAAGTTACGTAATTCCAGACGGAAATAAAAGAGTCGGAGGGGGTTAATTAAATGGTCTGGATATTTTTTTATGGTTCAGATGGTGCTTCCCTTTCTGGGCGGCCCTTTTCGCGGATCGGCTTAAATTCGGATCCCTCTTTCCAGGCGGACCAGGCCGTTGAGTTGGCCATCGTGTGGCCGGTTTGAGGAATTAGCTTTTGTTTTGTTGTTCCAATATGTCTTTCAGCATATCAATCTGAACTTTCTGCAATTCCATCAATTCTTGTTGCTGATCCATGATAAAATGATCAACCTTTTCATGCAGGGTTCTGATTTCCAGTTCTGATTTGAGGTTTACCATGTAGTCTTTTTTGGCCCGGTCGCGGTCTTTCTCTTCCTGCCTGTTCTGGCTCATCATAATTACGGGAGCCTGAAGAGCTGCCAAACAAGACAAAATCAGATTCAGGAGAATAAATGGATAGGGGTCAAATCCCTTGTTTAGCAACCAGGCGACATTAACGGTAATCCACATTACAAGAAATCCACAAAATGAGAGAATAAAGGTCCAGCTGCCTCCAAACGTGGCTACCCGGTCTGCAATTTTTTGTCCAAACGTCAGCTTCTTTTCTTCATCCAGGTCGATTTTATCGGTCAGGGTCTGATTCAGCGTGATCGAGTTTAAAACGGTCTTTTCCAGTTCCGAAAGCTCTCCGATTTCTTTTTTTAAAAAGTCCTCTACCACCAAACTTCGGTACTCGTTTAGTTCACTTACTGCCAACACGCTGTCATGCAAAAACTGAGGATGATCTTGCTGGATTAAATCCAGAATTGAATGCCGGATGGTTCTGGCCGATACTTTTTCTGAAACCGGAAACTCTTTTCCTGAAATATCACTTTTGAAAAATTTTATAGCCATATTTTTTGTGGTTTTTGTGAGATCATTTATTGTTGGGAAGTGTGGTTAAGTTATCATTTTTTATCTGAATCGTTGTCAATCCGGATAACAGGGATGATGTTTTTGAAAACTTTTGTCGCTGCTGGAATAAAGCATTTTGCTTTTTTTAGTTGAAATAAATCCGGCATTTAGATGCCCCGGAATTTTTACGGTTCGGATGAGGTTGGGCTGCTAGTGCGGGTTTTTTCGCGGATCGACTTAAATTCGGATCCCTCTTTCCAGGCCGGCCAGGCCGTTGAGTTGGCCAGCATGTGGCCGGTTTCAAAAAGCAGGGCGGCATCCTGTACCAGGCCAGCCAGGTCGTCGCGTTGCGGCAGATATTCGTCCTGCGGGGTGTGGTAGGTGTTTTGCCAGTATTGCCGGATCATCTCCAGCGTTTTGGCTTTTCCGTATTTTTTGGCATCGGTGTACCCTTTGGCGAAGATTGCCGGCACCCCTTTTTTGACAAAAGGAAACTGGTCGGAACGGAAATACATGCCATTTTCGGGATTGGGGTCGGGCGCAATGTAGCGGCCCTGGCGGCGAGCAGCTTTTTCGACCCACTGGTCCAGTTCGCTCTGTCCGTAGCCGGTGAGGGTGATGTCGTGGAATTCGCCCAGAAAAAGAATGACGTCGGTATTGATGCAGGCGGCTGTTTGAGTCAGATCGAAGAGGGGATTTTCCACATAATATTCGGCGCCCAGCAAGCCCGACTCTTCGCCGGTAACCGATAAAAAGAGCACCGACCGTTCGGGTTGCGGGGCGGCGTGGAAGGCGCGGGCAATTTCGAGGAGCCAGGCTACTGCGCTGGCGTTGTCGGTGGCGCCATTGTAAATGCTGTCGCCGTCAACCGGGGTGCCAATGCCGAGGTGGTCCCAGTGGGCCGTGTAAACGATAGCTTCCCCGGGACGGCTTTTCCCTTTGATAACGCCGCACACATTCCGGGAAACGCCGGTTTCGAAACGGTTTTCAAGCCAGGCCGAAGCCGTGACAGGTAAAGGAAAAGGTTTGAAACCGGGAGAAACAGCCCGGGCTTTGATCTCCTGAAAGTTCAGGCCACAGGCGGCAAACAGTTTTTCGGCTGCGGAGAGCGAAATCCACCCTTCCAGCGCGCAGCGGTTTTGGTAACCGTCATCGGGTTGGAGGTAGAGTTTGGTGGTTTCGCCGTTGTTGCTGACCACATTCCATCCGTAGCCGGCCGGACCGGTTTCGTGGATGATCAAACAGGCCCTGGCGCCCTGACGCGCCGCCTCTTCGAATTTGTAGGTCCAGCGGCCGTAATAGGTCATGGTATTTCCCTTGAAGTAGTCTCCTTCGGTACCATATCCCGGATCATTCACCAGAACCAGGATGGTTTTTCCTTTTACCTCTATCCCGGCAAAGTCGTTGCGGTTAAACTCCGGGGCGTTGATGCCAAACCCGGCAAATATGATCTCCGAATTTTCCAACGCAAGGTGCTCCTCCATTTTTCTGGAAAAGGAGACGTAGTCGGTGAGTTTGTTTAGCTGCAGGATGCCGGCGGGTGTTTGCAGGTCAAGTGTGGGCGACATAACCGAGCTGACCTTCAGGATAGGTACCTCCTGGAAAAAACTTCCGTGGTTGGCGCCTTCCAGTCCGATCTCCTGCATCTGCCGGGCGATGTAGTCCACCACGCCGCTTTCGTATGCCGACATGGGCATGCGGCCGCCGTGTTTGTCGGCCGACAGTTCGACGATGTGTTTTTCGAGGTTGGCGTAGGAAATTTCCGGCGTGGTTTTCGGATGGCATCCGGCCAGCAGCGCCAGCCCGGCGACAAACAGCAGCTTTTTCATACGAAAAACGGGTAACAGTCGGGGCTCCGCGTTAAGCAAAGCCCCGACAGATTTTTCAGTTTATGGCGTTATAATATCGAATTCGGCAATTCCGGCGTGTTGCTGGCCGGAAACCGTTGAAAGGGCACGCAGTTTTACAAAACGGCCGGTGACCGGTCCGAATTTGACTTCCTGTAAAACCGGACTGTTCTGGATGTTGGCAAACTCGCCGGCAGCGACCGGTTTTCCCCAGTTGCGGTTGTCGCTGCTCACATAAAATTCGTAGTTGAAAATTGTTCCGGGGTTTCCGCGTCCCTGGGGCGGCAGGTAAGAGAACCCGGTCACCGGCAGGGTTTCGCCCAGGTCAATGACAAAGTCTGCCGGCAGCGGCTGGCTGATCAACAGCGCGGTGCTGGCATTTCCGTCGAAGATGGCAGCGGCCTGCGCCATTTTTCCGGGATCACCCAGCAAGCTCCAGCTGGTCTTCGGAATGTCAAAAAAACAGCTGGCTACCGGACTTTTTTGGCCGGTGCGCGGATCTACCGCTATTGCGTTGACGGTCGTTTTCAGGTTGAGCAGGAAACTGCTGTCATATTTTTCAGCGGAGGGATTCGGCTCGGAATTGTCGGTTGTGTAATAGAGGTCGAGTCCGTCGTCGAAGGCCGAAATGGTCACCATTCCCTGTTGGTTGCGGGTAATCACGGGCGATTCGAGTACTTTGGGCGCCAGAAATACCTGGATGTTGGCGATCAGCGGGCAGGCTTTGGCCTCGTCGACCGTAAAGCGGACCTGGGTGGCTGTAACGGTTGGCAGCCGCAGGATTCGTTTGTAGCCGACGGTGGTCTCTTCGGCTACCGTTTGCCAGGCGCCGTCAACCATGGCCTCGACCCGGAATTTTTTTATCCGCTGCCCCAGTGGGATATATTCCTGCACGAGAAAACGGTTAAACGGGGTTGGCTGTTGCAGGTCGATGGTGAAGGAGGCCTGTCGTACACTGTCGTCGGTAGCCCAGTAGGTGTCCGGATTGTGGTCGGTGGCATTTTGGGCCTGGTATTTACGGGCATTCCCCCTCACATTCGAGGCGGAGACCGGTTTTCGGGCTGCCAGGTCAGTTGCAAAGTCGGCTTTCAGGGCTGCGGCCAGCTTCAACACCTGTTCGGCATCGTTTTCATGGATCAGCCCCCGGGTGTCAACCGGGAAGTTGAGCAGGAGCGAGGCGTTGCGGCCTACCGAATGGTAGTAGATGTCGAGCAGCTGCGGCAGGGTTTTGACGCGGTGGTCTTCGGCCGGGTGGTAGTACCATCCCGGACGGATGGAGACATCCACTTCGGCAGGCAGCCAGTGGGTCCCGTCCTCCTGTCCGGCGCGGAGATGTTCGAGGTTATCCACAACGCCGGGGGCGAAATCGTCGCGTTTGAGCAGGCACCAGTTGGTGGGGCGTGCCCAGCCCTCTTCGTTTCCTACCCAGCGGATGTCGGGGCCGGCATCGGAAAAGAGGACTGCCCCGGGCTGCAGTTCACGGACAATTTTATAGGTGTTCTCCCAGTCGTAGTAGGTTGTTCGGTCGATGCGCCGTTCTTCATTGGCGCCGCCATACCAGCCGGTGCCGCCGTTGGCGCCGTCGAACCACACTTCGAACACCTCGCCGTAGTTGGTGAGCAGTTCGCGCAGCTGGTTGCGGAAGTAGGTAATGTATTCCGGCTTTCCATAGTCGGCATGGTTGCGGTCCCACGGCGACAGGTAAACACCGAACTTCAGCCCGTACTCTTTACACGCTTCGGCCAGTTCCCGCACCACGTCTCCTTTTCCCGCTTTCCAGGGGGAGTTTTTGACGGAATGTTCGGTGTAGGCCGACGGCCACAGGCAAAAACCGTCGTGGTGTTTCGCGGTAAGGATAATGCCTTTCATGCCGGCCTCCTTGCACACGCGGGCCCACTGGCGGCAGTCGAGCTCAGTGGGGTTGAACAGTTCGGGTTTTTCGCTGCCCATGCCCCATTCCATGTTGGTGAACGTGTTCATGTTGAAATGGATGAAGGCATAAAATTCGAGCTGGTGCCAGGCCAGCTGTCGCTCGGAAGGAAGCGGACCACACGGCGCCGGCGGGGGCGTGTGCCGGCAGGCTGTAAACAGCACGGTCAGAAACAGCAGAATAGGAAAAGTTGGTTTCATCGTAATTATTTTGGTTGAAGTGGATAAAATTAAAAGATTCCGGCGGAAGGGACAATAGATAGGAAGCTCTTCCGCAGCGAAATATGGAGATTTTGAGTTTTGGCTTTGAAAACAGCCGAAAGTAGAGACGGTATAAAAAAGTGAGGCTGCCTGACTCTTTTCAGACAGCCTCCTTTTCACTCATCCGGAAGGATTGTTCCCGTTCCGGGCCTCACTTTTATTGAGAATTGCGTTATTTTAAAAACTGGCCAGGTACTCTTCTTTGATCAGCATCGGATAAAAACAGGCAATCAGCCCCAGTATCTCCTCTTTCGAAGTGGGATTCTGGCAGATGACCCGCTGGTTGTAGTACTGGCTCAGGTTCAGGACTGCTTCATTCCGGGTACTCGGAATCAGCTGGTAATCTTTCGAAATCTTTTTTACCCCGAAAACTCCTTTTTCGCAGGCGTATTCAATTTCGAAGTGTTCGTTACGCAGGATGAATGTTTTGCATTTTTTTGTTTTCAAAAAACCAATCTGGATTGGTTTGGATGCGTTCTCATACGAGAGTTCGTAGGTTTCCAGTTCCTGCCCGTTGATTACCATCGGGTCTTCCGAGGGGCGGATTTCG
This sequence comes from Prolixibacteraceae bacterium, assembly GCA_029975525.1. Taxonomy (GTDB): domain Bacteria; phylum Bacteroidota; class Bacteroidia; order Bacteroidales; family Prolixibacteraceae; genus UBA1413. The sequence continues at coordinate 2,899 of JARKOX010000201.1, read as the reverse complement.
TATTTCCCGAAATTGGTTTGCGACTGGCCGGCGAGGATTCTGGGTTCTTTTCCTTTCTCTTTGGTTGCTCCTCCGGCGATCAGAACGGCCAGGCACAACGCGCAGAGCATCAAATAAGTTTTCATGGCACAATGTTGTTTTAATGGTTACTTCTTCAAAAGTATATTATTGCCGGGAACCGTCGTTTTTTATTCAACCAGCGGCTTCCAAACAGGGGTGAACGGCCAGTTGGGGCAGGTGAGTGCAGCTTGTTGAAGAAAAAAGCATTTTGGTGTTTAATCATTTGATAATTAATGTGGTGTTCCGATGTTTTGCAACTGTTGGGCAGGTTAAAGTGCCTTGGGCTGCCCAAAGCGGAGAGGCCGTTAATAATTGCTCAAAAAAAAGCTGCCGACCGTTTGGCCGGAAAGAAAAAAACGATTTTCTTGCCCGCCGTTTTCAAAAACCAATTTAAAAATAGCTAATCCATGAAGATTGATCTGCAAAAAATCCGGGAAGAGCTCTCTTTCCGCAACACCATTCTGGGTGTACAGTTTCTGTTTGTAGCATTTGGGGCAACCGTACTGGTTCCGCTGCTGGTGGGTATCGATCCGGCAGTGGCGTTGTTTTCCGCCGGGGTGGGCACCCTGATTTTTCACCTGATAACCCGGGGAGTCGTCCCGATATTCCTGGGCAGCAGCTTTGCTTTTATCGCCCCCATTATTAAAGCAACCGAGCTGTACGGGCTTCCCGGAACTTTTTCCGGTATTATTGCAGTAGGATTGGTGTATGGTGTGGTTTCGATGTTGGTAAAACTGCGTGGGATCAAATTTATCGAAAGATTGTTCCCGGCGGTGGTAGTGGGTCCTGTGATTATGATCATCGGTCTTTCGCTGGCTTCGGTAGCCGTTGACATGGCCAAAACGCACTGGCTGCTGGCTGTAATCAGCCTGTCAGCTGCCATTATTGTGGTTATTGCAGGGCGCGGCCTGATCAAACTGATCCCTATTTTTGCCGGTATCGTGGTGGGATATGTAGTGGCCATTTTCATCGGAAAAGTTGACTTTACCGCCGTCAAAGAGGCTACCTGGTTTATGCTGCCGGGTTTCACCCCTCCCGAGCTGCACTGGGGGGCGATCATTTACCTGCTGCCGGTGGCTGTGGCTCCCATCATCGAGCACGTGGGCGACATGTACGCCATTGGCGGGGTTTGTAACAAGAATTTTGTGGAAAAACCGGGACTGCACCGCACCCTGATGGGCGACGGTATCGCCACTTCGCTGGCCGGCTTCTTTGGAAGTGTGCCCAACACCACCTATTCAGAAGTGACTGGCGCCATTTCGTTGACCAAAGTGTCTAACCCGATGATCCTCCGGATTTCGGCAATTACGGCGATCCTCTTTTCATTTATCGGCAAAATTTCGGGGTTGCTGAAAACCATTCCGCAGGCGGTGCTGGGCGGAATCATGCTGTTGCTTTTCGGGCTGATTGCTTCGGTGGGCATCAAAACCCTGATCGACAGCAAAGCCAACCTGAGCGAAACGCGGAACCAGGTTATTGTTTCCGTTATCCTGACAGTGGGGATCGGCGGGGCTATCATCTCGTGGGGGACCTTTTCGCTCAGCGGCATCGGACTGGCTTCGGTGGTGGGGATTATTCTGAATATGTTGATCCCCAGGGCAAAATAGCCTTTGGAAAAAGCTGGGTAAAAACCGTGACGCCGCAGAAAAAGGAGCTCCAGTCCTGTTTCTGCGGCGTTTTGATTGGGGGGCCGGGCGAATAGTTGTCCCTCTTTTTCGCATTTCGTTTTCCGATTTCCATTTTCCTTTTTTACATTTACCGCCGAACCGAATTAACCAAGATTTATGAAAAACCGTCTGCTGAAAGTTTTGCTCCCCGCTTTGTTGCTGGTCTCCTGCGAAAAAGAGAAGAAACCCTTGCTGGATTATGTGGATATACTGATCGGGACGGCGCCGGCCAATACCCTCAGCGCCCAAAACAGAGGGGGCGACCATGTGGACTACGGCCAGACCATTCCTGCCATCACGGCCCCGTTTGGAATGACCCAGTGGACTCCCCAAACCCGGAATACGGAACGGAAATGTGTGGCTCCGTTCTATTATGGTTCGCCCGCCCTGCAGGGATTCCGTGCAACACACTGGACGAGCGGCTCGTGCGTGCAGGATTACGGAAGTTTTACCATTATGCCGGTTTCGGGCGATTTTACCTACCTGCCCACATCGCGTGCAGCCGAATACCTGATTGACACCGAAACGTTGTCGCCGGCCTATTGTGCGGTCCACATTCCGCTTTACAAGGTTATTACCGAAATTACAGCAACCAGGCGGTGCGGTTTCTTTCAGTTTTCATGGCTCGACCCCGAGAATCCGTATTTCGTTATCGATGTCAACAGCGACGAAGGGGAGGGAGTTATTAAAATTGACCCGGCCCGCCGCGAAATTGTTGCCGCTAATCCGGTGCACCGCATCTACAACGGGAACGGCAAACCGGCTGGCTTCAGCGGATACATGGTGGCGCAGTTCGATTGTGATTTTGAGAAATTTGGCACTTTTGCCGGCCCCGAATATTTCCATGAGGTTACCGAACAGACCGGCAGTAAAGATATTGGCGCTTATGTCGGCTTCAAACCCGGCGGAAATAATGTGGTGAAGGTCAGAATCGGCACCTCGTTTACCAGCATCGAAAATGCCCGCAAAAACCTGGAAGCCGAAATTCCCTCCTGGGATTTCAGGAAAACCCGCGCCAACCTCGAGAAAACCTGGGAAGCGTTGCTGGGCAAGATCGAAGTGGAAGGGGGCAGCGAAGACGACCGGACCAAATTTTACACGGCCATCTACCACAGTTGTATCCATCCGCGGCTCTTCAGCGATGCCGACGGCTCGTACAAGGGCTTCAACGG
>JARKOX010000198.1 GCA_029975525.1 Prolixibacteraceae bacterium | reverse complement strand
GATTGTTAATGAGTTGCTAACGAAATGTTAACACATCTTGCTATTTAGACATGTGCTAAATTTCGGAAGCGCCTTGGGAGTTAGGGCAATTGATCCTATTTTTATACGATCTAAAAAAGAGATCCGTATGAATAAGAATGTATTGCTTCTGTTAACATTGTGCTTCGTATTATTTTCAGCTACTGCCCAGGAACCCACCCGGTGGCGCGGGCCACACGGCAATGGGGTGTACGACGAAACCGGATTGTTGAAATCCTGGCCTGAGGCGGGGCCGCAGGTTCTTTGGCATTTCGACGGGTTGGGCGAAGGTTTCTCGTCACCGGCATTTGCTAACGACAAAATTTATCTTTCCGGAATGGTCGACGGGCAAGGGTATATTTATGCACTTTCCGAGGACGGCAAACTGTTGTGGAAAGCTCCTTACGGACCTGAATTTACCGAAAGTTATCCCGGTTCGCGCAGCACGCCCGTTATCGTGGGCGATCTGCTTTATATGTACAGCGGATTGGGGCAGGTTGTCTGCATGGATGCAGCTACCGGAACGGTGAAGTGGAAAAAGGATGTGATGAAGGAACTGGGAGGACGCAATATTCAGTGGGGAGTAACCGAAACGCTGGCGGTTGACGGCGACAAGCTGTTTGTAACCCCCGGCGGCGAGGAGCACACCGTGGTGGCCCTCAACCGGAAAACCGGCGCCCTGGTCTGGTCTTCCAAAGCGCTGGGCGAAAAATCGGCGTACTGTGCCCCGCTGGTCGTTAAACTGCCCGGGCGTACCCTGCTGGTGACCATGCTGGAGTCGCACATTGTGGGGATCGATGCCAATACCGGCAAATTTCTCTGGTCGCACGAGCAGCCTAACCGCTGGAGTGTTCATTCCAACACTCCGCTTTACCACGATGGCGGGTTGTTCTGTTTCAGCGGCTACGGACAGGGCGGCGTAAAATTGAAACTGTCGGCCGACGGCAGCAGCGTTACCAAAGAGTGGTTCAGCAAAACCATGGACAACCGCATTGGCGGCGCCGTACTGGTGAACGGTTACATCTACGGTTCGGGCGACAACAACCGCGTGTGGCAGTGTATCGACTGGAAAACCGGCGAACAGAAATATGCTGCAACCGGCCTGGCCATGGGAACGGTAATTTACGCCGACGGAATGCTTTACTGTTATACCGACCGCGGCGAACTGGCGCTGGTAGAATGTACGCCCGCCGGTTTTAATATCCGGTCGAAAACCAAGGTGGAACTGGGAACTTCGCAGCACTGGGCACACCCGGTTATCGACAAAGGACGCCTGTTCGTCCGTCATGGTAATACGTTGATCGTTTACAAAATCAAATAGAACCGAAAATGACTGTCCGGCGGCATCAACAATCTGGTTGGTTGCGGCTGAGTCCAGATCGAATTTTCAGAAGAACATAAAATCGTATGAAGATCAGAATACTGACACTACTGGCCACCCTTTTTTGGTCAGCCACCGTAACCGCACAGGTGATCCAGTGGCGGGGCGAAAAACGCGACGGCCATTTCCGCAACGAAACCGGCCTGCTGAAACAGTGGCCTGAAGCTGGCCCGCAGCTGGTGCTGAAGGTTGAAAAACTCGGAAAAGGATACTCCTCACCGGTGGTGGCCGGAGAAACCATTTATATTACCGGAATGATCGATACGCTCGATTACCTGTCGGCAGTTGATTTTCAGGGAAACCTCAAGTGGCAGGTTCCTTACGGGCGTTCGTGGTCGAAATCGTTTCCTGAAACCCGCAGTACACCGACCATCGACGGTGACCGGATTTACGTGGTGGGCGGCGTTGGCCGGCTGGTATGTATCAATGTCGCCGATGGCAAAGAGGTGTGGGCCGTAAATGTTGATCAGGATTACGAGGCCGACTGGCACATGTGGGGCGTTTCTGAAAGCGCACTGGTGGTGGACGACCTGGTGATTTGTACGCCCGGCGGAAAAAAAACATCGGTAGTGGCGTTCAACAAACTCACCGGAAAAGAGGTGTGGCGCAGCGCCTCCGTGGGAGGACAACGTTCGTATGTGTCGCCTGCGCTTTACGAAAATGGGAACTTCCGTTTTATCCTGGCGGCAACCGCCACCCACCTGATTGCCTTAAAACCCGAAACCGGCGAAGTGGCCTGGAGTTATAAATATTACCTCCCCGAAAAATGGGACCAGCCCGGCCTGATCTGGACCAATACGCCCATTTATCACGGAGATGAAATTTATCTCTCGAAAGGATATGATTACCGCTCGGTGATGCTGAAAATGAATGCCGACGGCACCGGTGTGACCGAAAAATATATCAACACGGTTCTCGACAACCACCATCATGGCGTGGTGCTGGTCGACGGTTATGTGTATGCCTCCAACTGGATCAACAACGGAAAAGGAAACTGGGTGTGCATGGATTGGAATACCGGTGAAATCAAGTGGGAAACCACCTGGAACAACAAGGGATCCCTCGTTTATGCCGACGGAATGCTCTATTTGTACGAAGAAAAAGGAGGCCACGTGGCCCTGGTGAAACCATCTCCCGAAAAGCTGGAGGTGGTCAGCTCGTTTAAGGTGACCGACGGGAGTGGGCCGCACTGGGCGCATCCCTTTATCAGCGGCGGAAAACTCTACCTGCGTCACGGCGAGGTGCTGATGGTTTACGACATCCGGGGATAAAATGCGCCGGCTAACTATTCTGGGCACCGAAAGCCTGCAATCGGTAAAAAGGTAATCGACGGTTTATACCGCAAGTAATTATAAAAGAAAGGTTTTTTCTATGTTTAAAATGAAGTTTGGATCCGCTGTAGCGTTGCTTGTTTGCATTTCAACGACCCTCTTTTCGCAGGAGATTGTTGAATTCCGGGGAATCGGAAGGACAGGACATTACAACGAAACCGGGCTCCTGAAAAAATGGCCCGAATCCGGTCCGCAGGTTTTACTGAAAATCAAAGGAATCGGAAAAGGATACTCCCAGCCGGTGGTGGCCGACGGGAAAATATTCGTAACCGGCTTGAAGAAAGATACCATCGATGTGCTTTCGGCCTATGATTTAACGGGGCAGCTGATTTGGGAAACGCCGTATGGACGGTCGTGGATCCGTTCTTATCCCGACAGCCGCTGCACCCCCACCTACGAAAACGGGAGATTGTACGTTTCAAGCGGTAATGGTCAGGTAGGCTGCATCGATGCCCAAACCGGAAAGATCATTTGGCTGGTGGATGCCATCGGAAAATATGAAGGACAACTTCACGGATTTGGCGAGGCAGAAAGCCTCCTGATTATTGACGAGATGATAGTCTACACCACCGGCGGTGAAAAAAATACGATGGTTGCACTGAAAAAGTCGGACGGTACCGAAATCTGGAAAGCCAAAAGTCTGGGCGGAGCCAAAGCCTATGCGTCGCCCGTGCTGGTTAATCACCAGGGGGAGCAGATCATCCTGGCCCAAACCGCCGAAAATCTGACGGGCATCAACCCGAAGAACGGAGAGCTGTTGTGGGGCTACAACCTCGTGCAGTTTCAGGAAAGGCGTCACGGGAAAGGCGAACAGACCAATCCGGCCCTCTACCACAACCGGGAGGTGTTTGTCACCAGTGGGTACGACCACCCCGCAACCATGTTTTCCATCGATGAAAACAACCGTTCGGTCGAACTGAAATGGAAAAATCCGACACTCAACACCCACCATGGCGGCGTGGTTTTGGTTGACGGAAAGCTCTACGGCTCAAACTGGCAGCACAACTCGCTCGGACGCTGGGTTTGTGTGGACTGGGATACCGGCGAAACCAAATGGGAAGAGGAGTGGAATACCAAAGGCTCCATCATTTTTGCCGACGGCATGCTTTACCTTTACGAGGAGAAAAGCGGAAATGTGGCGCTGGTGAAACCTTCCCCCGAAAATCTGAAAATCGTAAGCACCTTTAAGGTGGAAGAGGGCGAAGGCCCTCACTGGGCACATCCCACCATTTATGACGGAAAACTTTTTATCCGGCATGGCGAGGTTTTAATGGTTTACCATATTAAAGCTTAGATGGAGAAGAGGCGGACGCTGAATAATGTGGTTGTAATCTCTGCCGGCATTGTCGGTTTACTGTTTTTACTGTGGTGGTTATGGGCCGATCCGACTCGCGATCTGGCGGTGAGCCTTCCCGGGGCCGATAACCGGGGAGGGGGCGGAGCTTCCGGCGAAGAGGTGAAAATCGGAAGCCTTTTTCAGGCATTCTCCGGAACGCATGCCGCGTTGACCGAAACCTGGCCCCGCTTTCGCGGCGCCGATTTCGACAACATTTCCAAGTCGCCTGTTTCGCTGAAAGATCAGTTTGGCAGCGAAGGTCCGCAGGTGCTCTGGTCGGTCGAACTGGGCGAAGGACATTCCGGGGCGGCCATCTACAAAGGACTGGTTTACCTGCTCGATTACGACGAGGCCGAACGTGCCGACTACCTGCGCTGCTTTTCGCTGCTCGATGGAAAAGAGCTCTGGCGGCGGGGATATCAGGTGAGTATCAAACGCAACCACGGAATGTCGCGGACCATTCCGGCGGTTACCGATGAGTATATTCTGACCATCGGGCCACGATGCCACGTCATGTGTGTGGACCGCGCCACCGGCGACTTTCGCTGGGGCATCGATGTGGAAAAAGAGTACCAGTCGGAAGTGCCGCTCTGGTACACCGGGCAGTGCCCGCTCATCGACGGAAACCTGGCTGTGATTGCTACCGGCGGAAATGCCCTGATGATTGGCGTGGACCTGGCTACCGGGCAAAAGGTGTGGGAAACACCCAATCCCAACGGCTGGAAAATGTCGCACTCCTCGGTAATCCCTTATACCTTTGGCGGCCGGAAAATGTATGTCTACTGTGCGGTGGGCGGAATCGTGGGCATTGCTGCCGACGGCCCCGATGCCGGTAAGGTGCTCTGGGAATCGGCCGCCTGGAACCGTTCGGTAATCGCCCCGTCGCCGGTGTGCATGCCCGACGGGAAGATATTCCTCACCGCCGGTTATGGCGCCGGCAGTATGATGATCCAGCTGAAAGCTGCCGGCGATACCTTTGCGGTGGAGGTGCTCAAAGAGTATGCGCCGCGCGACGGGCTGGCCTGCGAACAGCAGACCCCGCTCTACTGGCAGGGGCATCTGTTCGGGATTCTCCCCAAAGATGGCGGGACGATGCGCAACCAGCTGGTCTGCTACCACCCGTCGGATGTTACCCGGGTGGTTTGGTCCAGCGGCCCCAACAAGCGGTTCGGACTCGGGCCCTTTTTTATGGCCGACAACAAAATATTTCTGCTCAACGACGACGGGACGCTCTATATTCTGCGCCCCAGTGTAAAAGGATATGAAGAGCTTGACCATGCGCAGGTAGTTCCCGACGGGCAAGACGCCTGGGCGCCGCTGGCCATTGCCGACGGCTATCTGGTTTTGCGCGATGCCAAAACAATGGTTTGTATCAACCTTCGGAAATAGAAAAATGAAGAACAAGTGGATTTTGATCTTTCTGCTCCTGCTGGCAGTGGTGATAGTCGGGGTGATGGTCGCCGATTTTAAATCGACCCGGCCCGACCAGATCGCTTCCAACCCGTTTGAATACAACGTGGATCAGTACAAGGCTGTTGATTCGGCCCTGGTACTTTACACCGAAACGCGCAACCTGCAGTTATCCATGCAGGAACCGGCTGCCATTGCGCTGGCCGGCGACCGTCTTTTTGTAGCCGGCGACCAGTGGGTGCAGGTAATCGGGTTGCAGGGAAAACTGATTTCAGAAATTTCGCTGCCCGAAAAACCCCATGCCGTGGCGGCCACTCCCGACCGGCTGCTGGTGGCGACAAAAGCTTCGGTGCTGGTTTACGACCCGGCCGGGAAGCTGCTTGCCACCTGGAAAGAGGGGTTTTCGGAAAGTTCGGTACTCACTTCGGTGGCGGTGGCTGGCGACAATATTTTTATTGCCGACGCCGGTCAGCGCAAGGTTTACCGTTTCAACCCTTCCGGAGAAAAAATACTGGAATTTGAAGGCAAGGTGAACGACGAGGTGTTGCATGGGTTTATTGTTCCCAGCCCCTGTTTCGATGTGGCCATCAATGCCGACGGCGACCTGTGGGTGGCCAACCCCGGCAAACACGCCCTTGAAAATTACACCTTCGACGGCAATTTGCGTGGTTACTGGAACAAATCTTCGATGGAGGTGGAGGGGTTCAGCGGTTGTTGTAACCCGGCCCAGTTCACCTTTCTGCCCGATGGAAATTTTATAACCAGCGAAAAAGGGCTGGTGCGCATCAAAGAATACAAGCCCTCGGGCGAATTGGTTGGCGTTGTGGCGCCGCCGGCGAAGTTTCAGGACGATGGCCATGCTCCCGAGGTGGTGGCCGACGCCGAAAGCCGGATTTATGCCCTCGATTTTGACCGGAAGATGATTCGGGTTTTCGAAAAAAAAGAGAGATAGGATGGAACGCAGGGATTTTTTCAGAAACAGCGGCCGCTGGCTGATCCTGGCCGGAATGGCGCTGACCACCGGTTTGCTGGTGGTTAACCGCCGGGTGCAACACGGCCCGGCGTGCACGATAGCCGAAAACTGCCGCAATTGTGGCCGTTGGGAATCGTGTGGCGAGCCGCAGGCTAAAAATCAAAGAGAAAATGGATAACGATAAAGTCAAAAGCAGAAGGGAGTTTCTCCAGAGCGGGGTGCGGCTGTCGTTGGCCTTGGCGCTGGGTGGAATCGGCGGATTGGCTGTCAGCCGCCTCACCGGCGACGACTATGTTTGGCAGATCGACCCGTTCAAATGTACCCAGTGCGGACGCTGCGCCACCGAGTGTGTCATGAGTCCCTCGGCCGTGAAGTGTATCCACGCCTACGATTTGTGTGGTTACTGTGACCTGTGCGGCGGCTATTTCAAACCCGGCTACAACGCGTTGAGCACCGCCGGCGAAAACCAGCTCTGTCCCACGGCTGCCATCGAACGGAAATTTATCGAAGAGCCGTATTTCGAATATGTTATCAACGAAGAGCTGTGTATTGGCTGCGCCAAGTGTGTGAAAGGGTGCACCTCGTTCGGAAATGGTTCGCTCCATCTGCAGATTGTCCACAGTTTGTGCGTCAACTGCAACGAATGCTCCATTGCACGGGTTTGCCCATCGGAGGCCATCAGCCGGGTGAAAGCCAGCCAGGCCTACCGGATAAAGGGAGGTTTTACCCAAGAGAGCGCCGGATGAAAGAGGAACGGCCGGCATTCGCGGGACAAAAAACAGGCCTGCCGGCAGTGGCTTATTTTTGACTGATGTTAAGATGAAAAAACGAATCTGCATATTACTGGCTTTTGCCTTTCTGATTGTAGCCTCTTCGGTAACCGCGCAAATGCAGCGTTTCCCGAAGCCGGAGTTTGAGTCGGGTTACGAGCAGCCCGATCCCGTTACGCCTGAACCGCGTGCGCTGGCGCTCGAATATTTTGATGTGGCGGTGCTGCTGGCAGCTTTGTCGCTGGCTTCGTGGCTGGCGCTGAAAAAGCGGTCGCGGCAGGGGATGCTGTGGCTCTCGGTGTTTACGTTGCTCTATTTCGGGTTTTACCGCAACGGCTGTATCTGTTCGGTCGGTTCCATTCAAAACATGACCCTGACCTTTGCCGACGCGGGCTACACCATTTCGCTGACGGCGTTGCTCTTTTTCCTGTTGCCGCTGATTTTTACCCTTTTCTTTGGCCGTACGTTTTGTGCCGGCGCTTGTCCGCTGGGCGCTATCCAGGACCTGGTGATCATCAAACCGATCAGCCTGCCGTCGTGGCTGCGTACCACGCTGGGGCTGGTTCCCTACCTCTATCTGGCGCTGGCTGTTCTGTATGCCGCCACCGGCACCGACTTTATTATCTGCCGCTACGATCCGTTTGTCGGCATTTTTCGGATGGATGCCCCCTTTTTGATGACCGTGCTGGGAATTGCCTTTCTGCTGATGGGCATGTTTGTGGCCCGCCCGTACTGCCGCTTTTTCTGTCCTTACGGGGTACTGCTCAACTGGATGTCCCATTTTTCGAAGTGGCATCTTTCCATCACCCCGTCGCACTGTATTCAATGTAAATTGTGTACCACCTCGTGCCCGTTCGATGCCATCGATTATCCCACCGGGGAGAAGACAACAGCCCTGTCGCGGGACAGTGCCAAACGTTTCCTGGTGTATGCCCTGCTCATTCCGGTGTGGATGGCGGCCGGCGGTTTCGTCGGATCCCGGGCACACACCTGGCTCTCCAAGGCCCATCCCGATGTCTACCTGGCCGAGTTGCTGATCACCCGTCCGGAGGTAAAAAATGATCCGGATAATATTGATGTGCAGACTTTCCTGAGTTCCGGGAAGACCATGCCACAGCTGGTGGAGAGCGCTCAGGCCATCCGGCAGAAATTTTATACCGGAAGCTGGCTGGCCGGGGGATTTATTGGGTTGGTGATCGGGGTTACCCTGCTCAACCAGGTGGTTTTCAGAAGAAGAAGCGACTACCGGCCAAACCGCGGAAACTGTTACAGTTGCGCCCGTTGTGTCGATTATTGTCCGGTAGATAGATAGTTGTATTTTATTTTACTGATTGAAGATGAATATTGATTCCAGATTAAAATTATCGTTGAACCTGGCCGTTGTTTCCGGCATATTCTCCCTGGTGGTGGCTTTGCTGCTGCTGCTCAATTTCTGGCAGGTCTCCCTGAACGACCCGCTGGAAAGCAAATCACTGGCGGCGCTGGTGCAACGGTTGTCGGAAGAGCCCAATAACAACGAACTGAAACAGGATATCCGCAACCTTGATTTGCTGGCCCGAAAAGCCTATTTCAACAGCCAGTGGCAGGTGAAAACCGGAAGTTACCTGTTGCTGTTCGGCGCGGTGGCTTTTGCCTTGGCGTTGCGTTATTATTTTTCGCTGAAAGCCAGGATCGACCTGCCCGAACAGCAGGGAGAAAACGAACTGGCCGCCCGCATTTTATCGCAACGGTGGCTGCTGATTACCGGAATAACCCTGATGGTTTTGGCTTTTGGCGCGTCGTTCATCACGGTTGACCATCTGAAAAATTTTGGGGTGGATGAGCAGGCGGTGGCCGAAGTTCCTGCGGCCGATTCCGGCATCGAAGTGGTTCAGGTAGGCGGACAGCCGGCAGCCGTTTCGGGCGAGGTACCGGTTGCCGCCGACTCGGCGGCAGGCCGCGAAACTGACGTCTCCTCTGCCGGAGTGCCCACCGGCGCTGCTCCGGAAAAATCTGCGACGGCTGCGGCAGCAACCCCGGCTCCTTTTCCGGATGCCGCCCAGCTCCGCGCCAATTCGCCTGCTTTCCGGGGAGCTTTCGGAAACGGCATTTTTCAGCATAAAAATATTCCGACCGATTTTGATGGCGCTTCCGGGAAAAATATCCTCTGGAAGGCTGCCGTTCCGAAACAGGGATACAATTCGCCCGTCATCTGGGGCGACCGGATTTTCCTGGCCGGCGCAACGGCGCAGCTGCGCGAAGTCTATTGTTTCGACCGGAACAGCGGAAAACTGCTCTGGACCCAGCCGGTGAATAACATCCAGGGGAGTCCGGCTACGCCGCCCAAAGTGACGGAAGACACCGGACTGTCGGCGCCGACGGTAGCTGCCGACGGCGTGAGGGTGTATGCCATCTTTGCCACCGGCGACATCATTGCCTTCAGCCTGGAGGGCGTGCGGGTGTGGGCCCGGAACCTGGGCGTCCCCGATAACCATTACGGCCACTCCTCGTCGCTGATCACCTGGAAAGACAAGCTCTTTGTGCAGTACGATACCAATAAAGGGCGCAAGCTGATGGCGCTTAATGTCGCCACCGGCGAAACGGTCTGGGAAACAGAACGGAAGGTGAAGATTTCGTGGGCCAGCCCCATTCTGATCCCGGTAAACGGGAAATACCAGGTGGTCCTCTCTTCCGATCCGCTGGTGGCCGGCTACGATACCGAAACCGGCCGGGAGTTGTGGGCAACCAACTGCATGATGGGCGAAGTGGGGCCTTCGCCTGCTTTTGGCGAAGGATTGGTATTTGCCGGCAACGAATATGCCCGCCTGGTGGCCATCAATCCGGCCGACGGAAAAGTGGTGTGGGAAAATGATGAATACCTGCCCGAAGTCGCCAGCCCGGTGGTGGCGGGAGGCCTGCTTTTTATCGGCACCAGCTACGGAATGCTGGTCTGCTACGATGCCAAATCGGGAGAAAAACTGTGGGAACACGACAGTGGCGCCGGATATTACGCTTCGCCGGTGGTGGCCGACAACAAACTGTTTGCCATGGACATGAACGGGAAGATGCAGATTTTTGCCCTCAGTAAAGAGAAAAAGCTGCTGGCCGAACCTTCAATGGGAGAAAAAATTACCACAACGCCGGCCTTTGCCGAGGGGAGGATTTACATCCGGGGGAAAAACACATTGTATTGTATCGGAAATAAATAGGAGCTCCAGAAGCTGGGTTCCTGTTTGAAATGCGGAACGGAATGACAGTCGATTTTCATATCATAGAACAAATCCTGCAGGAGAAGGGGCGCGAAAAGAGCGCGCTGATCCCGATTCTGCAGGCTATTCAGAAAACTTACAATTACCTGCCCGAAGAGGCGCTGCGCTATGTGGGGGAACACACCGCCATCACGCCGGCCGAAATCATCGGGGTGGCCAGCTTCTATTCGCAGTTCAGGCTGCAGCCGGCTGGCAAACATATGCTGAAGGTTTGCGTGGGAACCGCCTGCCACGTAAAAGGTGCGGTGCAGGTGTACGACGCTTTCCGCCGGAAATTTAACCTGAAAGGCGATCAGCAGACCGATGCCTCCGGCACTTTTACCATCGAAAAGGTGAGCTGCCTGGGTTGTTGTACGCTGGCGCCGGTCGTGCAGATCGACCAGGTTACCTACGGGCATGTCACCACCGACCAGGTGGATGAAATCCTGCTCGATTTTGAATTGCAGAAAAATAAAAAAGGGCAGAAACAGTATCGCAAAGCCGATGGCACCGAAATTCAGGGCGAAATCCGGATCGGGCTGGGGTCGTGTTGTGTGGCCAGTGGCAGCGACGAGATCCGGCAGGCTGTCGAAAAAACCGTCAACGATGCCGGGTTGCGGGTCACCCTGAAACACGTGGGATGTGTGGGGATGTGCCACCAGGTGCCGCTGGTTGAAGTGGTGCCCGGCAAAGGCGAACCCACCTTGTATGCCAAAGTGAAGCCCGAAGATGTAAAAGATATTGTAACCAGCCACTTTCAATCGCCCAACCTGCTGCGCCGCTTGAAAAACAAAATCTTCAGTACGGTGGAATATATCCAGACCGATGCCCGCTGGGAAGGCGTTCAGCGTTACGAACTCGATATCCGCGAAAAGCCGGTCAACTCGTTTCTGGGAAAACAGATTCCGATTGCCACCGAATACCGCGGGATGATCAATCCGCTGGATATCGAAGAATACAAAAGCCGGGGCGGTTTTACCGCCATGCAGAAGGCTCTGCTTGAAATGACCCCTGACCAGGTGACCGGCGAAGTGAAGGAGAGCGGCATTCGCGGCAGGGGAGGGGCCGGCTTTCCCACCGGGATGAAGTGGGAGATGGTAGCCCGCCAGCCGGCCGACCTGAAATACCTGATCTGCAACGGCGACGAAGGCGATCCCGGCGCTTTTATGGACCGGATGCTGCTCGAATCGTATCCCTACCGGGTGATCGAAGGGATGGTGATCGGCGCTTACGCCACCGGCTGCCGGAAAGGGTTTTTCTACATCCGGGCCGAATATCCGCTGGCCGTTCGTCGGATCAGGGAAGCCCTCGCCATCTGTCTGAAAAATAATTTGCTGGGTGAAAATATCCTGGGGTCGGGCTTCAGCTTCGACCTGGCCATTTACGAAGGCGCCGGCGCATTTGTGTGCGGCGAAGAGACTGCCCTGATTGCTTCCATCGAGGGAAATCGCGGCTTCCCGCGTATCCGTCCGCCGTTTCCCGCCGAAAAAGGGTTGTGGGGCCAGCCCACGCTGGTGAACAACACCGAAACATTTGCCCAGATTTCTTACATCATCCGCGAAGGCGCCGGCCATTTCAACCAGATCGGCGTGGAAAAAAGCAAGGGCACCAAAGTGTTTGCCCTGGCCGGAAAAGTAGCCCGCGGCGGTCTGATCGAAGTGCCCATGGGAATTACCATCCGGCAGGTGGTCGATGAGATCGGGGGCGGAATTGCCAACGGCCGTAAATTTAAAGCGGTACAGATTGGCGGTCCCTCGGGCGGTTGTATCCCGGCCGAACTGGCCGACACCTCCATCGATTACGAGTCGCTGATCCGGATGGGCGCCATGATGGGGTCGGGCGGACTGGTGGTGCTCGACGACACCGACTGCATGGTCGATATTGCCCGCTATTTCCTTTCGTTTACCCAGGAGGAGTCGTGCGGAAAATGCACTTTTTGCCGCATCGGTACCAAACGGATGCTCGACATCCTGGAGAGCCTCACCCGCGGCGAAGCCCAACCCGGCGACCTGGACGAGCTGGAAAAACTGGCCCAGTGGACCAAAAAAGGGAGCTTGTGCGGATTGGGAAAAACAGCGCCCAACCCGGTGCTCAGCACACTCAAATATTTCCGGGAAGAGTATGAAGCGCACCTCAACGGGGTTTGTCCTACCGGAAAATGTACACACCTGATCACCTATTCGGTGAACGACAACTGCATCGGATGTACCAAGTGTGTGCAGAAATGCCCGGTGGATGCCATCCCGTTTACTCCGCACGAAAAACATACGATTCAAACGGAGCTGTGCATCAAATGCGATGCCTGTCGCCTGGCCTGCCCGGTTGACGCCATCGATGTGAGATAGGAAAGTTTTGTCTGATTTTAATATTCTGAATATCCAATGAAATTTTTTTCAATACTGATTTTGTCCCTCTGTCTGTCGGCAGCGGGATATGCAACCGCTCCCGATCAGCTGAAGTATATTTTCGCCACGGAATTTCCGGTGATTGGCAAAGGGTTTACCGATACCCAGGGGCGGTACGACCGTTTACCCGCCCGGCTGGAGGGAAAAACCCGTCCGCCGGTGTGGCATCTCTCCAAAAACTGCAGCGGGCTGGCGCTCCGTTTCCGGACCAACTCCCCGGTAATTGTCGCCCGATGGGAAGTTACCGGCGACGTAACCATGAACCATTTTGCCCCTTCGGGCATCAAAGGGCTGGATCTTTATTGCCTGAAAAACGGTAAATGGCAGTTCGTCAACTCGGCCCGGCCGGCCGGAAAAGTTACCCAAACGGTCATCATCGACCACATGGAGGGGAGCGACCGGGAGTACATGCTCTATCTTCCGCTGTACGACGGACTGGTGAGCCTGGAGATCGGGGTGGACCCCTCGGCCACGGTTGGCCCGCCGCAGGTCGATTCGCCGCGCCGGGAGAAGCCGGTGGTGTTTTATGGCACCAGCATCACCCAGGGAGGCTGTGCCTCGCGCGCCGGCATGTCGTATCCCAACCAGTTGTCGCGAATGCTTGACAGGCAGACCATCAACCTGGGCTTCAGCGGAAACGGACAGCTGGACCTTGAAGTTGCCGAAGCGATGGCTGAGATCGACGCCTCCTGTTTTGTAATCGACTGCCTGCCCAATGTGAATGTGGCCCAGATGAACGAAAAATTTGTGCGTTTTGTGGAAATTATCCGGGAAAAACATCCGGAAGTGCCGATCCTGCTGGTCGAAACCATCCTCTTCCCGCATATGTATTTCGATCAGACGGTTTTTTCCCTGCTGCACGAGAAAAATGCCACCCTGCAGAAGATCTATTCCGGCCTGAAGAAGCGGGGAGACCGCCAGCTCTATTATATGCCGGCCGGTAAGCTGATCGGGGCCGACAACGAAGCAACGGTGGATGGCGTCCATTTAACCGACCTGGGCTTTTTGAGGATGTCGGAAAATCTTTATCCGGTGATCCGGAAGCTGATAAAATAGTAGATGTTTTTCTGCCGGAAAATGGGTTTTGGCAGGAGCGAATAGAAGCAAGCATGATAAAAATAACAATAAACAACCAGGTTGTCGAGGTGCCCGAGGGGACAACGGTACTGGCGGCGGTCAGGCAGCAGGGAATCGATATCCCGGCTCTGTGTTACCTCGACGGGATGGAGCATTTTACCTCGTGTATGCTCTGCCTGGTAAAAGACCGGGGGCGGCTGTTCCCCTCCTGTTCGGTGGCGGCGGTCAGCGGAATGGACATTGTGACGGAAGACGAGGAGATCCGGGAGGCACGGCAAACCGGTCTGGAGCTGCTCCTGAGCGAACATGTGGGCGACTGTGAAGCGCCCTGCCAGGTAGCCTGCCCGGCCCACATGGAGATTCCGCGGATGAACCGCCTGATTGCTGCCGGAAAATGGGAAGAGTCGCTGCGGATCGTCAAACGCGACATTGTGCTGCCGGCTGTTTTGGGGCGGATCTGTCCGGCCCCCTGTGAAGGCGCCTGTCACCGCAAAACGGTTGACGAAGCCGTTTCCATTTGTCTGCTGAAACGCTTTGTGGGAGATGCCGGAACGGTCCATCCGTGCGAAGTTGCGCCATCCGTCGGAAAAAAAGTGGCCGTGATTGGCGCCGGCCCGGCCGGATTGGCAGCTGCTTATTATCTGCAGCTGCGAGGAGTGGAGGCCACCCTTTTCGATAAAGCTGAAAAAGCCGGCGGACAGCTGCGAACGGCTATCCCCGAAGAGGTGCTGCCCCGCGAGGTTCTCGACCGCGAGATTGAAGCGGTGCTGGGTACCGGCGTTCGTTTTATCGGGAATACCCCGGTTGACGACCAGGTTTTTAACCAGCTGAAAGCTGACTATGACGCCGTAGTGGTGGCAACCGGAAATCTCGACGACTTAACCAAGTCGTACCAGCTGGCGGGCACTCCCAAAGGTTTGGAGGTGAACCGCGACACCTACGAGACCTCGGAAACGGGCATATTTGCCATTGGCAACGTGCTGCGTTCGTCGCGGCTGGCTGTGCGTTCGGTCGGACAGGGGAAAGAGGTGGCCTTTTCGGTACTGCAATATCTGAACGAGGAGAAGATCAGCGGCGAGCCGCGGCGTTTTAATTCCCGTTTCGGAAAGCTGTTGCAGCAGGAGTTTGCCGAATACCTGAAGGAATCGGTAACCGGCCAGCGAAATCAGCCGGCTGCCGGAGGCACGGGATTTTCTGTCGAAATGGCTATTGAAGAGGCCAAACGGTGTCTGCATTGCGATTGCCGCGCGATCGACGATTGCAAGCTGCGCGAGTGGTCGGGGTTTTACCAGGCCAGCCAGAAACGTTTTCAAACCAGCGGACGGCGTGCCATGACCAAACATTTCCAGAACACGGCCATTGTGTACGAACCGCAGAAATGTATCAAGTGCGGCATTTGTGTGCGGCTGACCGAAAAATACCGCGAAAAATACGGGCTCACCTTTGTCGGACGTGGCTTCGATGTGGTGGTGGGGGCCCCCTTCAGCGAACCGCTGGACCAGGCATTGACCGAAACTTCCGTGGAAGTCGCCCGGGCCTGTCCAACCGGCGCGCTCGAAGTGAGAAAGAAGGAATAGCCTGGGCGGCTATCCTTCTGCAGGGGTGACCCACGGATCGTTCAGCGTGAGTAAGAGCTGCTGTAACCGCTGCGCAAGCTGCTGGTCGAGCTGCGGGTTCTTTCCGTAAATATTTTCCAGCTGGAACTGGTCGTTGAGATCGTCGTACAGGAAATAGTGTTTTTCTCCTTCCAGATCTTTTACCTCGACATAGGTGTACGCTTCCGTCCGGATGCCGCGTTTCCCGGTCGACGGAGCGTCGGGCTCCGAGCCAAAGTAGAGCTGGCAGTCGGGGTATTCCACCGTCTGGTCAAAGAATATTCCCGAATAGTCTTTCCCTTCCAGGTTGTCGGGCAGCTGGTCGTGCAGGCCCATCAGTCCGAGAAAAGTGGGCATGTAGTCGGGCACGCTGATCAGTATCTCTTCGGTACGGGGTTTCAGCCGATCGGGCCAGTGCACAATCAGCGGAATGTCTGTCGCCTCTTTGAACCAGATGTTTTTGTGCATCAGTCCCTGGCTGCCCAGCATCTCCCCGTGGTCGGATGTGAAAACGATGATGGTGTTGTCGTAAAGCCCTTTTTCCTTCAGTTTGCTGATCACCCTTCCGATTTGATCGTCGACGCCGTTTACCGCGGCAAAATAGTCGGGCGCCTCCACAATCTGCTGCTCAACCCCGTGATCGCCTACTCCCAGCGCCTGAAGCGCGGGATTTCCGCCGATATTTACATTGGGACGGTTCAACAGGTCGGTATATGATTTTCCTTCGTACTGTTTTTTGTACCGTTCGGGCACTTCCCCGAATGGTGTATGGGGCGGATTGATGCCCCAAAACAGGGCGAACGGTTTTTCGGATTCGCGCTGGTTTGCGTTGTTCTCCAGATAGTCCATAATTACCTCTGCCTCATATTCGGGCGACCACTGGTCGACGTAGGTGATTTCATCCTCGCGGGCGTGGGTGGTCCAGTAATAAGGGTTGTTGTGGCGGTTGTGGGTGCCATAGGCATGCCAGAAGGAAAATCCGTGACGATGATCGGGAGGGCACCAGGAGTCCCATACCAACGCTTCTCCCGGTGCTGTTGGCGTCGGACCGTCGAGGTGCCATTTGCCCACATAGCCGGCCGAATAGCCGTTGTTGGCCAGCACATCGGAGAAGCAGACCTCCTCTTTTTTGAGGTAGTTGCCGTAAACCGTACGTCCCGAGTGACAGTTGGCCACCACGCCGTTCGACAAAGGATATTTACCGCTCAGGAGCATCCCGCGGAAAGGGCTGCAGAGCGGGTGGTTGGCAAATGCTCGTGAGAAAAACACGCCGTTGGCTGCCAGCTTGTCGATATGCGGGGTGTAAACCGGGTCTTCCTGAAGAAATCCCAGCGAAGCCCTCCGGAACTGATCGGCAAAAATAAAGAGCAGGTTGGGTTTGGACTTCTTGCCCGAGCAGCTTTGCAGCAACGATGGCATCACCGAAAGTCCTGCGGCCAGGATGGAAGTCTGGCGGATAAAATCGCGCCGGTTGTTTTTTTGGGTATTCATGATTATGGATTTAAAAATTGGACAAATGGGTCGCGGGTTGTTTCAACCCAGGTTGCCAGTTGTTTTTTCAACTGTTTCAGCTGTTTATTTTCCGGAGACTGGTTCAGCAGGTCTTTGGTTTCCCCGGGATCTGCGGCCAGATCGAAGAATTGTTCTCTCTTTTTTCCCTGGCTGTAGATGGTGTATTTGTGCGAGCGGGAGATCACCGAGCGGCCGCTGACGCCGTAAAGTTTGCTGCCTTCGGCAAATTCGGTTTCCACCACCAGGTAGTCGCGCCAGGTGGTTGTTTGTCCCTCCAGCAGGGGGCGGAGGCTCCGTCCGTTCATCCCGGCAGGCTGGGGAGTGCCGGCGAAGTCGAGCAGGGTCGGCAGGATGTCGAGTCCCGCCGACACCAGCCGGTCGTCGGTCCGGGCGTGTAACCGTCCCGGAAGGCTCACGATAAACGGGACATTGATAACTTCCTCATACAGGATCTGCTTCTGGTTCCACCGGTGGCTGCCGCATCCGTCGCCATGGTCGCTGGTGAAGATGATCACGGTGTTTTCGAGCTGCCCGGCTTTTTTTAAGGTTTCGATCAGCATGCCGATGTAGTAATCTACCTTTTCGGTCAGGCGGTTGTACGCCCAGCGGTATTGTCTCCACCGATTTTCATCCCAATCGCGGGTAGGGTATTGTTTCCAGGATAAAGCTTGTATTTCGCGGAGTATTTCGGGTTCGTCGTGCGGGATCTCAAAATTGTGCGGCAGTTCGGGACACTGCCCGGGCGCAGGCGATGCGCCGATAAAATCCTGGCGGAGGGCTTCTCCGCGGGCCCATTCGCAGATGTCGTGCGGATTGGTGAACGAGGCGACCAGCAAAAAGGGCTGGCTGCGTTTGCGGCTCAAAAAATCCTGACAGTCGAACGGAATGGAGGGGTCGGCCCAGTTTCCATGGGTTTTTTCTATGATAAAGTCGAATCCGTGCAGCTCTTTTTCCTGCACCGGAACGGGGAGATGCCATTTTCCCACGTAGCCGGTATCGTATCCTGCCGTTTTCATCAGCGCGCCCATCATCGGCAGGTTTTGCCAGTGTCCGGGGGTTTGCGGCAGGTTGCGGGTGGCGTTTATTTCATGAGGCATTCGTCCGGTAAACATCGAAGAGCGCGAGGGGCCACACAAGGGCTGCGGACAGTATGCGCGGGTAAAACGGTGTCCGTGTTCCGCCAGAAAGTCCATTGCCGGGGTTTTAAGGTCGTGGTTGCCGGCACAGCTCATGGCCCGGGCGGTTTGCTGGTCGGTCATCACAAACAGGATATTGGGGCGTTGCTCTGCCCGCGCCGAAGCGGCAAATGCAGCAGGGCTTCCTTCCAGGAAAACACCGGTTCCCAGAAGCGCCCCTGTTTTTAAAAATTCACGTCGTTTCATTCTATCAGACAGGGAAAAGTTGTTGTTGTTATTGTTTGAAATGATTGATTCTCCGGAAAGGATAGGTTATTACCGTTTTTTGGGGATCCGCACCGCCGGATACCCGCCTGGCCGGAGTGGAAAGGCCCGGAGCCGCGGCGTTGGGTTGATCCGATAAATAGGTGCTATCGTTTATTGAATTGAGTGACATACGCTGTGTTTTAAATGCTATTTTTTGATGTTTACATACCTTTCAAGGTATTCGGCGGGAGTCCAGCCGGTGAAATGTTTAAAAATGCGGTAGAAGCTCGTTTTGGAGTTGAACCCGCAATCTTCGGAAATCGACAGCAGGGTGAAATTCCTGTTTTTGGGATCAGTCATCATCCTTTTTACAGCTTCAACCCGGTAGTAGTTGACAAAATCGTTGAATCCGACATCCAGCTGATTTTTCAGCAGATTGCTCAGGTGAGCCAGCGAAATTTTCAGGTGGGTCGCCAGCTGGATTTTTGTCAGCCGCTTGTCGAGATACATCTTCTCCTTTTCCATGCTGTCGATCAGCGCCTGGAGATCTTTTTTGACCAGCGGATCGAGGTTGGGATTCAGCTTAAATTTGGGGCTGATCTCTTCCTCTTTTCCGGTCCCTTCTTCCTGCGGACGGAAGCCGGTGAAGAGTTTGGCCAGCGTCTTTCTGAAAGAGATCAGCAATCCCAGGAGAAGCAGCACCAGCAGCGAGTTACTCACATAGCCGACCGCCTTTTCAAAGTCGCGGGTTACCCGGATTTCCAGCACGGCCGGCTCTTTCGACCAAATCCCGTCGCAGTTGGCTGCTTTTACTTTCAGCAGGTAGTTGCCGGGTTTGAGGCGCGGAAAATAGACGCTGTTCCGGTTGTCGGGCGTGTAGTGCCAGCTGCTGTCCGGGTCGCCCGAAAACTGGTAAGCGTAGCTGTTTTTTCTGGAGTTGATGTATGAAAAGGCCGAGAATTCGATTTCAATGTCGCGGTGGCTCTCTTTCAGCCGGATCTGGTTGCTGAAAATGATGGAGCGTTCGAGCGGGATGTTCGATCCGGCTCTTTCGTTGGTTTTGACGGCGTGTTTCGATATGTTCAGGTTGGTAAAACGGGGCACCGGCACGTAGCTGTTGGCCGTAAATTCGAGCGGATTGAAAACATTCAGGCCGTTGTTTCCGCCAAAAAAGAGGTATTTCCCGCTTTTACACCTGACTTTGTATTCGAAAACTTCGCCCTGCAACCCGTCGGCAGTGGAGTAGTTGACAAAAGTGCCCTCCTGCGGGTTGAAGCAGCTGAGGCCCTTGTTGGTGCCCAGCCAGAGCCGGTTGGCGTTATCTTCCAGGATACTTACCACGAGTGATCCCGGCAAACCCTGCTGCACGTTGTAGCTGGTGAATGTGTCGGTTTCAGGGGAGTAGCGGTGCAGTCCGTTTTCGGTGCCCAGCCAGATGCCCTGCCCGTTTTCAAAGATGTCCCAGATTTGGTTGCTCTGCAGGCCGTTTTGTCCCTGCCGCCACTGGACCGTTTTTCCGGTTTGGAAGTTGTGCCTGGCCAGGCCGGCCATGTGGAGGCTGAGCCACAGTTCGCCATTTTTATCGAAGTGCAGCACCTTGATGTTTTTGGCTTTCCACGGATCGACGCCGGTTAACCCCAGGTCGATCTCCTTGAGGGTTTTCAGCCTGGTGTTGTAGCAGAAGAGGCCACGGTCCAGTTCCGCGAAATAGATATTTCCCTCTTTATCCTGGGCGATTTCATAAATGCCTTTGTTGGTGTATTTGATTTTTCCTTCAAAATCGAACAGCTCAATCCGGTCTGTTTCCGGCTGGTATTTTACGATTCCGGCGCCGGTTCCGAAGAAGAGTTCACCGGAGTGCGACAGGAAGGCCGTGTTGATGCGGTTTTTCTCGACACTCCCCAGGTCGTAGTGGTGAAATTTTCCGGAGCCCCGGTCAAACCGGTCGATGCCGTTATTTTGGGTGCCGATCCAGATGTTGTTCCGGAGATCGGTGGTTATTGCCCGCAGGGTGTTGTTCGTCAGGGAGTTGGTGTTGTCGGGCACCGATTGGTAAAGCTCAAAGTGGTGAATGTGGTAGCTGAAAGTGCAGAGTCCCTGGGTGGTTCCCACCCAGTAGGCGCCGGTCCGGTCGCGCAGGCAGCAGTTGATGTTGTTGCTGCAAAGCGAGTACGGATTGTCGGGATGGTGGAGGTAGTGGGTTATTTTTTTTTCGCGCCGGTTGAAGAGGTCGAGGCCGTTGCGGGTGCCGATGTAGAGGTTTCCCATGCCATCTTCCATGAGCGAGGTGACAATATTGTCAGACAGGCCGGTTGCCTTGTTTTCGGCCGAGAGGTGCGAGAACGACTCGTTTTCGCGGTCGAAGCGGGCCAGTCCGTAGGTGGTTCCAAACCAAAGAATCCCGTAGCTGTCCTCGAAAATGGTTTCGATAAAGTTGCTGCACAGCGTATTGGGGTTGAGGGGGTCATTCAGGTAGACGGTTTTGGTGTGGTTGTCCAGGTCGAGCCGGCTTACGCCATTTCCTTCGGTGCCTACCCACAGATACCCCAACCGGTCGAAATAGATCTTTTTGATGATACGTTCGCCTTTGGTCATACTCTGGAACTCGTTGTGGTGGGCAAAATGGGGGTACACCACAAACTGGTCTTTTTCTTTGTCGAGGTAGAAGAGGCCATTGCGTGTTCCCACCCACAAGGTGCCATCTTCGCGCAGGGCGATGGTGTTGACAAAACGGCTCAGGTCGAGGCGGTTGCCTTCGTCGAAAAGGTAATGTTTGAAGGTTTCGGTAACCTGGTTGTAGCGGAGAAGGCCAAAGGAGGTCCCGATCCACAGGTTGTCATCAAAATCTTCGCACAGTGCGGTTGTTTTTTGTTTGGAGAGCAGGTCGAATTTCTCTTCGGGCATGGGCACGGGAACCATCCGGTGTCCATCGAACCGGGCCAGCCCCTCTTTGGTGCCCAGCCAGATGAAGCCGGCCTTGTCCTGAAAAATTGTATTCACCACGTTGGAGGGTAATCCCTCGTTGACGGAAAAATGGTGAAACTTCAATTCTCCGGAAAAGGAGGAGTGTGCAAACAGGCAAAAAAACACAGCAAATGCCACCCCTCTCATCCGTTTTATCCTCGTTTTTTTTGTGATTTTGACCATTTACAGCAGCAGTTTGCGCAAAGATATAAAACTATTAAGGAAATAGAACATTGGTAGTTACGTCCTTTCAGCCCGACCCGTTGAGGGGCGTCTTTTTCGGTTTATCCGGATCCTGTTTTTCCGGAAGCCCGTGAACGGTCACTCCGCCTTTTTCAGCACAATTTCAACGGGCAGGCCATCCTTGCAGGTGAAGTCGAGCAGGGTGTTGCCGTTGGAATAACCGCCTGGCGTACATTGTTCCGAAGCGGTCAGTTTTTTCCATTTGCCTTTCAGGGTAACAGATACCCTGGTTGGCTGTGCCGGTTTGTCGGACGTGTAGCTGTTGTCGGGCAGGCTGAGGTCTGGATTGGCCAGGCTGAGCCGCAGCTGGTTGTTTTTTTCGTGGCTGTACATCACCAGGCAGGGCAGGCTGTTGTCGATGACCACGCCGGCGGTGTCAGCGCTGTGCGCTTCAAACAGCACCATGCCGGTAATGCCGGTTTGGCGGTCGGTGACAATGTGCGCGGCGTCGGTTTTCTTTACCACGTCGTAAAGTTTTTCGGATTTCGACTCCATTTTTCGGGCAACCTCTTTCATTCCTCTGGCGCCGGCGTTGATCCAGATGGCATATTCGTAGCCGCTGTTTTGCGGCGCCAGGCCGTGATTGATTCGGGCCGAAACGAAATTCCCGGTGGTTGGAGCCTTGGTTTTGTTGTGTTTCGAATGCTGCCGGGTTTTGGACAGGGTCACCGGCTGCGCAGCGGGAAGATAATAGCCGTTTCCGTTCAGGTCGGTGATCCAGTTTGCCGTTTCGGGATCCAGGCTGGTTTCCGAAGGAAAATTCCGGAGGAGGGTGCCGCCGGAAGAGGCAATTTCCGCTTTCTCATCGGTCAGGGCGGTTTGAAACAAAACGGTTTCGGTCGGATAATGCGAGTTGGAGTTGGTAATACCTGATCCGAGACAGATAATCCGGTTGTCGAAACAAAACACCGATTTGCGGGCGGTGAAGCCGGCGGTGAAGTTGGGCCTGTCGTTCTCTCTTAGTTTCATGCCGAAAATTCCGTTTTGCCCATTCAGCGAGAGCGCTCCGGCAAAGGTCTCTTCCGATTTTTCCATGAGGGTACCGGGGTAGGGGCTTTCGAGCAGGTCGAGCGGCAGGTGGATGACGGTTGCGCCGGGATAGCGGTTCCAGTCCCACCCTTTTTCCTGAAATCCACTTCGGGCAGACGAAACCGGGTCTCCGCCATTCAGAATTTGTACGGTGCCGTAAGACTGGTATCTTCCGAAACGGTTGTCGGCCGTGTAAATTTCCGAAGACCACACATATTTGTTGTACCCTTTGATGCTCACCATCCAGTTGTCGCGGCGGTGAATGCCGAGTGCGCCGTAGTTGTAGGCAAAAAAACCGGAAGGGGCCGGAGCGGGTTTAATCCCGGCTTCGGTAAACCGGGCCGAACGTTCATCCGGGTTGGGGTTGAGCCGCAGGTAAACGGCAGCCAGCTCCCGGTCGATGGGGGCGCCGTTTTCAGGGTTTTTGCAGTCGGCCAGGGTCCCGATCGTTTCGATCAGGTTGGGCGCAAGGCTTCCGGCCAGCGGATGACGGCCGCAGATGCCAAATCCCCAATCTTTGTAAACGCTGTAACGGACCATGGTCAGCAGGGCCTGTTTCAGGTTGGCTTTGGCTTTTGCGTTGAGTTCGTAACCGGTATGGCCGGTGATGGCCACATATTCGCCGGCGCCCGAAAAACCTCCGGTGCAGTAGGCCGGATACAGCCCGCCGTGATGAAATCCGGTTCCGTCGGGTTTGATACCTCCGGTTGTGCCGGGCGAGTATTCGAGCGAAGCTTCCATCCAGCGTTTGAAACAACGGAAGTCCAGGTCGCGCTGGGCCAGGTCCTCCTGCAGCGAGATGGCGATGAGCCGCGGAAGGGTCAGGGTGTTCCAGCTGTCGATAACACCCTGCAAAGTGCCGGGAACAGGTTCTTCCCGGAGCTCCGGAATTCCGCACCAGTAGAGCAGGATCTGGCTGTATTCGGTGAGCTTTCCGGCTTTGAGCAGCGCCTCTTTCATCAGTAGAAATGCCGGGGCAAATGCCCGGAACTGGTATCCGTAATGGTGGTTGGTTCCCATTCCGCTGCCCACTGCCCAGCCCTGGTCCACCAGGTGGTCGGTCAGGTCAAAAAACATCTGGCGGCATTCGGCGTCGCGAAGGAAGTACCACCCTTTGGCCAAAACGAGCATCAGATCGCCGGCCTGCCGCATTTTCAGGTCTTTGTTGGAGAGCTGGTATTCGTCATCGGCAACCAGGGGTGGCCCTGTGATTCCCCGCTCTGACCGTTTGATGCCCAGCGCCCTGAATTGTTCTTTGGCCAGCGGGATTTCAACAGCCGAAGGGGCTTTTCCGGCAGCCAGAGCGGTCAGCTGCTGCTCAATTTTTTTCAGGTCTTTCAGGGTTGCGGCATCGGGCTCTCTTTTTTCGAGGGTGTACCGGTAATTTTGGTACCAGTGCCAGAGCGCCGTCCAGTGGTTTTCGGCAGCCTGCGGATTGATGCCGGGGAGCTGTGCATCGGGGGTTAAGCGGTTGCTGAGCGGAGCAGCCGGAAATTTCATCCGGTCGAAAAAGAGGGTTCCGCCGCTGCCCGCTTGCGGGGCGGTGATTTTCAGGTAATCGAGGTCGCGGGAGTTTTTAGGGCCCTGCATATCCTCGTTAAAGCGGATCCAGCAGGCGCGCCAGCCGGTAAAGCTGAGCCGGTAGGTAAACTCATATTCTGCCTGACGGTCCCGGCCGAATTCAAAATGAAGAGACGCCTCCAGCGGATGGGTGTTGTAGATCCACAGCATCATTCCTCCCTCTTTTTTCTGAAGGGCATCCTTCATGCCCTCGGGGTTGGAGATAGTGAAGCTGCTTCCGGGTTTCCAATCCCATTTTACCGATTGTGTTCCCAGTTTGAAATGTTCGTCGCTGATGGAGAGCGCCGAGGGGACATCGGCTTTCCAGTTTGCCGGCACGCTGCCTTCGAGGTTGAGGTATTGGGCAAAAAGGGGGGAACTGATAAACAGGGTTAAAAAAAGGATGCAGATCTTCTTCATTTTTCAGTTTAAAAATCGGTTTAAAAATAGTCAGAATATTGTTTGTCCTGTTTGCAGAACAGGAGCGTGGTCGCCAGCGGCAGACCAAGGATTTTCGTTTACCTGCTTTTTTAAGGTTAGCCGGGAATAATAAAAGTGGCATCTGAAAGCAAATGCCACTTTTTATCATTCAGGACTATCTGGTTGACCTCCTTGTTTTACTGCAGCCATTCGGTGTGCTGGCTGAGTTTCTGGTTCATGACGGTCTCCTGCAACGGATAAGGCATGATGTTGTGCTTGGCAGGATTGTAGTTTTCTCCTGCGCGTTTGAACAACGTTTTGTTGACGGCCGTACCGTTGGATGCCTCGATCATCTGGTTCAGTCCGGTGAGCGCTTCACCCAAAATATTCCAGCGGATCAGGTCTTGCTTGCGAAGTCCTTCGAAACAGAATTCACGCATGCGTTCGTCCTGAATCTCTTTCCGGAACAGCTCTTTGGAGTTAACGGCAGCCGGGTTGATGTCGGTGAGGCCGGCCCTGTTGCGCACCTGGTTCAGGAAGGCGTAAGCATTGGCCGGACCGTTGATCTCATTTTCACATTCGGCTTTCATCAGCAGGATGTCGGCATAACGCAGCACCGGGTAGTTGATGCCGGTGAAGTTTTTGTCGGGTACCGAAACGCCCTCCAGAACTTTGTAGGTGCCGGTTCCATCGGGGATTTTTCCAAAGGTGATTGGTTCCCAACGGCGGAATTTACCGGGCCAGTACAATACATCGTTTTTGATCTGGGTGATGTTGCCCTGGGCGTTGCAGATAAAATCGGCCACGTTCCAGCTGGCGCGCTGGTCGCCTGCTTCGTAACTTTTTTTCAGCTTAACCGAGGCCTGTAGCATGGCGTAGGCAAAAGGTTCGGTCTGGGTGGGGTAGTAGTAAAACTGCACCCCGTTGATCTGACCGATACGTCCGTCTTCGCGGATTCCCTGGTCCCGCATCATGGCGAATTCGATTTCAAACATCGATTCGTTGCGGTCGTATTTGTTGGTGATGTAATTCAGGAACACCTGTTTGTAGGAAGGGTTGAGCCGATGCCAGCCGTCGGCAATGACGATATCGCACTGTTCGGCCGCTTTGGCATACATTTCCGTTTTCTGCAACGGATAGCCGGCCATGGTCAGGTAAACGCGGGCCAGCATTCCGTGAGCCGCCATTTTGTTGGCATGCCCGCTTTCATTCTGGTTTTTGGCGTGGGGCAGGTTTTGCGCGGCAAAGGTAAGGTCGCTGATGATCAGCTCGTAAACCTCTTCGAGCGATGCGGCAGCCAGGTTGTTGGCATCGATGTTGGTCGTCGGGCTGGTACGCAGCGGAACGGGGCCCCACCAGCGGGCCAGGTCGAAGTAGAACAATGCTCTCAGAAAGCGGGCTTCTCCCAGGTAGGCATTTCGTTTGGCCTCATCCATATCCGGTGTTTCCGGCACTCTTTCAATAAAGTTATTGGCGGCATCGATGCCTTTGTAGAGGGTTAACCAGGCGCTGGCGATGTTCACATCGGCCGGGGTGTGGGTGTAGAGGCCCAGCGGCCAGGTGTTGTTGTTGCGGTTATACAAAGCTTCGTCGGTGCCGGCATCAAACATGGCCGACATCACCTGGCCGTAGGTGGCATCCTGTCCCAGGTAGCTGTAGATGCCGTTCAGTCCCAGGATAACCTCATCCTGATTTTTATAAAAGGCTTCCGTTACCCAACTCGATTTGGGCTCCACGGTCAGAAAACTCTCACACGAGGTGCTCCCGGCAACCACCGCTGCCACTACCGCAATTTTGAATAAACTGGTGATATTACGTTTCATATTTACTTCTTTTTTCAATGGTTAACAGCATTAAAACTTGATTTGTACACCTCCCATAAAGGTTGAGCTCATCGGGTAGGCCGAATAATCGAGTCCCGGGGTGAGGGCGCCGTATTTACCCACCGATACGTCGGGGTCGTATCCCGAGTAGTTGGTCCAGGTGTGTAGGTTCTGTCCGGCAACATAGAGGCGGCAGGATTTGATGCCGGCTTTGTTGAGGAAACTTTTGCTGAAGGTGTAGCCCAGCGTAACTGTTTTCAGTTTCAGGTAGGAGCCATCTTCAATATAGAAATCGGAAACCAGGTTGCCATCCTGCGGAAAACCAAAAACGTTGGCAAACCGGTAGGTCTGAACGCCGTTGGTGGGATTTTCGGGTGTCCACCGGTCGGCAGCAGGCGCCAGCAGGTTGTACTGGTTGCCGATCAGCCCCGGGTTTTCAAACATGATCCGGTTGGCATTCAAAATGTCGTTTCCGTATGACCACTGCAGGAAGAGTTGCAGGTCGAAGTTTTTGTAGCGGAAGTCGTTGGTGAGCCCGCCAAAGTGTTTGGGATGCGGATTGCCGATCACCACACGGTCGAGTTCATTGATGGTGCCGTCGGGTTTTCCGTCGATTCCCGAGAGGTCTTTAAATTTTACGCTACCCGGCGCTACCGCCCTTCCGTTGTCGGGCAGGCCTTCTTTTAAGGTGTATTTGCCGGTTGCCTCATCGTAGTTAAAATCTTCAAACTGGTAAACGCCGTCGCGTTTCAACCCGTAGATCATACCGACCGGCTCGCCAATTTTGGTGATGTACTGGTACTCTTTAAAGCGGAAATACCAGTCGGGATTGGTGTAAAGAGCCTCTTGCCCCGAGTTGAGGGCAATCGTTTTGTTTTTGTTGAACGAGATGTTGAAGGCGCTGTTCCATTTAAAGTCTCTTTTGGAGATGTTGATGGTGTTTACCGACAGTTCCATCCCCTGGTTCTGGACCTCGCCCACATTCTGAAGCACCTGCGAATAGCCGGTACTTAAAGCCATGTCGGCATTGAGCAGCAGGTCGCGGGTATTTTTCCGGTAGAAATCAGCCGTCAGGGTGACGCGGTTGTCCAGGAAACCCATGTCGATTCCCAGGTTGAACTGCGACGTGGTCTCCCACTTTAAGTCGGCCGAGGCCAGGTTGTAGTGATAAACCCCAAGCTGGTAACGTTCGTTGAACGAATATCCGCTGAATTCATTGTAGTTGATCAGCGAGAAGGCGGCAAAGTCGCCAATCCGGTTGTTGCCGGTGATTCCGTAACCCAACCGCAGCTTCAGGTTGGAGAAGAGGTTGAGGTCGCTGATGAAATCTTCTTCGATCATACGCCAGGCCAGCGCTGCCGAGGGGAAGTAACCCCACTGGTTTCCCTGGGCAAACTTGGATGAACCGTCGGCCCTGTAGTTCAGCGTCAGCAGGTAGCGCTCCTTGTAATTGTAGTTTACATTTCCGAAGAAGGAGAGCAGCCGGTTTTCAAAAGCAGCCGATACCGGAAGTTCGGGTTCGATACCCAGCTCCAGTTTGTCGGTTCCGAAAGCATCGGTGGGCATTTTTTTGTTTTTCGCAATAAAATAGTCGTTTTCAGCAATCTGGGCTTCGGTTCCCACCAGCGCGGTCAGGGTTTGTCCGCGGGCAATTTTTTTGGAATAGGTGAGCGTATTTGAAGTGGAAAGCGTTTGGTAATGACGGTAAGTCAGCGTTCCGTTGATGCCGTCAATCCCTTTGGTGCCTTCGTAGGTGTCTTTTTTGAAAAAGAGCGACTCTTTCCGGTTGTCGACGTTGTAGTTCCCCGACAATTTGAGCTTCAGCGCTTTGGTGATGTCGTAATTCAGGAAAAGGTTTCCACGGATTACATCCTGTTTTTTGTAGCGATCGGTGTTGCTGAGCGTTTTCACCGGATCGAAGCGGAGTTCGTTGGGATCATCCAGGTCCAGGCCACCCTCTTTGCCGTCGTCCACCAGCGGGCGAACCGGGCGGAAAGTGATGGCGTCGCGGATGATACTCAGGCGGTTGTTCCCTGATATATCCAGTCCGTTGCGGTAGATGTAGGAGTAGTAGAGGTAACCGCCCAACTGTGCTTTGTCGGTGATGCGGTGGGTGAATTTCAGGTTGTTGTTGGCTTTGTTAAACCCGGTGTTGATCAGGGTTCCAACCTGGTCGGTGTAGTCGACCGACAAATAGATCGACGATTTTTTATTACCGCCGCTTACCGACAGGTTATGGTTCTGGATGAGGGCGCTCCGCATGATCCGGTCCTGCCAGTTGATCGGCCGCACGTTGCGGTACTCTTCCGGGCTGACCCAGTGGGTCCGGAAGTTCTCTTCATACGATTCTCCCTGCGAAATCATTACCTCTTCGAGATATTTGACGTAATCGTAAGGCGACATCACTTCCAGACGGGTAGGAATCCATTGGGTTCCCACCGACGAGTTCAGCGAGATTTCGGTGGTCCCGTCCTCTTTTCCCTTTTTGGTTGTGATGATAATAACCCCGTTGGCGCCCCGCGAGCCATAAATTGCCGAAGCCGAAGCGTCTTTCAGCACATCGAAACTTTCGATATCGTGCGAACTGATGCTTCCCGGATCGAAGTTTTCCATCGGAATACCATCAATAACATAGAGCGGCGAGTTGTCGCCGGTGATGGAGTTCCCACCCCGGATAACAATACTCAGCCCTTCGCCCGGCGTTCCGTCGGCCGATGACACCTGCACCCCGGCCACCCGTCCGGCCAACGCCTGGTCGTAGTTGGTTACCGGGCTTTTGGCCAGAACGTCGCCTTTTACCTGGCCTACCGAACCGGTGAGGTCGCGTTTGGACACCGTGCTGTATCCTACCGCAACCACCTCGTCGATGGCTATCAGTTCAGACTCCAGCTTAATATGAATCTCCTTTTGGCCGTTTACGGCTGTCTCAACCGGTTTAAAGCCGATAAAACTGCACTGCAGCACGGCATTGGGTGAATTGAGGACAAGGGAGAATTTACCATCCATATCGGTGATGGTGCCCTGGGTCGTACCTTTCACGACGACGTTTGCGCCGGGGATTGTTTCTCCATTGTCTTTTGAAGTAACAGTTCCGGTGATCTTCGTCTGTGCCAAAGTATCCAGGCCTGTCGTTATCAAAGTGATCAACAGAAGTAGAATAATCTGACTTTTCTTCATAGGATTCAGTTTTTTATTAAAAAAATTAACTTGTTCGTTCGTTTAAGGCCTCGATACACCTTTCGATGGCTTTTTTTGTCACCAGGGCGTATAGGTTTAAAACTAAAGTATGGATTATCGGATGCAGTAAATTCCCATATACGCAAAATGGCACCTTTCGGCGGATTTGGCACTCCGGCTGAATAATTTGGGACTCCACTGGCGTTGGCTTACAATTGGTTAGTTGGTTGAAGGGAAAATATTTTCTAAAACACATTGGTACTTGTTTCAGGCTGTGTTGAACAATTTTTCGGCCTTTTTTTCTTCCAAAACCAGAAAAAATCCATTTTTTCCTCTTCGGACTGTCCCTGAAATTGTCGTTTTAAAGTCCGTTTTTTCAAATAAGTTGTTGACAGTTAGTTGTTTGTTTTGATCGCCGGGGAAACTTCTCCCTTTTTCCTTTTTCGGCGACTGTTGATGCCGGGTTTTTATAAACATTTTATTGTGAGGGTTTTATAACCTGTTCCATTTTTTTTGAGACCTCTCTTTTCGGATTTATGACCAACGGGGCTGGTTTTGGCCGGAGAAAAAGCAGGTAAGACTTTATATTAGGTGAAATATTTCGCTGAAGTATAACATTTTAAAAAAAACAAACAGAGTTGCAGCTAACGGACAGAATTGATATTGGCCTGTAGCTGAGTAATATAAAGGAGGGCTTTATGAAAAATTTGAAATGGTTGGTTTACCTGGTGTTGCTATCGGTAACCGTGGGAGGATGCAAAATGCAAAACAGTCCGCAGGGCGGAAACGAAGAGATATTGGATTATGCTTCCCGCCAGATTGGGCTTCAGTTGGCCGAGATCGCCAAAAGCGGAAAAGTATTAAACCCGCGCACCATTAAAAAAGACGGAACAACGGCTTACATAGACCGGGAAGACTGGACCAGCGGATTTTTTCCGGGAACCCTGTGGTATCTCTACGAAATGAACGGTAACGAAGCCTTGAAAGAGTATGCTGTTCAAATTACCGAGTCGCTCGATTCGGTAAAATTCCTGACCTGGCACCACGACGTTGGGTTCATGATCAACTGTAGCTACGGTAACGCTTTTCGGTTAACCGGCCAGCAGGAGTACAAAGAGGTGCTGATCCAGGCCGCCCGGTCGCTTTGCACCCGCTTTCGCCCGGCTGCCGGCGTTATCCAGTCGTGGGATGCCGACCGGGGTTGGCAGGCAACCCGGGGTTGGAAGTGCCCGGTTATTATTGATAATATGATGAACCTGGAGCTGCTGTTCAGGGTAACGGCGTTTACGGGCGACTCCACTTTTTACCACATTGCGGTGAGCCACGCCGACCAAACCATGGCAAACCATTTCCGGGAGGATTACAGCTCGTGGCACGTGGTGGACTACGATCCGGAAACCGGCGAGGTCAGAAAGAAAAACACCGCACAGGGCTATTCCGACGAATCGGCCTGGGCACGCGGACAGGCGTGGGCTGTTTACGGCTACACGGTTTGCTACCGCGAAACCAAAGATCCCCGCTACCTGGAGCAGGCCCAGCAGGTCGCCGATTTTATCCTCAACCACCCGCGGCTGCCCGAAGACCTGGTGCCGTATTGGGATTTCGATGCCCCCCGCATTCCCGATGAACCGCGTGATGCCTCTGCCGCTGCCATTATTGCTTCGGCACTCTACGAACTGGGCAGCTACGCTTCTGCAGACAAAAAAGCAACCTATCTGGCCAAAGCCGACCAGATCATGGCCAGCCTCAACTCTCCGGCCTACCGCGCCGAAGCAGGCACCAACAATTTCTTTATGCTGAAACATTCGGTAGGCAGTATCCCGCATGGCGCCGAAATCGACGTGCCGCTGAATTATGCCGATTACTATTTCCTCGAAGCGCTCCGGCGAAAAATGAATCTGGAAAACTAACATTTATTTTCAACTGTAAAATCCAAAACAAATGACTACAGGACTAAAACTGTGGATGGGCGTCTGTTTGCTCTTTTTCTGCCTTGCTGCTTATTCGCAGGATATCGAACATCCATCGGTAATTTCGTTTGAGCAGGACATGCCCGGTTTTGTTGCTGCCTCTCCCGGCTCGGCCGTGAGGATCTCTTCCCGTCATTACAAGGACGGGGAAAAAAGTCTGGAATGGAGCTGGAACGGAACAGGCAGTCTCTTTTTTAATGCGCCGGTCGGGTTTCAGCCGTTTCGGCCCAACGCAGAAGACCAGTCAATTTCGACCTTTGTGTTTTGGATTTACAACGAAAAGGCCATCGACCAGAAGTTAAAATTCAGTTTTCAAACCGATGGAAAAACCAATTGCAGCTTTGAGTATTCACTCAACTTTACCGGATGGCGGGGAGCGTGGGTTGCTTTTGAACGCGACATGGAGGGCACCCCGGTTGAGGGGATGAACCGGCTGGAGATCCAGGCGCCGCCGGTGCCGGCAGGCCGGTTGTTTTTCGACCAGGTGATCCTCTCGGTTGCCGCCGACAGCCGGTGGCACACGGCCGACTACCAGGTCCCGTTTGTAAACCGGACTACCCAGAATCACTGGTTGCAGCTGTACAATTCCAGCCAATATCAGTTTGACCTTCCCGTTGCCCCGCAGATTACCGCCGAAGAGATTTCGCAGATCCGGGAGATTGAAGCCCGTTTTGAAAACGAAGTGAACCTCCCGCTCGAAATTACCCCCGCCCGTTTCCGCAAACTGAAGGAGCGGTTCGACAGCTATCAGATTACCGCAACCGACAGTGGCATCACCGGCAAGTCTATTTGGTTTATCCGCTATTCCGAAGTGTTTCAGAAACTGGATGTGGAGTGGCAGGGGTTCTATGTCAAACACCAAAAGGAGGTACAGGCTTATTCGGAACTGATGTATGAATTGGCCCGTGGATACCGTTCCTGTCCGGAGCCTCTCTGGCGGGACGAGCTGAAGCAGATGTTTCTGCTGATGGTCCGCCACCTGTTTGACCAGGGCTGGCAGGAGGGATCGGGCATGGGCACGTTGCACCACCTGGGATACGGCCTGCGGAATTACTACCCGGCATTGTTCCTGATGCGTGCCGAGCTGGGGGAGGCCGGCCTGGCAGTGCCGGCACAAAAGGCGATGGAGTGGTTTTCGGGGGTGGGAGAGGTGAAAAAAGCGCCTGAAACCAGCGGCATCAGCATCGATGCCTTTAACACGTCGGTAATGGGGCGGCTGGCCAGCATTCTGATGCTCCCCGATGGTCCGGAGAAGGTTACCTGGCTCCGCAGTTTTTCCCGCTACATCGACAATGGCCTGCAGCTGGCCGACGGTCTGGAAGATTCGTTCAAAGCCGATGGCTCCATTTTCCACCATGCCAACCACTATCCGGCGTATGCCATCGGCGGGCTGGACGGGGCTGTGAACATGGTCTCCTTCCTGAACAATACCAGTTTTGAGGTGAGCCGCACCGGCCACCGGAACCTGCAAAAAGCGCTGCTGCAGTTTCGGTTGTACTGCAACCAGAAACAGTGGCCCCTTAGCATTTCCGGACGCCATCCGCGCGGAACCGGCGAGCTGGTGCCCTGGCATTTTGCCAAACTGGCGCTGTGCGGTACCCCCGATAAATCTTCGGAAATCGACAGCGAACTGGCGGGGGCCTATCTGCGCCTGACCGCTTTTGACGGAGCGGATGAGTATAAAAAGATATTTGCCGCGAAGGGGATCCAGGTCGAACCGGCTCCGCAGGGAAACTGGGCGATGAACTACGCCTCTCTGGGCATTCACCGGCGGGGCGAGTGGCTGGCTACTGTCCGCGGGCACAGCCGCTACATCTGGGCAGCCGAAATATACCTCAACGCCAACTGGTATGGCCGTTATCTTGCCCACGGTTACCTTCAGGTGATGGGCGGCGGCAAACCGGTAACCAACCTGGGCAGTGGATACCAGCTCAACGGATGGGACTGGAACCGCTGGCCCGGAACCACCATCATCCATCTCCCCTTTGATCACTTGAAAGCCGACGTGCGGAATGTGGACCGCTTTTCCGGATATGAAGAGATGCTCTTTTCGGATGAGGCGTTTGCCGGAGGGTTGTCTTTTCAGCAGCAGCAGGGGATGTATGCCTTTAAACTGCACGAGCACGACAAGTACAACGGCTCACACCGGGCCCTGAAAAGTTATTTCTTTTTCGACAACCGGATTGTCTGCCTGGGAAGCAACATCAGCAACCGCAACGCCGACTTTCCAACCGAAACAGTTCTCTTTCAGAATGTGCTGCCGAAAAGAGGGGATGCCCTGACCATCGGCGGAAAGAAGATAACCGGCTTCCCGTTTCACACCCGCCTCGAAAAGCCGGAGGCGGTCTGGCTTTCCGACAATCAGCAGATCAGCTATTTTATTCCGGCCGGAAATGATGCGGTGAGTGTGGAGAAAAAACATCAGTATTCCCACGACCAGTCGACCCAAAAGCTGACCGAAGGCGATTTTATGAGCGCCGTGCTGCAACATGGAAAAGCTCCCCAAGATGCAGCCTACGAATACCTGATGTGTGTGCAGCCCGAAAAGAGGGAGCTTAAAGAACTGAACCGATTGTGGGCGACCGGCAGCAAACCTTACCAGGTTTTGCAGAAAGATGCCCGTGCCCACATTGTGTATGACTTTGCCACCCGGATTACCGCGTACGCCCTGTTTGAGGCGAACGATTCGGTGGCACACGGAGTGGTGCGGGCGGCAACGGCTCCGGTGATGGTGATGACCCGCGCCGATGCAGACGAGTTGCAGCTGAGCGCCTGCGATCCGGATCTGCACCTGTACGAAGGCCCTGCCGATGTTACCCTCGACGAGAATGGTAAACGGATCGAACGCAGCATCTATTCCTATCCGTGGTATCACCATCCCTCAAATCCTTCCCGGGCGCTGATCCGGCTGGAGGGACAGTGGCAGCTGAAACAGGCAAGCGAATTTTTCAGGATTGTAAACAGCGGCGACAAGACCACTACCCTTGAAGTGTCGTTCCACG
This sequence comes from Prolixibacteraceae bacterium, assembly GCA_029975525.1. Lineage (GTDB taxonomy): Bacteria > Bacteroidota > Bacteroidia > Bacteroidales > Prolixibacteraceae > UBA1413. The sequence goes on along the minus strand of JARKOX010000198.1, from coordinate 16,759 downwards.
ACGGGCTTACCCGTGAAACAACGCTGGTGCGCGCCAGCGGGCAGTAGTCCGCTCTCCGGCGACAGCGCGGAGCAGTTTCGGAGCGGTTGTTTTAAAATTATTTTTTACTTTGCGGATGGAGCTTTGTTAAAGAGCGCCAGGTACGGTCGTTAAAAATAATTTTATCCATGAGAAGCATCGTTTCATTATTTGTCGTTTATTTTTTCTGGCAGGTTTCGGCAGCGGCACAGGAAACCGGTTGCTGGAATATCTTCCGCGGAAACCAGCATCTGACCGGCCTTTCGCAGGTAGCGTGTCCGGCGCAGCCCAAACTGTTGTGGACATTTGAAACCGGCGACATGATCAAATCTTCGCCGGTGGTGTGCAGCAATAAAATGGTGGTCACCTCCACCAACGGAACGGTTTACTGCCTCAGCATGGACGGGAAGCTGCTCTGGAAATTTGAAACGCCCAACTCCATCGAAGCTTCGGCGCTGATCCTCGACAACCGGGTGTATGTGGGAAACCTCGACGGCACTTTTTACGCGCTCGACCTGGGCAGTGGCAAAAAACTTTGGGAATACAAAACCGAAAACCAGATTATCGGTTCGGCCAACTGGTGGAAAAGCGGGAATTCGACCTTTTTGCTGGTGGGTAGTTACGACTACTATCTCCACTGCGTGGATGCCGCAACCGGCAAGGTCAAATGGAAATATGAATCGGACAATTTTATCAACGGTGCGGCGGCTGTCCACCACGGAAAAGCCATTTTTGGCGGTTGCGACGGTTTTTTGCACGTGGTGGATATTGCCACCGGACAGGCGGATGAAAAGATCAATGTGGCAACTTACGTGGCCGGCTCGGTGGCGCTCGAAAACCGGGTCGCCTTTGTGGGCGACTACGATGGCTGCTTTTCGCGGGTGGAAATTCAGGATGGTAAAATTGCCTGGAAATGGAAAGATGAAAAGGTGCACCTCCCGTTTATCGCCTCCCCCGCTTTGGCCGGAAACCGCGTGGTTACGGCCAGCCACGATAAAAATGTCTATTGCTTCGACAAAAACAGCGGCAAACTGCTGTGGAGTTACAATACCGGCAACCGGGTGGAAGCTTCGCCGGTGGTTGCCGGCAAACAGGCGCTGGTGGCCAATATGCGCGGCGACCTGATCCTCCTCGACCTCGCCGATGGAAAAGCAGCCTGGAAATATGAGATCGGTTCGGCAATTATCAGCAATCCCGCCCTGGCCGACGGAAAATTTGTGCTGGGCGCTTCGGATGGCGTTGTTTATTGCTTCGGAAAATAGCACTTCAAAAAATCATCAGATTTTTTCACCCCTTTATCCGGAGAAAATGATCCGGTAAACCTTCTGGTTTTTAGAACAATCCCCACACTCTTCCGAAAAGGAAGCCGGCTGGTTGGGCCGGCACCGGTTTTCGAAATTGCCGGAATAAATTATCTTAGTAACCCAAACCGGTAAGATTTCTAAACCTGATATGAAAAAACTGAAAACCATTCGAAGCCTTTCCCGGAAATTATTTCTATCCGTTTTTTTTGTTGGTTCCTCTGTTGGATGGGGGAGTATGCTGCAGGCGCAGCAAATTGTAGAAGGGCTCTCCTGTCTGGACGGCTCTCCGGTTTCGGTGGAAATTGCGGAGGGCAAGATTGTCCGTGTGCAGCCACTTAAAAAGTTGTCGGACGAGCGCCAGGCCGTTTACATCGCCCCTGGACTGATCGACAACCAGGTGAACGGGTTTGCCGGCGTTTCGTTTACCTTCGGAGGCAGCGAGCTGACAGCCGAAGGCGTTCGCAAAGCCACCCGCGAACTTTGGAAAAAAGGAGTAACCTCCTATTTGCCCACCCTCACCACCAACAGCCGGGAGGTGCTGCTGAAAAATTTCACCATCCTGGCCGGCGCGAAAAATGACCCGGCACTGCGCGGCTCCATTCCCGGCTTTCATCTGGAAGGGCCTTTTATTTCGCCCGTCGACGGATACCGGGGGGCGCATCCGCTGAAATATGTACGCAAACCCGACTGGCAGGAGTTCCTCGATCTCTACGAAGCTTCCGGAAGGGCAATTTTGACCGTTACCGTGGCGCCCGAGCAGGACGGGGCGATGGAGTTCATCCGCCGCTGTACCGAAATGGGGGTTACCGTTGCCCTGGGGCACCACAATGCCGGCCGGGCAGTTGTGGACCAGGCCGTGCTGAACGGCGCCAGCGTGGCCACCCATCTGGGAAACGGCTGTGCCAATATGATCAACCGGCATGTCAACCCTTTGTGGCCGCAGTTAGCCAACCAACAACTGTCGGCCAGCCTCATCTGCGACGGTTTTCACCTGCTCGATGAAGAGATTGCCGTTTTTTACAAAGTTAAAGGTCCCGAAAAAACCATTATCACGTCGGATGTTACCAGCTTTGCCGCCCTCCCTCCCGGACAGTACAAAAATGAGGATGGCGAAACCATCGAGCTTACCAGCGACGGGATGCTCCGTTTTCCGGCGCAAAATGTGCTTTACGGATCGGCAACCCCCATCAGTCGGGGAGTGGTTAAAATAATGGAAGTCACCGGTTGCACGCTGGGCGAGGCCGTCCGGATGGCCAGCGCCAATCCGGCCGCTTTGTACGGACTGCATGACCGGGGAGAGCTTAAACCGGGCAAGCGGGCCGACCTGATCCTGTTTACCGTCGGAAAACGCGATCTCCATATCGTCAAAACCTACGTGGCCGGCGAGCTGGTGTATGAAGCCAATCCGTAGTCCGGTTAAAAACGGAAAAGCCGGACAATCGTTTTTTGAGCATAATGACAACTAACTGAAAAAATATACTTGTGAAAAAGAAATTGAATAAGAAGATTTTGCTTGCCCTGAGTGCCGTTGGACCGGGCCTTTTTTTGATTGGGTACAATATTGGTACGGGCAGTGTTACTACCATGGCCAAAACCGGCGCCGAACATGGGATGACTCTTTTCTGGGCGCTTTTTCTGTCGTGTGTGTTCACCTTTGTGCTGATGGTCGCTTACGGAAAGGTAACCATCGTAACGGGGAAAACCGCCCTCAACAATATCCGCACGGAGTTTAAAAGGGGATGGATCATTGCCCTTTATGTGCTCGTTTCTTTGATCATCGGCGAATTACTGGCCCTCATCGGGGTGATGGGAATTGTGGCCGAGCTGGTGCAGGAGGGGATCCGCATGCTGGCGGGCGGGTTGGTGGTCCATACCTTCTGGATCATCCTCTTTTTTTGTATCCTGCTTTACCTCCTGTTGTGGTTTGGCCGTTACCAGTCGTTTGAAAAAGTACTCACCTTTTTTGTGATTCTGATGGGGCTCTCCTTCCTGGTGGTGTTTATCCTGGTGAAGCCCAGCTTTGGCGCCATTGCCCAGGGGATGATCCCCGGAATCCCCGACTCTCCGGGCGCTTTCGGACTGGTTGCCGCCATTGCCGGAACCACCTGTTCGGCGGCGGTGTTCATCATGCGCAGCACGGTAGTCGCCGAAAAAGGGTGGACCATCAAAGACCTGAAAGCTGAAAAACGGGACTCCTTTGTGTCGGCGGCGATGATGCTTTTCCTGAGCGGCGTGATTATGGCGGTTGCTGCCGGAACGCTGAATGTGATGGGGATCAGGCTGGAAAATACGGTCGAAATGATCTACCTGTTTGAACCCATCGGGGGTAAAATTGCCGCTTTTATTCTTATCCTCGGAATTGTCGGGGCCGGACTCTCAACCATTTTTCCCATCGTGCTGATTGCGCCCTGGCTGGTTGCCGATTACACCGGCAGGCCGCGCAATATCCACTCCACCTCGTCGCGGCTGATGATTCTGGGCGCGTTTGTTTTTTCTTTCGGAACGGTATTTTTGGAACAGCGTCCACCGGCGCTCATGATTTTTTCCCAGGCGTTTCAGGCTTTGATTCTGCCGGCAGTGGCCATTCCGGTTCTGATCCTCATTAACCGTGAAAACCTGATGGGAGAAAACCGGGCCACCCTCCGCGAAAATGTCGGAATATGGGCCGTTATCCTCTTCTCTTTTCTGACAAGTTATTATGCCATCATTGATATTTTCTAAACCATAAAACCGCATCATCATGGAACAGGTAATCCAGCAGTCGTTTGCCAAAGAGCTTTTGCAGGTCAGGATTTTTGAAAATAACCAGATAATGGGCGTTGCCGCCGCCGATTTTGTAACCGGTAAATTACAGGAGGCTTTGCATCAGCGCGGAGCCGCCAATCTCATCCTGGCTACCGGCGCTTCCCAGTTCCTCTTCCTGGAGTCGCTTAGAAAACGCGACATCGACTGGAAGAAGATCACCGTTTTTCATCTCGACGAGTACAAGGGGTTGTCGGACCAGCATCCGGCCAGCTTCCGGAAATATCTGAAAGAGCGTATTCTGGACCTGGTAAATCCCGGAAAGGTTTACCTGATCAACGGCGATGCCCCGAACCTGGAGGAAGAGATCAGGCGCTACGAGGCGCTGCTGAAAACCCATCCGGTGGATGTAGCCTGCATCGGCATCGGCGAAAACGGCCACATTGCGTTTAACGATCCTCCGGTGGCCGACTTCAACGACGCACGCCTGGTGAAGGTGGTGGAACTGGATCACGCCTGCCGGATGCAGCAGTTTGGCGAGGGGTGGTTTCCCTCCCTCGACGATGTTCCGCGCGAAGCTGTTTCCCTCACCATTCCGGCCATTATGAGCTGCAAAACGATCAGCTGCGTGGTGCCCGACCAGCGGAAGGCTGCCGCCGTCTACCACACCTTGTTTGGTGAGGTGTCGACCGCCTGCCCGGCTTCGGTGTTGCGGAAGCATCCGGATGCGCTCTTGTTTTTAGACCTTCCGGCGGCTTCGCTGATAGGGGAGGAGCGTGGCTGAGAACTGTCAGTGTTTATTTCTACAGTTTGAGTTTATTTTAGCGGTAAAGTTTTTTCTGAAAAATGTTGAAAGTAAAAACAGCAGTAATCAGGGATGAAGCAGCGTGGGATGATTTTGTAAACAGTGGCAGCATGAAAGCGCTGTCGGTTGTTTATCATGGTTATTTCGACTACTTATTCAATTACGGCCGAAGGTTTACCAGCGAGGATCATCTCATCGAAGATGCCATTCAGAATGTTTTTACCAATCTTATCAAATCGGGAAGCAAGCTCCGAAGGGTCAATAATGTCCGTTTTTATCTTACCATTTCTTTCCGGAATGAGCTGTTTCAGCAGATCCGGCACAGCCGGAAGCTTTCGCTGGGAGTTGAGTCCGGCGAGATCAATTTTGCACCCTCTTATACGATTGAGGATAAAATCGTGCAGGAAGAGAGCCGGTGGAGTATGAAAAAAGCTTTGCTGCGGAGTTTGCAGAAACTGACCCCCAAACAACAGGAGGTGCTTTACATGCGCTATGATTGCGGCCTGACCTACGAGGAGATTTCAGAAACGATGAACATCAGTGTTGAATCGTGCCGGACAACTGTTTACCGTGCGGTAAAGAGTATCCGGTCGGAATTTGACCAGCTCAATATCACAGGGATCAATTTGTTTGTCTGTTTTTTCCGGCGGATTTTTTCCCCATTTCGTTAGTTGGGTCTCCCGTCAGGAAGCAGTTTCCGGGGCCTCGGCGAGGTTTCCGGTTTTTTTTGGAGTTTTTTTGCAAAAAGAGCTTTTTGAGAAACAAGAAAAAACAGATAGAGGCTGTTGGTAGTCAGGTGTTTGTAAGAAAGATGAAAAGTTGTGTCTATGTTTGCCGTTCCCGGCACTCTTTATAAGTGAATGATCAAACCAAGGATAATGATGCTGAAGGATAAACATAACTGGGATTTTACCGATTTTATGCTCGACCCTCCGTTTGTTGAGCAGGTAAACGACCCGGAACGTTCTTCAGGGTATATCAAACGTTTAAAAGAAGAATACCCCGAAAATACCGCACAAATTGATCTGGCCGTAGAAGTGTTACAGGGGATCAGAAATAAAACCGAGAACTTCTCCGACCGGCAGCGCGAGAAGGTGTGGAGCCGGATTGTTTCGGGACGGGGCCGCGTGCGCAGGATGTTTTTTTGGCGGGCCGCTGCCGCGGTTCTGGTGGTGGTGGCGTTGGGGGTAACCGCTTTGCTGCTGACCCAGCGTTCGGAAATTGAAAAGTTTGCCGGCACCTTTCTCCCCGACTCCTTGCAGCCCGGGCTGATCCTGGCCGACGGCCGGCAGGTGCCGGTTGATGGTGAAAGTAGCTCGGTAGCCTACTCCGGCGACGGGGCCAGCGTGGGAATTAACGACACGGCACAGCTCCGGCAGGAGATTGGCGCCGAAGCCTTCAACCAGATCATCGTGCCCTACGGGGTGAACATCAACCTTACCCTTTCCGACGGTACCAAAGTGTGGCTTCACTCCGGTTCGAGGCTGGTTTATGCGCCGGTTTTCCGGGGAAAGAACCGGGAGGTGTACCTGCACGGCGAGGCTTATTTTGAGGTGGCCCACAATCCGGAGAAACCTTTTATTGTGAAAACCGACCGCTTCTCATCCAGGGTTTACGGAACCCGCTTCGATGTCCAGGCTTTCGAAAAAGAGGGTATTTATTCGGCAATGCTGCTCGATGGAAAAGTTGGGCTTTCGGAAGGAGGCGTTTTTTCGCGCGAAGTGATTTTGAAACCGCACCAGCAGGGCAGTTATTCCGGAGAGAAGGGTGGCTGCGAAGTGCAGGAAGTGGCCTATCCCGAAAACTACATCTCCTGGATCTACGGGCATCTTACTTTTAACAACGAAAAGCTGGATCAGCTGCTCGGACGGGTGGCCCGGTATTACAACATCGAGATTGAGATGAGGGGAGTCCTTCCTTCAACGGTAATTACCGGCAAACTCGATCTGAAAAAAGATCCGGAACGGGTACTGAAGGGGATCGCCGTGCTGGCCAAGCTCCGGTTAGCCAAACAGGAGGAGAAGTATATTTTTATAAACTGAGATAAAAAAATCCGGCTGATGCTCGCAACATCAACCGGAACTGATAAATCATCTGCCTTTAAGGCAATATGTTTAATCACAAGTAAACCAAAATTATGAAAAAAGTACGAATTCTGGTGCCTGCCGAACTCCAAAGGCAGGCGAGAAAAATGTATTTGAAAATGAAGTGGATAACATTTTTCATGTTAGTCGGCTCCTTAACACTGTCAGCAAGTTCCTATTCGCAGAAGACCAAAATCGACCTGCGGATTGAGAATTCAGCAGTTGAGCAGATTTTACTTGCTATTGAAAACACCAGCGAGTTTATTTTCATTTACGATGCCAATCTGATCCGGCAGGTTTCCAACAAAACCATTTCGGTGAAAGGACAGTCGGTTGAGACGATCCTCGATGAGTTGTTCAAAGGAACCCAGGTGGCCTATCTGATTGACGACCGGCAGGTTTTTCTCTACGACAGGGAAGACCTGGAGCAGCTCAATACTTTGTCGGCCAAGTTGTCGACGGTGCAGCAGCGCAAAGTGGTATCCGGTCTGGTAAAAGACAACAAGGGATTACCGCTGCCGGGGGTTTCCATCGTGGTGAAAGGAACCACCGTTGGTACGGTTACCCAGCCAGACGGAGCCTTTCAGCTGTCGCTTCCGGCCGATGCCAAAACCTTGGTTTTTTCCTTCGTGGGGATGAAGACCAAAGAGCTGGAGATCGGCTCGCAGGCGAGGTTTGACGTGACCATGGACGACGAAACGGTAGGCGTGGACGAAGTGGTGGTGGTGGGGTTCGGCACCCAGCGCAAAGCCAGTGTGATCGGCTCGGTCGACCGTATCGAAACCGAACAGCTCAAGCAGCCGACCCGTACGCTGAGTACCTCGCTGGCAGGCCGGTTGGCCGGTATTGTTGCCGTTCAGAGTTCCGGTGAGCCGGGATACGATGGCGCCCAGTTCTGGATCCGTGGGGTGAACACCTTTACCGGAAATACCAGCCCGCTGATTCTGGTTGACGGGGTAGAGCGTAACCTCGACAATGTGGACCCGGAAGAGATCACCGACTTTACCATCCTGAAAGACGCCACCGCTACCGCTGTGTATGGGGTGCGTGGTGCCAACGGCGTAGTCCTGATCACCACCAAAAAAGGTTCAATCAGCGCGCCGCAAATCAACTTGAGAATGGAAACCAGCTTGTCGGACCCGCTGGAGTTGCCCGATTTTGTCGATGGTCCGGCCTACATGACCCTGCAGAACGAAGCCCTGCGCAACAGCGGCAAAAACCCGCTTTTTACCGAAGAGCAGATCCAGCGCACGGCCAGCGGCTTTGATCCTTACTACTATCCGAATGTGAACTGGATGAAGGAGCTGATTTCGCACTGGTCGCCCAGCGAACGGGTTACCCTGAATGCTTCCGGCGGTAGTGAACGGGTGCGTTATTTTGTCTCGGGCGCTTTTTTGAACCAAAACGGGATGTTCAAGGAGTTTGGCGGCGTAAGCTACAACAACAACATCAACGTAAAACGATACAATTTCAGGGCAAATGTTGACATGAACATCACCCCAACCACCATTCTTTCAACCAACCTGGTCGCTATTCTGGAAGACCGCAACTACCCGGGAACTGCCACCAGCACCATCTTTTCGTGGATGCAGCAGGTGCCGCCAACCTGGTTCCCGATGACTTACCCCGACAAGAGCAAGGTGCCCGGTTATCCTTACGGCATGGGACGCAACCCCTATCAGCTGCTGGCCCGCTCGGGATTCACCACCGAAAACCATTCAACGGTACAGTCGAACTTCAATATTTCGCAGGATCTTTCCTTTATCACCCAGGGATTAACCGCCCGCGGACTGTTTGCATTCGACGCCTACACCTCCGCCAACATTAAACGCGAGATGGCCCCGCGTCCTTACCTGGTGATTCCATACGGCTACAACGAAGATGGCAGCCCGATCCTGACCAACGAAAACGGCCAGTACAACTACCAGGACCAGGAACCCAACAGCACTTCCTACCACGACTACCTGACCCGGACGGTCAGCGCTCCTTACACCGACCGTTCGGTTTATGTGGAGATGAGCCTGAATTACAACCGCAATTTCGGAAGACACGGGGTGGGAGGTTTGCTGCTGTACAACCAGAGCGACAAAACTTTCCCTTCGCTGGGCGGTATTTACGAATCTGTTCCCCAGCGGCACCAGGGATTAACCGGCCGAACCACCTACTCGCTGGATGAAAAATATTTTGCCGAATTTAACTTTGGTTACAACGGCTCGGAAAACTTTGCTCCCGGAAAACGTTACGGTTTCTTCCCCTCTTTTGCACTGGGCTGGATCCCGACCAAAGAATCTTTTACCGAATTTATGAAACCGGTGGTTGACTTCATGAAGATCCGGTTGTCACACGGTATTGTGGGGAACGACGGGCTCAACTCCCGCTTTGTTTATCTCACCCGGGTAGAGGCCACCAGCACCAACGTAGGTTTCGGTACCAATAATGGATACGGTTACGGTTACGGTTCGGGGATCAATATCACCTACTATGGTAATCCCGATGCAACCTGGGAAAAAGCTGCCAAAACCGACCTGGGGATCGAACTCCATTTCCTGAAAAATTTTGTCTTGAACGCCGATATTTTCTACGAAAAACGGAAGGATATCTGGGTGCAGCTCACCAAAGTGCCCGATATTTTCGGTTTCAGCACCAATCCGTATGCCAATGCCGGTGAGATGGAAAACAAGGGGATGGATGCCTTCCTCGAATATTCCAAACAGCTCTCGGAAGATCTGACGGTTAATTTTAAAGGGACGCTCACCTTCTCGAAAAACGAGATCCTGGCCAACGGCGAGGAGACCAAGAAGTATGCCTACCAGTCGCAGATCGGGCAGCCCTATGCCCGGGAGATGGGATATATCGCCGAAGGTCTTTTTGTGGACCAGGCTGAAATTAATAACTCACCCAGCCAAACCACCCTGGGCGGGGCTTCAAAACCCGGCGATATCAAGTACAAAGACGTGAACCTTGACGGGGTGATCGACGAGTTTGACCGTGTGTATATCGGAAATCCAACGATTCCTGAACTTACGTACGGTTTTGGGACCAATGTCTTTTTCAAAAACTGGGATATGTCGCTGCTGTTCCAGGGCGCCGGACGGGTGTCGTTTTTTGCCAAACCGAAGGCTTTCCCAGAAGAAAACCGCGGAAACGTGCTGACGGTCATTGCCGACAGCTACTGGAGCGAAGCAACCCAAAACCTCGACGCCGACTTCCCCCGCCTGGGCATCGGCGCACAGGACAAAAACTACGTGAACTCAACCTGGTGGCTCAAAGACGGCAGTTATGTCAGGCTGAAACAGGTCGAATTGGGATACTCTATTCCGAAACAACTGATGCAGCGGTATAAAATCAAAAGTATGAGGTTTTATACCAACGGGCTGAACCTGCTCACTTTCTCTCCTTTCAAGTGGTGGGATGCCGAATCCAAGAGTTCTACGGGGATGTATTACCCGATTCAGAAAGTTATAAATGTCGGACTTGAAATTAAATTTTAAGAATCATGAAAGCACTCAATAAAATTATCAACAAAGCGATCCTCTTATGCTTAGCCTCGTTTGTCCTGGCGTCCTGTTCCGACTTTCTTGATCAGGTTCCCGAGGAAAAACTGAGCGAGGCCAACTTGTTCAAATCCAAAGATGATGTGGTGAAAGTACTCACCCAGATCTACTCGTACCACTACTCAACCATTGAATTCACCTCAAATCCGGGGCTCGCTACCGAAGAGGCTGACTACAACTGGAGCAACTACGCACCCCACTACAAAGACGTGGGACAATACAGCCAGTCGACATTGAGATGGAACCATTGGGGGAGTTTCTATAAACAGATCCGTACCACTCAGTATTTTATCAACCGGATTGACGAATGCCAGGATGAGAAACTGACCGAAGATGAACGTTCGTGGTGGAAAGGCGAAGCCTATTTCCTCCAGGCCTATTACTACTACCTGCTGGTGCAGCAGTACGGGCCGGTGCCGCTGCTCGATAAAATTTATGAAGGTAACGAGCTGACAGCCAAAATGGGAGAAGGGATTCCGCGCGCCCACTTCGACGAGTGTGTCAATTTTATCGACAGCCTGCTCGTAAAAAGTATCGACCATCTCGACCTCTTCTACACCTCTTCGTCAACCGAACGCGCCGCCCGCGCCAGCAAATGTTCGGCCTGGTTTCTGCGTGCCCGCCTCTGGCTGTTTGCCGCCAGCCCGCTTTACAACGGGATGACCGGCCCCGACGGAAAAGAGATGAAGCACCTGATGCCGAAAAACCACGAAGGAAAAGAGCTGATCAGCTCCACTTTCAATCCTGAAAAGTGGAAAAAAGCGATGGATATTGCCAAAGAAGCGATTCAGGTGTGTGGGTCGGCTAATCTGGGCCTCTATAAAGTTGGGGCAAGCGCTTCCGTTAAAAATGGCTACGATGCCTACTGGAATGTCTTCAACTACGCACGTGGCGGCCATCCCAGCTCCGAAAATGTGTTCTACAAACAAAATTTTTCGACCAGCAACATCCGGTCACACGCCCTCCCCATTTCGTGGAGCGGATATTCGGGAGTTTGCCCCACCTGGGAACACGTGGAAGAGTATTTCATGGCCAACGGCCTGATGCCCGAAGACGACCCGGCTTACCAGGCCGCTACCGGTTTCGAAACGTATGTGAAAAACAACAACAATATCCGGTTGTATAAAAAATTCAAGAACCGTGATCCGCGCTTCTATGTCAATATTTTATTCCCCGGACAATATTCCTACGCCACGCTGGGAAATGAAACCGAAAGTTTCAACACCCGCTGGGCTTACAATACCACCACCAACTGGACCGACTACATCTGGTACCGCCCGTTTTTTGACGGCCCCGACGGCTATGCCAGCAAAACCGGTAGAGACTTTACGACCACCGGCTTCCTCTCGATCAAGTTTGTGGGTAAAACCGACAACAAAACCAGTAAGGGTGACTACGCCGTCAATATTTTCCGGTATGCCGAACTGCTGCTGAACTACACCGAGGCGGCGCTGGAATATTATGCCGGCACAGGCGGAAATCCGGCGAGCCAGGCTGCCGTGTTTGAATACTGGGATGAACTCAGGGACCGGGTGCAGCTTCCCGATGTCCGGTCGGCCTACAGCAAAGCCGGAATTCCCCTCACAACCGGCAAACTCAGAGAGCTGATCCGGCGGGAACGCTGTATCGAGCTGGCCTTCGAAGGGCACCGCTACTTCGACAACCGCCGCTGGCTGGTTGCTGAACGGGAAGGTGGCCCCAAACATGGGATGGATGTTTACAAAACCGAAGCTGACGGATTCTGGAACGAAGACTATGTGTTTGAAACACGGGTGTGGAGCGATAAAATGTATTTCATGCCGATTCCGCAGTCTGAAATTGATAAAAATCCAAAACTGACCCAGAATGCGCTTTGGGTAGCCGAAAATGAGTAATTTTTTTTAAACAGCGCTGTAACGGGTTCGTCAATAAATTTTTACTGACGGAAAAAGTAAGCGGCCTGTTATACCTGAATCGAAAAACTAAAATACAGACAAATGAAAAACATATATTATTTCTTGGGGATTTTGATGGTTATGCTGGTTGCATCGTCATGCAAAGAAAAGGGAGAAGGTGTCCCTCCCGGACAGGTTACCGACGTTGAAGCCGCCTCGGGTTATGGCGAGGTGCTGCTGGACTGGACCAATCCGTCTGACGAGAACTATTATTACGTCGACATCAGCTTTGTCGACTCCAAAGGGGTCAACCGCAGCCGTAAAGTGAGCCGCTATGCCAGCGGCGATACCATTATCGGTTTTGCCGACACCCAGGCCTATACGTTCTCCCTGACTTCCTACAGTTTCACGGGCGAGGCTTCCGCGCCGGTAACCATTACGGCTACCCCGCTGGAGCCGGCTTTTGCCAATGTTATCAGCACCGTTGAGATGGTTCCCGATTTTGGCGGGGCTATCGTCTCGTGGGAGAACGAAACCGGCAAGCCGGTTACCGTTAAGGTAAGTTATAAAGACGATGCCGGAAAGAAAACCAGCAGCCTCTTTGTCGCCGACGAATCGGGGAAAGGTTACATCTCCGGACTGGCTTCTACCTTGCGGAATTTTGATGTGGTGGTTTCGGACAAAGCCAACAACAACTCCATTGTGCGGACTTTTGAAATTACCCCGCTGAAAGAAGAGAAGATCAGCAAATCGCAGTGGACCGTGGTGAGCTTTTCTTCGGAAGAGGCGAGTGGCGAAGGCCCGTCAAACGGCCGTGTAATTCATGCCATCGACGACAACATCAATTCGTTCTGGCACTCGCAGTGGCAGGGCGCTTCGCCCGGCTATCCGCACTGGTTTATCATCGATATGCACCAGGCGGTTACCATCAGTCGGTTCGAGTGTTTCCGCCGGCAGGGCAGTTCGTCGGGGTCCGATAAAATCAAGTTTCATTACAGCATGGACGGAACAACCTGGACCGATCTGGGCGAGTTTCCCTTTGACCGTAACACCAACAATGCGCAGAAATACCGGATCACTTCCAACCCCAAAGCCCGCTATTTCAAATTTGAAGCCGTGGCCGGCCCCAACAACTTTACTCACCTGGGTGAAATCAGTGTTTACGGGGCAACTAACTAAAGTTTTGTCGTTAACTTTTTGTTTCTTTACCATAGAAAATTAAAATTTTGCAGAAAAAGGATGGATGAAGCAGCCCCGCTCTTTATCCATCCTTCCGTACCCAATCCTGCTGATTCCCGTTGCCCGAAGGGGCGCAACGAGATCTTAACTAAAGGATAACGACAGTCAACCATTTTGTAGAACCGTAAAAAAATAGACCAGATGAGCTCAAACAGAAGGGATTTTCTCCGCAACACCTTATTGGGTGCCGGATTGGTAGCTACCGGATTTGCCGGTCAGGCTGCTTCCTTGGATCTGGGAACCAACGCCGGACGAAAAGGAAAAAGCGCCAAGCAGCAGTTTAACATGTGCGGCTATGCTGCGCCCAAACTCGATAAAGTACGAATCGGCTTTGTAGGCCTGGGCATGCGTGGCCCCGGTGCGGTCGACCGGATGTCCTTCATCGAAGGGGTGGAAATTGTGGCCTTGTGCGACCAGTACGAAGACCGGGTAGAGAAGATGCAGCAGCTGCTCCAAAAAAAGGGGTTGCCCCGCGCCAAATCCTACGCCGGATCGAAAGATGCCTGGAAAACCATGTGCGAAAATCCCGACATCGACCTGATCTACATCACCACTCCCTGGGCCGTACACACCCCTATGGCCGTGTATGCCATGGAACACGGTAAACATGCTGCGGTGGAAGTGCCGGCCGCCAAAACCATCGACGAGTGCTGGCAGCTGGTTGAAACCTCGGAACGCACCCGAAAGCACTGTATGATGCTGGAAAACTGCTGTTACGACTTCTTCGAACTGCTGACCCTGAACATGGCCCGACAGGGATTCTTTGGCGAGATTATCCACGGCGAAGGCGCTTACATCCACGACCTGCGCGACCTGAACTTCAGCAAAAAAGGGTACGCCGAAATGTGGCGGCTGAAAGAGAACTTCCGCAACGGAAATCTCTATCCGACCCACGGGTTGGGGCCAATCTGTCAGATTATGGATATCAACCGCGGCGACCAGATGGAATACCTCACCTCCATGTCAACCGCCGATTTCCACATGCGGGTCATGGCCGACCAGCTTGCTGCTGAAGACAGCTTCTACAGCGAGTTTGCCGGCAAACAGTACCGCGGAAATATGAATACCACGCTGGTTCGCACCTACAAGGGGCGCACCATCATGATCCAGCACGATGTTACCAGTCCGCGGCCCTACTCGCGGATTCACCTGCTGAGCGGAACCAAAGGAATGGCTTCCAAATGGCCCTCCCCGGCCCGGATTGCTACCGGACACGGCTGGGTGAGCGACGACGAAATGAAGAAACTCGAAGAACAGTACACCCCCGAGATCGTCAAAAAAATTGGCGAAATGGCCAAACAGGTCGGCGGTCATGGCGGGATGGATTTTATGATGGACTGGCGTCTGATCGACTGCCTGCGCAATGGGCTGCCGCTCGATCAGGATGTGTATGATGCCGCCATCTGGAGCGCCATCGCACCGCTGAGCGAAAAATCGGTTGCCACCCGTTCCAACTCGGTCGACATCCCCGACTTTACCCAAGGTTCCTGGAAAATGAACAAACCGGTTGAACTGACCCTCAAAGGCGGCGGCACCACCGGTGTAAAAGGGAAAAAACAGGGCAGCGGCGTGCAGTTGGAAGTCCAGTAGGCTGTTAGCTCTTATTTTTTAAGCAGGTACGGACCAGCGTACCTGCTTAATTTCTTCTTCAGAAACCTTTTTTGAACCGGCAGTTTCGGTGCTCATCCTCCCCAAACATTTTTGGATGCAGGCTGCCACTGGTGTAACAGGGCAAAACCGCCGTCAGAAGGATTTTAAAGTATTTTTTATGGGAAATGACTGTTGAACCGTGAGAGGATTCTCTGGTACAGGGCATTTTTTATTCGGTCTGTTAAAATAATTTCTTTTCGTCATGAAGCAGATACAGTTGATAATCACTTGTATGCTGTTTGCGGGTATCCTGAATGCTTCCTGCAAGGGAGAAGATAGTGCGCCGCGCAGCATCCTCGAAATCGCAGAGAAAGATCTGGCCGTAAGTTTTCCGGCCGGAGCCGCTGTGAAAAATATTGCCGTAAATACCAATGCGGAAAATTGGTCGGCCAGCAGCGACCAGGCCTGGTGCAGTGCGGCCGTAACCGAATCGCCCCGGCAGGTGGCTGTTTCGGTTTCCGAAAACCGCTCTCCCGATCTCCGAACGGCAAAAGTGACGGTGAAAGCCGGAACGCTGGCCCAAGAAATCAGCGTCACCCAGCTGGGATTGACCCCGGTCATCCTGCTCAAATCAAAAAATAAAAATGTCGACTTCAAGTCACAAACGATTGCGGTGGAAGTGACCACCAATGTCGAACTGAATATTGTGTCGGCCCAGCCGTGGATCAGGCAGCGCCCCTCGACCAAAAGTGCGCAGGTCGACCTGGTGGATTACCGTTATGAGTTTGACGTGGAGTTGCTGCGGGAACAGGATGCCCCGCGGACGGGAAAGATTTTTTTCAGCCACAAAGGCGGCCAGCTGAGCGACAGCGTCGTGGTGACGCAATCGCTCACCGGTGGCAGCGATTACAACCCGGGGATCACCTCGGCTTTTGAAAAGGATAAAAAGATTAAGATCCTTTCTGTGTCGCTCACTCCTTCCGACCAGTATCAGCGCGGGGAAGAACCCGAAAAAACGATCGACGGACAGCTCGGCACACTTTACCATTCGCCCTGGGCCGGCATGCCCGGCAAACCGGCCATCGTCCTGGAGTACCAGCTCGACCCGCAGGAGGCCGCGGTTGCCAACTATGTGGTGCTCCATCCGCGGACCAGCGGCTCCAACGGTATTGTTAAAACTGCCACCGTGTGGGTCAAAACCGAAGAAAATCCCGCATATGTACAGATGGCCACCGTAAACAGTCCCTTGTCGAACAACCCGGTGGTGGTGCGTTTTCGTACGCCGGTAATCAATCCCCGGAGGATAAAAATTGAAATTTCGGATTCCTATTCGGGCGATGCCGGAAAATATTATGTGTCGCTGGCCGAATTTGAATGTTATGAGAGCAAAGCGATGAATAGCGTGGAGGAGGATCTGCCCTATTTTACCGACCTCACTTTTTCGGCCTTGAAAGCGGGCACCACCACCGAAGATATTGCCCGGATCCGGAATCCTTTCCTGCAAAATATTGCCGCCTTTTTGCTGGCCGGAAAATATCCGGCCGAATTC
>JARKOX010000194.1 GCA_029975525.1 Prolixibacteraceae bacterium | reverse complement strand
TTTGCCGCACCGTGCCAAAGCGGTTAAACGAAAAAAAGGTCAAGAACGGGATAAACATGGCCAGCATCGCGCCGTAGGAAGTGTGGTCGTTGAAAAATGGGGTCATCACAAAATGGGCCGCCTGTTTGTTCCACAAACCATATCCCGTGTGGCGGAAAATGGTGTAACCGATCACGATCAGGAATGATGCGATGTAGAACCAGATGAACGTCGGGATGTTCTTCGGCTCTTCAAACAGTTTGATGGCAAGCAGGTAAAAAGCGGTTACAAACCAGATTTTCACCAGCAGGAATTTAAAGGAAACCACCGGCATCGTGCTGGTGAAGCTGGTCAGAAACAACCAGAAAAGATAGATCCAGATTGCCCAGGAGACCGGATGACGCAGGATTTTTCCATCGAAATTTCTTTCAGAAAAGAGTTTCAGCAGAAACAACAACAATACCCCAAACAGGAGCGGTTCGGTGGGCAGGTTCATGTCGAAGGGTAAACCCGGCCGCAGTTGGGAGAGCGGTACCGAAAGCGGGGTGAAAAAGACAACCAGGTACAAAAGGCGGTCGACCGAATAGATGGCCAGTAAAACCAGCGCCAAAACAAATGGCAGCAGGTTGATGAGCAGCGAATCCTTTTTTACGACAAACCACAGGTTCAGCAGGATAAATGCCAGCGAAGCGGCATAGAAAAAGGTCAGTCGCAGGGTGGGATTTTTGAGCACAGCCGTTAATTAACTTTGCGGAAATCGAGTACAACAAAAACCAGCAGGGCTGCAAACAGGGCCGACAAGGTGGAGAACGCCACGATCAGCCAGCGGATCGGGTAGGCTTTTTTGTCGGCCGGAACCGGTTTTTGCACCACATAGCAGTAGGAGATCTTCTTTTCGGCTTCCGAGCGGTTAAATTCGTGAACCGTATTCAGCGAGTCGATCACCATGGTGAGGTAGGCCAGTTTCGACTCCTGCAGCCAGGCTTCAGTTCCTTTGTTGGCGAGGTTGTCGTACAGGCGTTTGATTTCGCGCGAACCGGTGCTGTTTTCACGGCCCGCAGCCAACACCTCCATGTAGCCGCGGGTAATCTCTTTTACCTGTCCGGAATAGTCGAGGATTTGGTATTCGGAACGGGTTTGGTTGATCCTTTCCAGCAGCGAGTCTAACTCCCGGGTTCTTTTTTCAAGCCCTTTTTGTGAAATTTCAACCATCTCCCAGTTTTTGGCAGCATGCATCTGCTGGACCTTTTCATTGTAGAAGCGGATGATCGAGTCGCACATTTGCGACGCCCGCAGCGGATCTTTGTCCAGCACTTTGATTTCGACCGTTTCGAACTCGGTTTTGCTGGCCCCCACATGGGTGTTGTAGAGGTTGAGCATGTAGGTCAGAAAAAGAGGGTCTTCGCGGTTGATGTTGTAGACCTCGGCCAGGTTAAATGCGTCGAACATGCGGAGTTTGATATCCTGCGAGTTGACGATCTCCAGCATCTGTTCGGTTTCCGATTCATTACTCAACGGCCACAGGTTGGTAGGATAGATCCGGGCGGTGGATTTAAATTTCGGGGTGATAAAAAATGAAGAGGAGAATATTGCCGAAAGTAACACGGCAATACCCCCCACGATCATAAAATGTATACGGCGTTTCCAGATAACCTGTAGAATCCGCTGGTTGTCGAAAAAGTTGTTCATAAACGTGGTTCGAATTTGGTCGCTTTTCAACTGAACGGCAACGGCGCTTCTTTATTATGGAGAGCCGGAGAAATATCCGTTTTCTACCGGGCGATGATCAGGAAATAACTCTTTTTGCCTTTCTGGGCCAGCAGATATTTCCCTCCGATCAGAAAAGAGCTGTCAATAACCTGTTCCATGCTGGAGACCTTCTCTTTGTTCAGGCTCAGCCCGTTCCCCTGGATGGTGCGGCGCAGTTCGCCTTTCGATGGGAAGACGGCGGTTTTTTCGGCCAGCAGGTCAATGATGTTCACCCCGGCTTCGATTTCGGATTTGGCCACTTCAAACTGTGGGACGCCTTCAAATACCGAAAGCAAGGTTTTTTCGCTGAGCCGGCGCAGTTGTTCGGCAGTTCCCTGGCCAAACAGGATTTGCGAGGCTTCAACCGCCAGGTTGTACTCTTCGCGCGAGTGTACCATCACGGTGATCTCCTCGGCCAGCCGTTTTTGCAATTCGCGCAGGTGCGGGGCTTCGCGGTGTTTAATCGCCAGGGTTTCGATCTCTTCGCGCGTAAGCAGGGTGAATATTTTGATGTAGCGTTCGGCATCTTCATCGGAAGTGTTCAGCCAGAACTGGTAGAATTCGTAAGGAGAAGTTTTTTCCGGATCGAGCCACACATTGCCCGATTCGGTTTTGCCAAATTTGGTGCCGTCGGCTTTGGTAATCAGCGGACAGGTGAGGGCAAAAGCTTCGCCGCCGGTTTTCCGCCGGATCAGTTCAGCGCCGGTGGTGATGTTGCCCCACTGGTCGGAACCGCCCATCTGCAGTTTGCAGTTTTTGTGCTGGTAGAGGTAGAGGTAATCGTAGCCCTGCACCAGCTGGTAGGTGAATTCGGTGAATGACATTCCGGCCGACGATTCGGAAGAGAGCCGCTTTTTGACGGAATCTTTCGACATCATGTAGTTGACCGTGATGTGTTTCCCGATGTCGCGGATGAAATCGAGGAAGGTGTAGCTTTTCATCCAGTCGTAGTTGTTGACCATTTCAGCGGCATTGGCTGCCCCCGAGCCGAAATCGAGAAATTTGGACAGCTGCTGTTTGATACACTCCTGGTTGTGCCGCAGGGTCGGCTCATCGAGCAGATTGCGCTCCTGCGATTTCATCGACGGGTCGCCGATCATGCCGGTGGCTCCACCCACCAGTGCAATGGGTTTGTGGCCGCAGCGCTGAAAATGTTTGAGCAGCATCACGCCAACCAGGTGGCCGATGTGCAGCGAATCGGCGGTGGGGTCAATCCCTACATACGCAGAGGTCATCTCTTTTTTGAGCTGTTCGTCGGTGCCGGGCATTACATCGTGAACCATGCCCCGCCAGGTAACTTCTTCAACAAAATTCATTTTTACGGAAATTTTGCGCAAAGATAGGAATTGAATTTTTAATCGCAGGAATATGCCTGATAATTTGCCCGATAGTAAAGCAAAGACAAAACAGGAGCAGGAAGGGAAAACGTGCGCGGGCGAATCAGGATTTTGGTGCTGCGGACTCCTCTTTCTCTTCCCAGAAATTGAGGAAGGGGAAAACCGACGGTGCAAATTTACGGACCGGCTCGTAGAGGCGTGAATGGATTTTCTTCTCTTTGGAGATCAGATGAACATCTTCGTCGATTTTGTCGAAAACCACCAGGATCACACTCAGGATCAGGGCGCTTTTTATCGTTCCGAGCAACAGGCCCGCCAGGTTGTTCACAAAGCCCAGCATGACGGCTTTAATCAACTTGTCGGCAATGGCCCCGACGATACTCACCAGCACCACGATGACGATGAACGTAACAAAAAAGGCGATCAGAAACAGGTATTTCGACTGGATGTTGAAGGTGTCGGCCAGAAACTGCCCGGTGACCCCCGACAGCTGGATGGCGCCCCAAATTCCCAGGATCAGGGCAATAAGCCCGGCCAGTTCCTCTACAAAACCTTTTCTATAACCGCTGATGGCTGCCAGGATCAACAGAATTCCCAGGATGATATCGATGTAGTTCATGCGTCGGTTGCTCTTCTCTTTTGTAGGGTAAAAATAGGAAAATATTTCGCTCCGTTGAGGGGCACCCAAATTATTCCTACATTTGGGCATCGCGAAACTACTGAGAACATGCCATTAATTAATTCTGTCATAAACTGGCTGAATACCAGCAGGATTTACCAGATTGAACTCTATGGAAAACATCCGCACGACATCCAGAGCGAGGTGCTTTTTCGGCTGGTTCAAAGCGCCCGGGATACCGAGTGGGGCAAACGTTATGATTATAACAGCATCCGGACGATAGAGGACTTTCAAAAAAAAGTCCCCCTGCAGACGTATGAAGAGATTAAGCCGTGGGTAGAGCGGTTACGACAGGGAGAGAAGAGCCTGCTCTGGCCGGGCGAGGTTAAATGGTTTGCCAAATCGTCGGGGACGACCAGCGACAAAAGCAAGTTTATCCCGGTGACGAAGGATTCGCTGGAGGATTGCCATTTTAAAGGCGGCAAAGATGTGCTGGCCCTCTATGTGAAAAACGTTCCCGACACCAAATTGCTGTGGGGAAAAACCCTCACGCTGGGCGGCAGCCACCGGATCAATAACTTCAGCAACAACTCCTACTACGGCGATTTGTCGGCGATCCTGATTGAAAATATTCCTTTCTGGACCGAATTTATCCGGATTCCTCCGGCAGAAATTGCCCTGATTGAGGAGTTTGAAGAGAAGATTGAGAAAATCATTGAAACTTCGCTGAGCGAAAATGTTGCTTCCATTGCCGGGGTACCTTCCTGGTATTTGGTGCTCTTCAAGCGGGTGCTCGAAAAAACCGGAAAAAGCAACATCCTCGAAGTGTGGCCCAACCTGGAGCTTTTTATTCACGGCGGGGTGAATTTTGAACCTTACCGCGAACAATACCGCAAAATCATTCCGTCGGCCAACATGCACTACATGGAAACCTACAACGCTTCGGAAGGATTTTTTGCCATCCAGGATAACCCCAGCCAGCAGGATATGCTGCTGATGCTCGACTACGGGATTTTTTACGAATTTATTCCGATGAAGGAGTGGGGGAGCGAAAATCCGCGGGTACTTACCCTCGCCGACGTGCAGGTGGATGAAAATTATGCGCTGGTGATCAGCACCAACGGAGGTTTGTGGCGTTACCTCATCGGCGACACGGTGAAGTTTACCTCCACCTATCCTTACAAAATCCGGATTACCGGGCGCACCAAACATTTTATCAATGCCTTCGGCGAAGAAGTAATTATCGACAATGCCGAACAGGCCCTGAAAAAAGCGTGTGAACGCACCGGCGCCGTCATTCGTGAATACACCGCCGGCCCCGTATTTATGGGTGAAAACCAGAAAGGAGCCCACCAGTGGATTATCGAATTTGAAAAAGAACCTTCGGAACTGGACCATTTTGTGGAAACACTCGACAACACCCTCAAAATGCTCAACTCGGATTACGAAGCCAAACGGCATAAAAATATGACGCTCGAAAAACCGCACCTGGTGGTGGCGCCGGCCGGTACTTTTTATGAATGGATGAAACGGCGCGGCAAAGTTGGCGGGCAGAACAAAATCCCGCGACTCTTCAACGATCGCCTTTATTTAGAGGAACTTTTGAATTTAATGAATAGAAAATAACCCTAAATTTACCCTAATCGAAAAAAATTACACCATGCATATTGCAGTTGCCGGAAATATTGGAGCTGGTAAAACAACGCTCACCGAACTTTTAGCCAAACATTACGGGTGGCAATCCAATTTTGAAGATGTGGATGACAATCCCTATCTGAACGATTTTTACAACGACATGCAGCGGTGGTCGTTCAACCTTCAGATCTTTTTCCTGAATTCACGGTTTAACCAGATTCTGGAAATCCGGAAATCCGGGAAAACGGTTATCCAGGACCGGACGATTTACGAAGACGCCGAAATTTTTGCCCCGAACCTTCATGCCATGGGGTTGATGAGCACCCGCGACTTTAACAACTACCGGACGCTTTTTAACCTGATGGTCAGCCTTATTCAGCCTCCCGACCTGTTGATTTACCTGCGGGCTTCCATCCCTACCCTGGTCAATCAGATCCAGAAACGGGGGAGGGATTATGAAAATTCAATCCGGCTCGACTACCTCCGGCAGCTGAACGAGCGGTATGAAAAGTGGATAAAAGGATACACCCTTGGAAAGTTGTTGATTGTCAATGTTGACGAACTTGATTTTGCCACCAGCCGGGAAGATCTCAGCTACGTCATTGACAAAATCGACGCGCAGATCCACGGTCTATTCTGAAACAGGCAGGGTTTTGCCTAAACAAAGAGGCTGTCCACGATACTTTTCGGGACAGCCTCTTTTGCAAAATTTCCAGACCGGTTTTTCCGGACCGGTTATTCTTTGATATCAATTTTCAGATTGAGCTCTTTGAGTTGTTCGCCGGAGATGAGCGACGGGCAGTCCATCATCACATCGCGGCCCGAGTTGTTTTTCGGGAAAGCGATGGTATCGCGGATGGAGTCGAGTCCGGCAAACATGGAGGTGAGCCGGTCGAAGCCAAAGGCAATGCCGGCGTGCGGCGGCGCGCCAAATTTGAAGGCGTTCATCAGGAAACCAAACTGGTATTCGGCCTGTTCCGGGGTGAATCCCAGTAAATTGAACATGCGGGCCTGCAGTTCTTTGTCGAAAATACGGACCGAGCCGCCGCCGATCTCCACGCCGTTAATGACCAGGTCGTAGGCGTTGGCGCGCACTTCGCCGGGATTGGTTTCCAGCAGCGCAATATCTTC
Source organism: Prolixibacteraceae bacterium (assembly GCA_029975525.1). Lineage (GTDB taxonomy): Bacteria > Bacteroidota > Bacteroidia > Bacteroidales > Prolixibacteraceae > UBA1413. Next base: position 4,157 of record JARKOX010000194.1, on the reverse strand, counting down.
CGGTTTGGGCGAGGTGAACGGGTGGTGCATGGCATAATAACGCTGGGTTTCCTCGTCCCATTCGAGCAGCGGAAAGTCGACCACCCACAGCGGCTGGAAGGTCTCTTTTCCACGCAGGCCGAGCCGGTTGCCCATTTCAAGGCGCAACTCGCCGAGCGCTTTCCGCATCTGGTTTTTCTCTCCGGAAAGAACCAGGATCAGGTCGCCCGGTTTGGCTCCAAACAGGTTGGCCCACTGTTGCAGATCTTCGGGAGTGTAAAACTTGTCGACCGACGATTTTAAAGTTCCGTCGGAGTTGTATTTCAGGTAAACCATTCCTTTGGCGCCGATTTGCGGGCGTTTCACCCAGTTAGTCAGCTCGTCGAGCTGTTTGCGGGTGTATTCCGAGCAACCTTTGACACAAATGCCGCCTACAAATTCTGCCTCGTCGAATACCTGGAAACCTTTGTTTTTGACCACTCCAGTCAGCTCCCGGATGGTCATTCCGAAGCGGATATCCGGTTTGTCGGAACCGTAATGCTGCATCGCCTCGGCGTAGGAAAGCCTTGGAAATTGTCCGATTTCAACCCCTTTGATCTCTTGGAAGAGGTAGCGGGTCAACCCTTCAAACATGGTCAGCACATCTTCCTGTTCCACAAACGACATTTCGCAGTCGATCTGGGTAAATTCGGGTTGACGGTCGGCGCGCAGGTCTTCGTCGCGGAAACATTTTACAATCTGGTAATAGCGGTCGAAGCCGGCAACCATCAGCAGCTGTTTCAGTTGCTGCGGCGATTGGGGCAGGGCGTAAAATTCGCCGGGATTCATGCGCGAAGGCACCACAAAGTCGCGCGCCCCTTCGGGAGTCGATTTGATCAGCACCGGTGTTTCCACTTCGATAAAATCCTGGCTGTTGAGATAGGTTCGCGTGGCGTGCGCCATCTTTGAACGCAGGATCAGGGTGTTGCGCACCGGGTTGCGGCGCAGGTCGAGGTAGCGGTATTTCATCCGGAGGTCGTCGCCGCCGTCGCTTTCGTCTTCAATGGTGAAAGGAGGAGTCAGCGACGCATTCAGGATGTTGAGCTGGGCAACTTCGATTTCGATTTCGCCGGTTGGAATGTTTTTGTTTTTGCTGCTCCGTTCGCGAACCCGGCCGGTTACCTGGATCACATATTCGCGTCCCAGTTCGTCGGCCTTGCTGCGGACAGCCGCCTCGGTGTGCTCGTCGAAAACCAGCTGGGTGATCCCATACCGGTCGCGCAGGTCCACAAAGGTCATTCCCCCCAGGTTTCTTACCCGCTGGACCCAACCGGCAAGTGTAATCTCTTTTCCGCAATTTTCCAGACGTAATTCGCCGCAAGTATGTGTTCTGTACATGTTTCCTTTTTTTGAATTAGCTGCGAAAATAGCAAGAATTTGCCAATTTTATCAGCAGGCATTCAGCTTTTCAACGGAAGGGGAGAGGGGCGGCCAGGGGTTTGCCGGTGATTGATTATCTTTTTATCTTGCATTTCTAAAACGAAGTAAGATGATTGAGCCATTTGGTGACGAATATTTTATGCGGAAGGCGCTGGTGGAGGCCGAAGCAGCTTTCCGGGAAGGCGAGATTCCGGTGGGCGCCGTGGTGGTTGCCGGCGGAAAAATTATTGCCCGCGCCCACAACCTGACCGAACGGCTGAATGATGTAACCGCCCATGCCGAAATGCAGGCCATTACGGCTGCCGCCAATATGCTGGGTGGAAAATACCTGAACGATTGTGTGTTGTATGTCACCGTGGAGCCTTGTGTGATGTGTGCCGGAGCGCTGGGATGGTCACAAATCGGGCGGATTGTTTTTGGGGCTCCCGACGAAAAACGCGGTTTCTACAAGTTTGCCCCACAGGCGCTTCATCCGAAAACAGAAATTCAGGGCGGGATTCTGGAGAAAGAATGCGCCGCCCTGATGAAAGATTTTTTTGCTTCCAAACGGTAGGGTGGTGTTGTCGCTACCGTTTTTTCGACCTCCTGTTATTTAACGATTACCGTCCGACTCGATTTTCCGGCTGCGTCAAATGTTTTCAGCCGCACTTCGCCGCTGACTTTTACGGGTTCGTTGTACAACGGCGACCGGTTGGTTGGCTCTTCGCCATTGGTGGTGAAGCGGATATGTAATCCCGGGTATTCCACGTTGGCTTTCAGCAGACCTTCTTCCACAATGGCGCCAGGTAATGGCAGACGGTAGTTGAATCCTCCGAAAAGGACACTGAGGCGTGGCAGTTCGCGTTTGGCCAGCGCATTGGCAAAGATATTCCATTGCTGGTCGGCTTGCTGCCGGCGAATTTCAGCGTCGGACTGGGTTTCCCACCCGCGGGCCTTGCTCCAGGCGCTTTCGGCAAAACCGATTAATTTGGGGAGCAGGTAATATTCGAGCATTTGCGGCCCTTTGATGGTTTCGCTCCACAGATGTGCTTCAAGTCCGATGATGTTTTTTTCGGCGCCTGGTTTCAGACGTTCCATCCCTTCGTATTCCGCGGGGTCGACAGGTCGGCCCATTGTCGTTTTGGTTGTGGTGAAGAATGCATTAAAAGGTGCAAATTCCCAAGCATTGCGGGTGTTTACGAATCCTGCCCAGTAAAGTCCCGGCTCCTGCGGATCTTTGTCGTAAGCCAGGTCGAAATAGAAATTGGAAACGTTGCACAAAACAACGGGGTAGCCGGCATTGGCCAGCCGGTAAGCCAGGTCGGCCGACGAACCCTGGTTGTTCCAAACCCACGGATAGATTTTTTTGCCGGCAAATTCAGGATTGGGAAGGTATTTCCCTTCGGCATTTTTCAGCAGGGCAACTTCTTCCCAGCCGCCGATTTTCAGGTTTTTCCGGTTCAAAATATCTGCTGCCCGTTTGAAAAAGTAACTCTGCAGATTTTGGGGATCACCGATTTCAGGCAGGGATTCCATCAGCTTGCGGCACAGGGGCGAGCCGGCCCAGGCCCCTTCGGGAACTTCGTCGCCGCCGGTGTGGAAAAATTCCAGCGGGACATTTGCTTCGGCATACATTTCAATAATATCGTCGATGACGGTTTCGTAAAATTTGTAAACCGATTCGCGCGCCACGCATACCACGTTGTCGGTATAAGCCTGCGCCGAGAGGTATTTCGACTGGTCTTCCGGGTCAATGAGCCTGAACTCTTCCGCTTTTTCAGTATCCCCGGCTTTCATAAAATGCTGGTACCGGGCTTCCATGGCTTTGATAGCGGCCCGGGAATGTCCCGGAAAATTGATCGTCGGGATGATGTTGACGTGGCGCTGAAGGGCATATTGCAGAATCTCTTTGAACTCCTCGCGGGTGTAGTAGCCGCTGCCCCACGAAGCCGAGTCGTTGGGGAAAGGGCCCGAGCCGTACGAGGGATGGAGGGCCGGCGCCTCTTTGGAGGTGTGGCCGCGTTGCCCGGCAACCTGGGCCAGTTCCGGAAGTTCTTCGATGGCTAACCGCCAGCCTTCGTCTTCACTGAGGTAGAAGAGCAGGTAGTTGACTTTGTAAAAAGCCATCAGGTCGATGATCTTTTTTACGGTCTCCTTACTTTGGAAATTCCGGGCCACATCCAGGTGAAGTCCGCGGAATCCGAAGCGTGGCGCATCTTCCATCACCATAACCGGCAGTGTTGCCGGGGTGTCGGAATTGCGGAAAACTTCGGCCGGCTGCAGGGCAATCAGGCTTTGGATGCCATAGAAAACACCGGCCGGATCGCTGCCGGTTATCACAATTGATCGGTCGGGTTTGATCTCTAACCGGTACGCCTCGGTCGATTTCCCGTTGATGTAAAGCGGTTTTAAGGCCAGAAAGATGCTGTTGGCTTTTGGCGCGGTGGCGTTTACCGGCGTAATCTGAACCTTCAGCGCCTGGCTGATAAACCCCGACAGGTAGCGGGCTTCGTTTTCGAGGCCGGACTCGTACAGCAATTCCAGAACATTGTCAAAAACAATCTTTTCACTGCTGGTTTTTACGGAAAAGGGAGAGGGGATCACCGTCGGCAGTTCGCTGTCGGGAACCTCCGTGAGATTCCGGTTTTGTTCGTACCGCCAACCGGCTGTGGGGATCGGTTCCTGATCGTTTTTGTACCGGCTCACCTGCTCGGGAGTGGTAAATGGCAGGATGGTGTAGTTTTTTACCGGAACGATGGTGGAGTCCTGCCGCTCGTTTC
>JARKOX010000139.1 GCA_029975525.1 Prolixibacteraceae bacterium | reverse complement strand
AAAAACGGAGAGCTGGTTACCGCCTCGGGCAGCGTTTACCGCACGCTGGTAATTCCGGCCTGCCGCTACCTGCCCGAATCCACGCTTCGCCGTATCGTTGAACTGGCCGAACAGGGAGCGCTGGTCATTTTCCAGCAATTTCCGGAAGATATTCCCGGAATGACCAACCTGGATGCCCGGCGCCGGCAACAGCAGGAGATCCTGAAAAACCTCTCTTTTGCCGATCTTTCAAAAGGAATGAAAGCAGCCCAAACCGGCAGCGGCCAGATTATCCTCTCCGGAGAGGTCGGCACGGCGCTGGAGTGGAAAAAAATTCCGGGAGAAAAGCTGGTGGAGTCAGGATTAAAATTCCTGCGCCGGAAAACCGACGAGGGCGTTTACTACTACCTGGTTAACCACACCCCGGCGGCAGTCGACAATTTTCTGCCCTTCAATGAAAACGGCCGCACCTGCCTGCTACTCGACCCGCAAACCGGCTCGGCCGGAACAGCCCAAACCCGAAAGGAAAATGGCAAAACCAACGTGAGGATTCAGCTGCAACCCGGCGAAGCCCTGTTTGTGCTGATTTCGCCACGCAAGAAAAAAGCTGAAAGCTGGAGATACCAGGATAAAACAGCCTCCCCCCTTGAACTGAACGGACCGTGGAAACTTACCTTCACGGAAGGAGGAGCAACACTTCCGGCAGCTACCGAACTTACCCGACTGGTCTCCTGGACCGCGCTGCCTGAACCGGCCGCCAGTTTTTCCGGAACGGCGCGTTACTCCACTACCTTCGAATTAAGCAGCAAACCGGCCGCAGAATATCTGCTTGACCTGGGAAAAGTGTGCGAAAGTGCGCGCGTGTGGGTCAACGGGCACGATGCCGGCCTGGTGTGGAGTATTCCGTTCACCACCCGGATCGGAAAATTCCTGAAGAAAGGGTCCAACACCATCGAAATTGAAGTTGCAAACCTGATGGCTAACCGGATCAGACAAATGGACCAACAAAAAATAGAGTGGCGCAACTACCACGAAATCAATTTTGTAAACATCAACTACAAATCATTTGACGCATCCGGGTGGGAACTAATGCCTTCAGGGCTGCTGGGGCCGGTCCGGATCGTTCCGTTCAATTAATTTCAAAACAAAATGAAGTTTCCGTTTTTTGCGTTGGCCGGCCTGTTTCTGGTTGCCGCCTGTCAAAACATCCAAGCCCCGCAACCCATCGACCGGAAAGCGCTGGTTTCGCGCCACCAGGTGCAGGTTGAGGCCTTCGACTCGCTGTCGTCACTGAGTGTGGGAAATGGTAAATTTGCCTTTACGGCAGACATTACCGGGTTGCAGACTTATCCCGAACATTATCAGAAGGGCGTGGCGCTGGGCACCTTTTCCGAATGGGGCTGGCACTCTTTTCCGAACAGTGAAAATTTCCGTTACGAAGAGACCTTGCAGGAGGTCGACTTTCACGGGCGCCCGGTGAGCTACGATGTGCAATGGAAAGAGCCGGAACGTCACCGCCGGGCTGCCGACTACTTCCGGCAGAACCCGCACCGTTTGCACCTCGGCCAGATTGGGTTCGAACTGTTTCATGCCGACGGCAATCCGGTACCGATTTCCGGTATCGCCAACATTCAGCAACGCCTGGATTTGTGGGAAGGAACCCTCCACAGCCACTTCACCGTTGACGGTGTACCGGTGGAAGTGACCACCGTTTGTCATCCGGATCAGGATTTGATTGCCGCCCGCATCCAGTCGCCGCTGCTGAAAAGCGGAAGGCTGCGCCTCAAACTGTCGTTTCCCTATCCATCCGGCGGACACGTGGACGACGGCTGCAACTGGCAGTCGCCCGACCAACACTCAACCACCATCGTTTCCAGTGAAAACCAAGCTCAC
>JARKOX010000135.1 GCA_029975525.1 Prolixibacteraceae bacterium | reverse complement strand
GGGGCGCCGCTCAGTCCCGACGTGGAAAAATTCTTCAAACGGATCAACTTCCCGCTGACCGTTGGTTACGGGATGACCGAATGCGGACCGCTGATCAGCTATGAAGCGTGGAATAAAACAGAACCTTCGTCGGCCGGCCGGCCGGTTGACCGCATTGAGGTGCGCATCGACTCGGAAAACCCAGCGCAAGTTGTAGGCGAAATCCAGGTGCGCGGCGAAAATGTGATGCTGGGCTACTTCAAAAACGACACCGCCACCCAAGAGGCCTTTACCGAAGATGGCTGGTTCAAAACCGGCGACCTGGGCATCATCGACGCCAACAATTTTGTCTTCATCCGGGGCCGTTCCAAAAATATGCTGCTCGGATCTTCGGGGCAGAACATTTATCCCGAAGAGATCGAATCCCGCCTTTCAAACCTGCCTTATGTGGCAGAATGTGTGGTGGTTGACCGCAACAGCAAACTGGTGGCGCTGGTTTATCCCGATTTTGAAGCGATGAAAGCCGACCAGGTGGAAGAGTCGCAAATTCCGGAAATCATGAAAGAAAACCGGGCCAGACTCAATGCCGAACTGCCGAAATACGAGCAGATCAGCGAAATCCAGCTGGTGGACCAGGAGTTTGAAAAAACACCCAAGAAGAATATCAAACGATTCAAATATTTTTAACCGGGAGTAAACGTCCGGTTCCGGAAAGCCATCCTTTTGCCACTTCAGACAGGCTGTAGAAATGACCTTCGCCCAAAAACCGACTGAAGCCGCAAAGCGGATGGCTTTCTGCTTTTTACCGGCGCCGGTTTCCGGCCGGTAAATTCCGTTTGCCTATTTGTAATTCAGATTCGCCGGCAGGAATTTTTCGACCGTTGCCACGTCGATATGACGGCGGCGGGCATAATCCTCCACCTGGTCGCGCCCCACCTTTTCCACTCCGAAATAGCGTGAAGCCGGATGTGCAAAATATTCGCCAGACACCGACGCATTGGGATACATGGCAAAATGTTCGGTAAGGGTGATCCCCACCTCTTCGGCCTTTAACAGCGCAAACAGGTTCCCTTTTTCGGAGTGTTCGGGGCATGCCGGATAGCCCAGCGCCGGCCGGATGCCCTGGTATTTTACTTTCAGCAGCTCATCGACACTCAGCTGCTCCTGCGGGGCGTATCCCCAGTATTCACGCCTCACCTTTTCGTGCAGGTATTCGGCAAACGCCTCACAAAGGCGGTCGGCCAGCGCTTCGAGCATAATAATTTTGTAGTCGTTGTGCGCTTCCCGGTAGTGTGTTTTCCATTTTTCAATTCCCAGGCCGGTGGTCACGGCAAAGCCTCCGCAGTAATCGGCGCGGCCGGAGGCGCGGGGGGCCACAAAGTCGGCCAGACAAAGGTTCGGCGCGCCCGCTTTCTTCTTCTCCTGCTGCCGGAGGTGGAACAACCGTCCCAGCTCGGTGGTACGGGTTTCGTCGGTAAACAGCACCACATCATCACCTTCGGAGTTGGCCGGCCACAAGCCCAGCACTCCGTTGGCCTGCAGCATCTTTTTTTCGATGATCTCATCGAGCATCTCGTTGGCTTCGGCATACAGTTTCCGGGCAGCCTCCCCCTGTTCCGGGTCATCCAGGATTTGCGGGAAGGTTCCTTTCAGCTCCCAGACCAGGAAAAAGAATGTCCAGTCGATATAAGGACGAAGCGTTTCGAGCGGAAATCCAATAAATTGTTTCACCCCGGTAAAGTGGGCCGGGTACACCGGCGACTGCTCCCAGTCGATTGGCTCCCTGTTGGCCCGGGCAGCCTCCAAAGAGAGGTATTCCCGCGGTTTTCGTTTCCCCTGAAAAGCCCGAATTTCGGCATACTCCTCCTTCACCGAACGGAGGAACTTCTCGTTTCGGGCCAGCAACGCCGCCACCACCTGCGTGGAGCGCGAAGCATCTTTCACATGAATGACCGGCGCGTTATATTCGGGCGCCACTTTAACCGCCGTGTGGATTTTCGAAGTGGTGGCGCCGCCAATCAGCAGCGGCAGCTGCAGGTGGCGCCGCTTCATTTCGCGGGCCACATCGACCATAATTTCCAGCGAAGGGGTGATTAACCCACTAAGCCCGACGATGTCAACCTTTTCCTGAATGGCGGTGTCCAGAATTTTTTCGGTCGGAACCATCACCCCCAGGTCAATGACGTCGTAGTTGTTGCACCCCAGCACCACCCCCACAATATTTTTACCGATGTCGTGCACATCGCCTTTTACGGTGGCCAGCAAAATTTTCTTCCGCTGGTCGGGCGTCGGATATTTCTCCTTGTCGGCATCAATATAAGGGAGCAGCCAGGCCACGGCCTTTTTCATCACCCGCGCCGACTTGATAACCTGGGGCAGGAACATCTTACCGGAACCAAACAGGTCGCCCACCACGTTCATCCCGTTCATCAGCGGACCTTCGATGATGGAGAGGGCAGGGCGGTATTTCACCACCGCTTCGGCAAGGTCTTCCTCCACAAAATCGGTAATTCCCTTGACCAGTGCATGCTCCAGCCGTTTCTCCAGCGGAAGGCCGCGCCAGTCTTCCTTTTTCTCTTCTTTCTTCTCTTCCGATCGAAACTGTTCGGCAAATTCGAGCAGCCTTTCCGTAGCATCGGGACGGCGGTTCAGCACCAAATCCTCGACCTTTTCGAGCAGGGCGGGATCAATTTCGTCGTAAATCTGCAGCATGCCGGGGTTTACAATCCCCATGTCGAGCCCGGCCCGGATGGCATGATACAGAAAGACGGAGTGCATCGCCTCCCGCACCGGATCATTCCCGCGGAAAGCAAACGACACATTGCTGATCCCGCCGCTGGTTTTGGCGTACGGCAGGTTTTTCCGGATCCACCGCACCGACTCAATAAAATCGACTGCGTAGTTGTTGTGCTCTTCGATTCCTGTGCCAATGGTCAGTACGTTGGGATCGAAAATAATATCTTCGGGTGGAAACTGAACTTTTTCGGTCAAAATGCGGTAGGCCCGGCTACAGATCTCTTTCCGCCGTTGCAGCGTGTCGGCCTGCCCCTTTTCGTCGAAAGCCATCACTACGGCTGAAGCGCCGTAACGTTTGATTTTTCGGGCCTGTTCAATAAAAACCTCCTCACCCTCTTTCAGGCTGATGGAGTTGACAATCGCTTTCCCCTGCACACACTTCAGCCCGTCCTCAATCACGTCCCATTTCGAAGAGTCGATCATCACCGGCAGGCGGGCAATGTCGGGTTCGGCCATCAACAGGTTCAGGAAGGTGACCATCTCTTTTTGGGCGTCGAGCATGGCGTCGTCCATGTTGATGTCGATAACCTGCGCGCCGTTTTCAACCTGTTCGCGGGCAATGGCCAGCGCTTCGTCGTACTTTTCCTCGCGGATGAGCCGGGCAAACTTCCGGCTGCCGGCCACATTACAGCGTTCGCCAATGTTGAGGAAATTACTTTCGGCCGAAAGGGTAACCGGCTCCAGCCCGCTGAAGTGGGTCAGGTGCCGGGATGTGTTCACTTTGTGCGGACGGGCCCGGGCAGCCAGCTTGGCAAACTCACGGATGTGGGCAGGGGTGGTGCCGCAGCAGCCACCAATAATGTTGACAAACCGGTTGCGAAGGTAGTCGCCGATGTGGTGCGACATGATCTCGGGCGTTTCGTCGTATTCGCCAAACTGGTTGGGCAGGCCGGCATTGGGATGCGCGCTGACAAAAAATGGCGCTTTCCGGGCCAGCTCTTCCACATAGGGCCGAAGTTCGGACGCTCCGAGCGAACAGTTTAGCCCGATACTGAGCAGCTGCACATGCGACATGGAGTGGAGGAACGCCTCGAGGGTCTGTCCCGAAAGGGTGCGGCCACTGGCGTCGGTAATCGTTCCGGAGACCATCACCGGCAGCTGAAAGCCGCGCTGTTCCAGCTCCTCTTCAATGGCAAAGAGGGCTGCCTTTCCGTTCAGCGTGTCAAAGATGGTCTCTACCAGCAGCAGGTCAACGCCGCCATCAATCAGCCCCGCCACCTGTTCGCGGTAAGCCGCTTTGACCTCGTCAAAAGTGACGGCCCGGAATCCCGGGTCGTTTACATCGGGCGAGAGCGACAGGGTTTTGTTGGTGGGCCCGATAGCGCCCGCCACAAATCGCGGCTTCTCCGGATCGGCCAGCGTAAACTCATCGGCCAGCTGCCGCGCAATCTGTGCCGAAGCGGCGTTTATCTCCCGCACAAAAGCTTCGGTTTGGTAATCCGCCTGCGAAATACGGGTGGCATTAAAGGTGTTGGTCGAGAGGATGTCGGCGCCGGCTTCGAGGAACTGCCGGTGGATATCCCGGATCACGTCGGGTTTGGTGATCGACAAAATATCGTTATTCCCTTTCAGATCGTGTAAAAAATGGCGAAAGCGTTCTCCGCGGAAATCAGCCTCCTGCAACGGATATTTCTGGATCATCGACCCCATGGCACCGTCGAGCACCAGCACCCGCTGCGCCAACTCCCGGTATATGTCTTTTTTAATCATCTTCTTCTGAACTTTTTGTTTTTGCGGCAGCTTGAACAAATTTGACGGCAAAACTACCGCGAATTCCCAGTTTATCCCGGCAAATCACCACCAGCGACTCTATTTCCGGATATTCTTCCGAAAATGTTAACACATCCTGCACGTCGGCCGGCGACTTCACCCGGTTGGCCAGCGCCGTAGCCAGTGCATCGGCCATCAGGGGAGAACGGCAGGCTACCATCACGGCGTCGGCTTTGCCAAAACTGAAAGAGTGGCCCACCGTTCCCGACGAGGTACAAACCCCGCAGGGAGTGGTGCCCGCCGGAACAACCACCGCCATTTTTTCCGACAGCGGCGACGAACCAGCAAACACGGTGACGGCCAGGTCGTTCTGCAGCAGCAGGTACATGTCGCCGCCGTTCTCAATAACCAACTCCTTCACCGAAAAGTTTTGCCTGATTTTTTCGCCCACGTGCCAGGCAAATAACCCCGCCACGGCAGCCATCGGCCCGGTGGCACTCCGGGCTCCGGCGTCAGCCAATAACCAGGCCGAACGGGGAGCGCCGGGCTTCGGTTCGACCGGCTCGAGGGTACGCCCAAACCACGGATCGGTCAGCAGGTAATTTTCCAGCTCGTGGCGAAGCTTAACCGTTTCGTTGCGGACAAAAAGGGCCATTTCCGGAACAAACGACTGCCGGTCAACGCCAATCCACAGGTCGGTGTCGCGAAACTGAACCGTAAACGGGGTAAACCGCTCGGTGTTGTAAAAATTGCGGTATGTGCGCGGCTCGTACAATCTCTTTGAATAACTGCCGAAAATATTCCTGGATTTTTACCAGCGGGAACTGCCGGGGCACCTCCCGGTTTTACCGGATAACCTACTGAAAGTTGATTTCGAAAAGCTTCAGTGGACAGGCTGTTACGCACAGCTCGCACACCACACAAAGGCTTTTGTCGAACTGAAGTTCCCAGTCGGGCGGGCCAATGGTAAGCGCACCGGCAAAACAGACTGCCGTACAGTTTCCACAGTTGATGCACTTCTCGTGCTGAAAACGGATCCGTTTTTCCAGCGGTTCGCACACCACTTCGTGGCGGGTGAGGTAGCTGATTCCCGCTTCGATGTTGGCCGCGGTTCCCTGCATTTCGAGCAGCAGACTGCCCCGCTTCCCCGGGAAAACTTCCGCCTTCAGAATATTGATGCGGATATCGTAATCTCTTACCAGATGATAACTCAGCGGTTTGTCGCCGCTGTCGGGCGGAAAATTGAGGATAAACCGGCGTTTGATCATGGCTGCTTTTCTCCTTCTGTTTCAGTTAACGATTTCAGCGAGGTATGCTGGGGAAACATCTGTACCGGACAGGTTATTTCAAAAGCCCCCTCCTGGATTGACTTTTTCAGCAGGCTGGCAATTTGCCGGGCTTTGGCCAGGCTGGCCACCGGCGCGGTACGGACTTTTTTGCCGTTCACTTTAATGGTCCCCGACCGAAGCTGTTCGTAGGTAACCTGTCCAAGCTTCGGCGTTCCGGGCGATCCATAATCGAGCACCGAGGTTTCGATCTGGTCGTTGCGGATCGAAACGCGGCGGGCCATGTCGGCATCGAGCACCGGGATCGGTATTCCCATCCCCACGAAGAGGCTGGTCCCGTATTTTTCAAAATAGGCGGCCTGGATAAACTCCGGGCTCATCTCCTTCAGGTTGCCGATCACCGCGATGGTGGCGGCATTGCTCACCGGAATCCCAAACTCATTTTTGGGCTTCGAGGTGTTGAACTGCGTTCCGGGCCACACCACAAACCCCTGTGCCCCGCCCAGGAAAATACGGGTACCGATGCCAATGGTACGGAACTCGGGGTCGTTGAGCAGCGGGCTCAGCTCGCCCGCGGTGGAGTAGGTCGCGTTTCGCAGGTTGGGCAGCAGCGTCCCCATGTAGGTGTGGATCAGCCGGGCGGTGGTATTCACGGCCACATTGTAATTCTGGTAGGCATTCCGCGGGTTGAACAGGAAAATTTCGTTTACCGAATCTTTGGTGATGCGGGTTTTGATATGCTTCCGCGGATAGCAGTCGGTACCTTTTCCCCACGCCTCCAGCTCAATCTCTTTCCCTTCAAGTAAATCCTGAATAACATGCGCCCCGCCGTATTCCGGCTTTTCGGGATCGCAGGCTGTGGCGCCGATGTAGGAGTCGACAGCGGCCAGCCCTTCGTAACAGGGAACGCCGTTGAGCCGGATCTTCTCCATCCGGATGGGCGGAGTGGTGTGCCCGAAATTGATGATCGCCCCCGAGGAGCACATGGCCCCGAAAGTGGCGGTAGTCACCACATCGACCCGTTCGGCAATCTCTTCGGGCGAGCAGCTGCGAGCCATTTCCGAAACCTCTTCGGCAGTGAGGACCACTGCCTCGCCGGCTTTTATTTTCCGGTTAATCTCTTCGTAAGTTTTTATTGTCATTGCGCTAATTATTTCTGTCAGAAATGAAACTATCCACGGCTGAGCAGCGGCCGGAGCCACCCTTCATCAACCGTTTTCTCAGTATCGGAACGCCAGTGTCTGTCAAATGATTTAGTGTTACAATTATCACTCCGTTTCCGGCCGGGTTTTGGCACCTTTTCAGCCCTTGGGCGACAGGTTGCCAGAGGTTCGCGGAGCCCGTTCTCTCCCCTCTTCTCAATAACCAAACACCTTCGTGGGAAGGATTTGATATGCCTGCAAATTTAAGCTGAAAATTGGATATGACAATAAGGCCGCCCAAAATGTAGCATTCCCATGATGCACCGCGTTTCTGCACTTTTCGCCGGTTGAACCAGGCGCGGCAGCCGGTTTTCGGCGCCCGTCGGGCCCGCCGGCAAAAAATCGGCCGCTTTCAACCCAAAAAAAGAGACCGTACCGCCACTTTTTTTAACTTTGCCGGCAAAGGTTTTGAAAATGAAAACATTGGTTTTTGCGTTGACAGCCCTGTTGCTGATTGCCGGCCTCTCGTGCAGCAATGCCGGAAAAACAGCCAGCAGTCCGTTGGTTGTGATTACGACCGACTTCGGGGATATCAAAGTGCGTCTGTCGGACGAGACGCCCCAACACCGTGACAACTTTCTAAAACTGGCCCGCGAAGGCTTTTACGACGGGTTGCTGTTTCACCGGGTGATCAACCACTTTATGATCCAGGGGGGCGATCCCGCCTCGAAGAGCGCCCAGCCCGGCGCACGGGTAGGTGGCGGAGATCCCGGCTACACCCTCCCGGCTGAAATCATCCCCACGCTGATCCATAAAAAAGGGGCGCTGGCCGCCGCCCGCAAACCCGACCAGATCAACCCCGACAAACAGTCGAGTGGCTCGCAGTTTTACATCGTCCAGGGGAAAGTGTGGCGCCCCGGTGAGCTGGACACCCTGGAGATGCAGCTGAATGCAGGAGTTCAGCAGAGTATTTTCAGGCAACAGTTTGCCCGTGCCCAGGCCGAACTTGACCAATACCGGCAGAAAGGCAACCAGGAGGCGTTCAACCTTCGTGTCGCCACCCTGCGCGCCGAGGCCGACAGCCTCTTTCAGATCGCCCCCAAAATAAAATTTACCGACGCCCAGCGACAGGCTTACACCACCGTGGGAGGCTACCCCTCGCTGGATGGCGGCTACACCGTTTTTGGCGAAGTGGTGGAAGGGCTCGACATCCTCGACAAAATTGCCGCCGTACCAACCGACCCGGCCGACCGGCCACTGCAGGACATCCGGATGAAAGTAAAAGTGGTTGAATAGAATGAGACTGAAATTCCTGGTGACACTCTCCCTGCTGGCCATTCTCTTCCGGGCCGGCGCCCAAACGCATGAAGTGCTGGTTTCAACCAACCTGGGCGACATGAAATTCGTTTTGTACGACGACACGCCCCAACACCGCGACGCTTTCCTGCAACTGGCCCGCGAAGGGTATTACAACGGAACGCTTTTTTACCGCGTCATTAACAATTTCATGATCCAGGGCGGATCGCAAAGCTCGAAAAATGCGGCCCCCGGAAAACAGATCGGCTACGGAGATCCCGACAAAACCGTTGACGACGAAATCCTGCCCGCCCATTTCCACCGGAAAGGCGCCCTGTGTGCTCCCCGCCAGCCCGACGAAATCAACCCGCTCAAACAATCCGACATCTCACAGTTCTACATCGTCAAAGGGAAAGTCTATTCGTCCGGCCTGCTCGACACCCTGGAAATGGCCGTCAACAATCCGATCCGCAAAAAAATTATCGACCGCTATCTCACCCCCGAGGTACGCGAAAAACTGGAAACGTTAAAAACGGAGAAGAAGGTGGAAGAATTTCGCGCCATTGCCGACAAAGTGAAACAGAACATCGAAACGGAGACCCTGCTGCATCCCGGCATACTCAAATTTTCCGAAGCCCGGCGCGAAGCCTACACCACGGTTGGCGGCTCTCCCGACCTGGACGGCAAATACACCGTTTTCGGCGAGTGCACGGCCGGACTGGAGGTGATCGACAAGATCAGCGCTTTAAAGACCGACCGCAACAACCGTCCGCTCACCGATGTCAAAATCACCGTAAAAATTCTGAAATAACCGGAAGATGAAAAAATTAAGCCTGCTTTGTCTGGCGGCCATTTTGATCTGGACCCTGACCCGCTGCGGCTCCCAGCCGCAAAAGTCGGAAAAGCCAGTGCAGCCGGCCTCTGCAGCCCAACCCGCCTCAACGGCCGACAACACGTGGGCCCAGCAGGTGTTGCCCGCGCTGGTTACGGTAGACACTTACGATGACACGCGCATCCTGGAGACGGTGCAGGGATTCTTCGTGGCCCCCGACCTGGTGGTGACCCGCCTGTCGCTGATCGGTGGCGCCAACAAGATTTTTCTGACCCCCTTCGACAGCCAGCAGCGCCTCGAAGTAGAGGGGTTCACAGCCCTCGACCGGATCAACGACCTGGTTTTGCTAAAAGTGAAAGGCGAACCGCGCCGGGCGCTCCCCCTCTATCTGGAAACAGCCCCGGCATCGGCCAAAACTGTTTATGTGGCACGACCTTCCAACCCGAAAACCATTCCCCTGCGCACCGGGAAAATACTCTCCTACACCCAGGTCAACGGAACGCCGGTTTACCAAATTACCACCCAAATTATCAAAGGGGTGTTCGGGACGCCGGTTTTTGTGTCCAACGGCCAGGTTATCGGACTGGCCTTTTCCGAAATTGCCGATTACAAGGCCCAATACCTGGTTACCCCGTCGCGTTTTATTGCCGAACTGCTGGCCAGGTCGGCGGAGGTAAAGCCACTCACCGAAACGCGCAGCACCACTTCGCGCGCGATGGCTGCCGAAAACAGCCGCATCCGCGGGATCCAGCTCGAAACCGACCTGGGGACCATCACCTTCCGGCTGCTGAATGAAACGCCGGAATACCGCGACAACTTCATCCGGCTGACCAACGAGGGATATTACAACAACCTGCTGATCCACCGGGTGATTCCCGGTTTTGGCATTCAAAGCGGCGCGGCCGACACCCGCTACGCCCAAAAAGGGGATGTGGTGGGCTGGAAAGGGCCGGGATACACGCTGCCCGCCCATTTTGTGCCGGGATTATTCCATCGACGCGGGGTGGTGGGGTCGCCGCGGAAACCCGACAGCGAAAATATTCGCCTGCGTTCCGACGGTTCGCAGTTTTACATTGTCTCGGGCCGAACCTACACCGACAAAGAGCTCGACCTGATTGAAAAAGAGAACGACCACCGCTTCACCGCTGCGCAGCGCGAATATTACAAAACCGTGGGCGGCGCCCCGCATCTGGACGGCGCCTACACCATTTTCGGCGAAGTAACATCGGGAATTGAGGTGGTAGACCAGATCACCCGCGTGGAAATTGACAAAGGATACCGCCCGGTTAATGATCTGCGGATCAAAAAGGTGATCCTCCTGAAATAACCGGCAGGCGATCTCCTGCCCCGCCTCCTTTTGCGGCAGGACAGGAGTTCTCTTTCGGCGGGAAGAAGTTGCCGGAGATTAATAGAGCTTGCGCAAACCGATCAGCTCCCTCACTTCGGTCAGGGTGCGCACGGCCGATTCACGGGCCTTTTCAGCGCCCATCCGGGCTACTTTTCCAAGGTATTCACTGTCGTTCACCAGCTCCAGGATCCGCTCGCGGATGGGAGTGGTCACGGCGATAATATCTTCGGCCAGCTGCTTTTTCATGTCGCCGTAGCGAATCTGGCAGCTATTGTACTGATTTTCGAAGTATTCGACTGTTTCGGGCGCCGACACAATTTTCATCAGCGTAAACAGGTTTTCGACCGGCTCGGGTTTCACCTGGTTCATCTCCGTGGGACCGGCATCGGTTACGGCGCGCATCACCTTTTTACGGATATCGGCCGGATCTTCGTAAAGGTAAATGCCATTGCCGGACGATTTCCCCATCTTCCCCGATCCGTCGAGCCCGGGAACTTTGATCATATCTTTTCCGTCGAAGGTAAACGGTTTGGGCGCCGGAAAGAGTTTGTGGTGATACATGCGGTTGAAGCGGTTGGCAAAGGTGCGCGCCATTTCGAGGTGCTGCTCCTGGTCTTTGCCCACCGGCACGTAGTTGGCCTTGTGAATGATGATATCGGCGGCCATCAGCACCGGATAGGTCAGCAGGCCGGCATTCACGTTGTCGGGCTGGGTACGCGCCTTCTCCTTAAACGAGGTGGTGCGCTCCAATTCGCCCAGGTAGGCGTTCATATTCAGATAGGTGTAGAGCTCGGTCACCTCGGGCACATCGCTCTGGATAAAAATGGTCGCTGCTTCGGGATCGATCCCGCAGGCCAGGTATTCGGCCAGCACCTGCCTGACCCCGGCCTGCAGATTGGCCGGCGTGGGATGCGTGGTCAGCGAGTGAATATCGGCAATAAAAAAATAGCAGTTGAAGTCGTGCTGCATCTTCAAAAAGCTGCGCACTGCACCAAAATAGTTTCCCAGGTGCAGGTTCCCGGTAGGACGGATGCCGCTGACGACCGTCTTTTTTATCTTTTTTTCG
Organism: Prolixibacteraceae bacterium; assembly: GCA_029975525.1. Taxonomy (GTDB): domain Bacteria; phylum Bacteroidota; class Bacteroidia; order Bacteroidales; family Prolixibacteraceae; genus UBA1413. Next base: position 3,951 of record JARKOX010000135.1, on the reverse strand, counting down.
CTCATCATTTTTTTCCCTCTTTTTACGATTCTGATTTTCAGAACCGCCGCAAAAATACAGCTACCTTTTCAAAGATCAAACTGCCGAAGCGTAAAAATAAAGGCCGGTTTCGGTGGCAGCTCCTTTTGCTCCAACTCTCCGCCCCCAACGGCCCTTGCAGACAACGGAAGGTAGGCGACCTGCACGTTTATCTCCCGTTTTTACACCTTCTGGCAGCTCCGCCGCACGCCGGCGTTGCCGGCGGCAACAGGCTGAGCTTTTTCAACCTCATTTCCCGCTGAAAACTATTGTTTTATCCAATTCTGTTCTGTAATTTGGAGCCAAATCTAAACCTGACTAACATGACCATTCAACCGCATCGACCACCCGAGCACCACTATCTCCTCCTCATCTATCCGGGAATATGTGTTTGTAAGCATTTACAAACGGATAAGGTGGATATATAAACGAGTTATGCCCAATTTAAATAAAATGATATGCGATTTTCAGAAAGAATAGGAAAAAGAAGTGCTAAAGTTGATATTCAAATCGATTATATGGACGACGATTTGAGAAATAGTATATGGAGTTTAATATGTATTTTAATAATAGACCCGATGAGGGGTTATCAATGGGTAAAACAAACTCCTTACTATGGGACAATAAAGGAAATTTGGTTCTCGCATTTTAAAGAACCAATTGATGATATTCCACTTTCTACTCAGAGATTCGCTGAAAAATTTAGAAATAGATTCTTTTCATGGGATTACCTTGAAGTGTATGATTTCATAGACTTTCTTGTTAATATCAAAATTCACTCCGTCGACCGTAAAAACTTAATAAACTCATTTAATACCATTTTAAAAACAGAATTATCAGGTTATAGATTTGTAAACGGTCAATTGGCTCCAATCACAAATGAGGAGGAAATTAAAGAAATAGAAAAAGCCATAAATTCGACAGAAGTTGGAAAATTGAAAGGGGTTAGTATTCATTTTGCGGAAGCTTTGAACAAATTATCTGACAAGAAAAATCCTGATTATCGAAATTCAATAAAAGAATCAATATCAGCAGTAGAATCAATTTGTCAACAAATTACACAAGACCCCAAAGCAGAACTTGGGAAAGCTTTAAAAACAATAAAAACAAAATTATCAATACATGGAGCATTGGAACAAGGATTTATTAAAATCTATGGTTATACAAGCGATGGAGATGGTATTCGACATGCATTAATGGATGAACCAAACTTAGACCAAGAAGATGCTCTTTATATGCTAATTACATGCAGTTCTTTTGTTAATTATTTGATAATAAAAGCAAATAAAATAGGACTAGAAATTAATTAAAAACTGGGCATAACAATTTGCAAATTGCATTGCGGGTGCAGTGGTGTGCGTTGTCTCTGCTCCTTTCTTGACCGTCATGTCCTACCGGACACTGACGCTCTTCGAAATCCGCAACGACAACTTGCAAGTGACCGTTATGGGCAACCTTAAAAGACGACAATAAATGAACAATTATCTTAGACTTCTTTTGCATCTTAAACAGTTTGACGGTGACGGAAAATTCCATCCTGTTGAGCATCTGTTCCCAGACATTTCAACTGCGGACATAAAAAGTATTCTGAATGAACTTTCAGAAGAAGGACTAATAAAGTATGGTGGACGAGAAGAAAGATACCTATCGTTCGTAGTAGAAAAAAACATACTAACAAATGAAACAAAGTGGACAGAGAACCCACTAAATGACCATATTCTAAACTCCGAACCTGAGCCATTCAAAGCAAAAATAACTTTTAAAGGCTCTAAATACTTAAAAGAAGAATTACAAATGCAAGAATCAGGTAAATACAATATTGCTGTAACCGGACAAGGTGCTACAAACAATTTTGTAATAGAATCACAAAACGTGACTATTGACAATAAAACAAACTTTACTAATCGTGCAGACAAAATAATAGACACGATTAAGAATGATGATAATCTTGACAACGAGTTAAGAAATAGAATTATAAATGACTTGACTATTGCAAAACAACAAATTGACCAAAACGGAAAAGTTTCGGGCGACTTAATGAAAAGAGTTTTAGAATATGGTTCAAACATCAGTTCCATTGGACAGTTGGTTTTGGGACTTTTTACAATTTAAATCTTCAACCTTGGACAACAGTTCTAAATACACATCCATTGGGACAAATGACTCGACTTCTTTCGTGTCTGCATTGACAGCAAACAAGACACGAATACTTTTAATATGCTTGACTGCATATTCAGGGATTTTAAGTTCAATTTTTACGTTGACATATTTTTAAAAATTATTAGTTTACAAATTCGGAAGACAAGAAAGGCAGCCCATAACAGCCGTTTGCCGCAATGGGGGCTGACGTGGTCAAATCAAGTGCAGTGCTTCTATCAACATTTGTGCATGGTAGACAGTGAAGTGCTCCAAAATCCCCCACTGCGGCAAGCGGCAAAACGTTATGCACAAGTATGAATGAAGAACCAAACTGAAACTTGAAATGAAAACAAACGAGGAATATAAAGGGTCTTGGTTTTTGCCTGAGGAAAAGGAAAATAGAATACCAGGTATTTTATATTTCGAGGCAAATAAAGAAATAAGATTAGAACTCATCGGTGGGTTCGAAACAGATATTAAAGAAATTTTCAACTCAAAAACTATAGATGTCATCCTTGGAATTACCGGTAAAAATGAGAAAATAAGTTTATTAGTATGCCACAGCTATAGCAGTGTGACTTTCCCAAGTGAATTTCAGACCACGAACTATGCTTGTCAATATTTCATAAAAGGAAAGCATTTGTCCTCCATTAATGAATTAACGTTTAATAAGGTCAGAGCAGACTTATCTTCTTTATATGATTGGCATCCTTCTGGTATGATTCGAAATACAATAGAATTTTCAAAAAATGGGAAACCTTTCAAAACAATCGTATCAATTGATGAAAATGATTCATGGGAAGAAATAGTTCCAATTGATTCAGAATACACTCTTAGAATATTTGGCACAGGAAATTTCAATGGCAGTTACGACAATTCAACTTATGATTTTTCTCAAAACACTATTTTAGAAATTGAGCATAATAATGCAAAAACATCATTCGCAAAATTTTTAAATAAGATTGAAATATTTAGACAGTTTTTGTCATTAGCAACATTGTCTCCAATAAATTACACTGAGATTACTCTTTTTGATAATTCGGATTTTCAAGAACTGAAAGATGGAGAAAGAATTCTGCACCCTATTATATTAAATTTCATTGAAAGAGAAAATACTTCTAAAAAAAATGACTCCTTCAAATTTCTTTTTACACATACAGACATTGAACCTGTATTTCCAGACATTATTACAAAGTGGTTCAATTCCAAAGAAGATTTGGCTCCGATAAGAAACCATCTTATTGCGAGTATAAAACCCAAAATAATATTTACAAGTCTTGATTTTTTGATTATTGTACAATCCATTGAAGGTTATCATAGAAGATTTATAAAGAAAAAAATTAAAGTCCCAAAAGGAGAAAGCGAATTGAATCTCAGATTAAATGAAATAATTAAATTATTTGATGCCATTGACAAAGTAAACAAGAGACCAATTAATTTGGTGCAAGTGGTAAAATCCCGAAACTATTACTCTCATTTTTATGAAAAGGATGAAAATGTACTAGACGGAAAAGAACTATACTTTTTGACCCAACAATTACGAACTCTCCTCATTTGTTGTGTACTTAATTTAATCGGATTTGAGATTGATTTGATAAATAAGCTTTTAAACAAAAATGATAAAATATAAATACCAGTGCATAATAAATAGAACTCTGAGCGGTCTGCAAGACCCAGCGATGAGTTGGTGTTGAACTACACCCGCCGGGTTAAGAGCTATGTACTTATTGAGCTGTTTTTTGATTTTTAACGAGATTAAACAGATAGGCGTTCTTTGACGTATTGCAGGTTTTT
>JARKOX010000130.1 GCA_029975525.1 Prolixibacteraceae bacterium | reverse complement strand
GTAAAGAGCGTACCACCGAACTGGAAGAGAAAAATGAGCTGCTCGAGCGGATGAATACCCTTTTTGTTGGCCGGGAGTTCCGGATTAAAGAGCTGAAACTAAAGATTACTGACCTGGAAAACAGATTAAATCTGAAAACGAATGAAAATTAAACAGAGTCTCCTGCCCGGCTTAATCCTTACTTGCTGGTGCTTTTGCTGCTGCCCCGGCTCTGTATGGGGAAAAAGTCAATTGCCCGGGGCTGTTCAAACTTACCTCGTGAAAGGCGACCGCTACTATCCGCCGTTTGAGTTCATCAACGAAAAAGGAGAACCCGACGGGTTTAATGTGGATCTTTTTAAAGCGATAGCGGCCGAACTGAATCTCTCTTACAAATTGGAGCTGGGACTTTGGTCCCAGGTGCGGGAGGAGCTGGAGTCCGGAGAAATTGACGCGTTGCTCGGCATGATGTATTCCGACGACCGGTCGCAGAAGATCGATTTTTCCGTTCCCCACAGCATTGTCACGCATGGGATCTTTACCCGCGAAAACAGTTCGCTGGAAACCCTGGAAGACCTGCGGGGCAAAGCGGTTGTCGTTCAGCTGGGCGACCGGATGTACGATTACCTGCAGGAAACCAGACTGACCGACAAAATTATCCCGGTGGCCGATCAGCTGGAAGCGCTCCGGATGCTCAGCAGCGGCCGGTACGATGCGGCGCTGCTTGGAAATTTTCAGGGGACCTATCTGATTAAAAAACACGGAATTTCGAATGTCGTGCTGAAATCCTCGGGAATTGAACCCCAGAAATATGCCATTGCCGTCAGCAAAAACAACGAAGAATTGCTGGCGCTGATTAACCTGGGGCTCTTCCGGATCAAAGGAAATGGCACCTACGATAAACTTTATGAAAAGTGGTTTGGTGTATATGAAAAAGCCGATTTCTGGAGGCGGAACAGTCTCTTCCTGGCCGGAGCTGGAGGGGTGATCGTAGTGCTGCTGGGATTCATTTTTCTGGTCAGGGTGCAGGTGCGCAGCAGGACGAAAGACCTGAAAGAGCAGAAGCAGTTTTTGGAGACCCTGATCAATACCATGCCCAACCCGGTTTATTATAAAGATGCAGCGGGTACCTACCTGGGGTGCAACCAGGCCTTTCTCGAAATCACCGGGCGAACCACGGAAGAGGTTGCCGGCAACACCTCCAGTGTGATTGGTCCGCCTGAATTTGTCCGGGTTTTTCAGGAAAAAGACCGTGAACTGCTCGCCAATCCCGGGAAGCAGCAGTTTGAGTTTTTTGTCCAGAATGCCCGCACCGGCGTAATCCGGGATGTGATCTTTCACAAAGCTACCTTTCGGAACAGCGCCGGACAGCTGGCCGGCATCATCGGGGTCATGTTTGACATTACCGAGCGCAAAAAAGCCGACAGGGAGCTGGAACTTTACCGTTCCAACCTCGAAAAACTGGTGAACGAACGCACCGCCGAACTGGAAGAGAAAAACCGCGAGCTGGAGAAGATGAATAACCTTTTTGTAGGCCGCGAATTCCGGATTAAGGAACTGAGAGATAAAATCAGGCAGCTGGAAGAGCAGACTGCCGGCCCGGAGAGACCCGGCAGTCGTTCGGGAGGGTAGTCCCGCGTCATTGCCGGGTAACATTTTTTACTAACTTTCGGTATTTGAAAAACATAATTGAACAATTCAGGTCACAATGAGGTATTTTCAGTCCATCGGAGCAAAGTCGTTGCGTGTTGCAGTGATCTATGCGCTGGTCGGAGCTTTGTGGATACTCTTTTCTGATCAGGCTGTTTCCTCCTATTCGCACAGCTCCTCCGACCTGCAGCTTTACCAAACCTGGAAAGGATGGTTTTACGTGTTGCTGACCGCCGCGCTGGTCTATTTTTTGGTCAGGGCTCAACTCCTGAAAATTCACCGTGCCCACCAAGAGTTGCAGCAGTCGGAAAAAGAGCTGAAAGCGAAGCAGGTGCTGCTCACCTCGCTGATCGAAAGCCAGCAGAAAATTGTAATTTTCGCCCTCGACAACCATTTCAACTACCTCCTGTTCAATTCAAACCACCGGAACGGAGTGCAGCAGCTTTACGGGGTGGAAATTGTTCCCGGCATGAATATCCTGGATGTGATCCCCGATCCTGTTTTCCGGGAAAGAATTTCGAAAAGTATGCAACGGGCCCTGGCCGGCGAATCTTTTTCTGAAACCCGGGAACAGCGCCAAACGGGCGATTATCATGAATTTTTATGGAACCCGATTGTAACTCCCGCCGGGGAAATTATCGGGCTCACAGCTTTTATTTTCGACATTACCAAGGAAAAGCAACTGGAAAATGAACTGCTTCAGCACCGCGACAGGCTGGAAGTGCTGGTTAACGAGCGAGCCCACGAGCTGAAACAGAAAAACGAGGAGCTGATCCGGAAGAATGAAGAGCTGGAGCG
>JARKOX010000093.1 GCA_029975525.1 Prolixibacteraceae bacterium | reverse complement strand
ATATCAAAAGAATGAAAAGCCGGCAATACTTGCTGAATCTTAAGCATTTTCCTGAGATCACCGAGAGATTGAAGATCAAATATCCGTAGGTCGAGGTTCAATCCCGATAGCTATCGGGACTACCTGGGGAGCCAGATAGGAAAGGTCAGATGCAAATCTGGCCTTTTTTAGTATGTATTCCGATGGGATTTTTTGTCTACATCCTTTACAGCAGATCACTGGGCCATTTTTATATTGGTCAAACCCAAAGCCTGGATGAACGGATCAGTAATCATCTTGAAAAAGTATTTCCGCAGGCTTATACCTCTTTGGCCGATGATTGGGAGTTATTTCATTTTATTGCCTGCAGTTCCCGCAACCAGTCTGTCAGGATTGAGCGTCATATCAAAAGAATGAAAAGCCGGCAGTACCGGTTTGAGTCTGTACTTGTTAATAGGGTTTGAAATAACCGGCAGGGAAGGCCGATGCTAACTCAAAATTTTGTTTTTTTTTTATGTCATCCAATTAAAAATCTTATTCGCGTTTGTGTGAAAATTGTTAGTTTCGGAAGCTCTTTGAGCGGAAATTAATTTTAAAAACAAACTGTCTTATTGATCTTCTATGGATTTGATAAGTATAAAAGTACAATCGTGATGAAATACTTTCTCTTATTTTTTTTCTTTTCTTTCACTGTTTTCGGCATGGCTCAACGCCCAGACAGCGGGTCGGCTGACAATGTGGTGGTAACCTCCAGCAAGAGTAAAACCCTGGTGAAAAACAGTGGAAACGGGGAGTTGCTTTTCAATGTGAGCCCCAAAGATGTTCGTAGATTTAAAGCCAAAGGGTTGGTTCGTTATAGTGACTTCGGGGCGAGAGGAGACGGCAAAACCGATGACATAGATGCCATCGCTGCGGCCCATGCGTTCGCCAATCAGCAAGGACTTCCCGTGAAAGCCGATCAGGGGGCCACCTATTACATTGGCGGAAAGGACCGCACGGCGGTCATCCAGACCGATACCGATTTTGGCACGGCAGCCTTTATTATTGACGACACCAACGTCCAGAACCGCAATGCGCATGTTTTCCTGGTTAGTTCCAGCCTGCGGCCATTCAAACCAGAAGGAGTAGCTTCCCTTAAAAGGAATCAACAGAAAATTGACGTTTCCTTGCCCGGGACTTGTCTGGTTTCTGTCACAAACTCCAATGTAAAACGTTATATCCGGTTTGGGCCGAACCAAAACAACGGATCTTCGCAGACGGATATTTTTATTGTTGACAAAAACGGCAATGTGGATGTAAATACTCCGATTATCTGGGATTTCGACCAAATCACCGATATCAGTGCCCTTCCCATTGACGAAACGACGCTGACGATCACCGGAGGACGTTTTACGACCCTTGCCAACAAAGCGGAGTCGAGATACACCTACTACAGCCGGGGCATCGCCATCCGGCGTTCGAATGTGCTTGTTGACGGGCTGGAGCACCGCGTCACCGGCGAGGGAGACCATGGCGCACCCTATGGCGGTTTTATCAATGCCGGCGACTGTGCCTTTGTCACGGTCCGAAATACCACGCTGACCGGACGGAAAATGTACGAGACCATTGGCTCGGCCGGAGTGCCGGTCTCCATGGGCAGTTATGACATTTCCATCAACCGGGCGCTCAACATATCATTCATAAACTGCCGTCAGACGAATGATATCAACGACAGCAGGTATTGGGGAATCATGGGATCTAACTACTGCAAAAATCTGGTTTATGACCATTGCACCTTTTCCCGATTTGATGCCCACATGGGGGTTGCCAATGCCACCATCCGCAACTCCACCCTGGGGCATCAGGGAATAAATGCCATCGGCAGCGGGAGCTTTATTGTGGAGAAATCCACCATCTACGGAAGAAATCTCATCAATTTGCGCTCAGATTACGGCAGTACCTGGCAGGGCGAACTCGTCATCCGCGACTGCGTTTTTGTGCCGGCAGGAGGCAAAACGGCCAATGCCACCCTGATCGGCGGCTCCTATTCCGGGCAGCATAATTTTGGGTACACCTGTTATATGCCGGAACGGATTATCATTGAAAATCTGCAGATCGATGATACCAACCACCCGGAGAACTACCAGGGGCCAGCCATTTTTGCAAATTTCAATCCCCGAATGACCGACGATTCCTACCAGGAAAAATTTCCCTATGTCAAAACCCGGGAGGTTATTCTCCGGAACGTGACCATCGCCAGTGGCAAAACTCTGAGGATTAGCGATAATCCGTTCATGTTTAAGGATGTGAAAGTAGACTATAATTAACGAATAGGTACCGCACATTAAAAGTCAGGCATTGTCTGACTTTTTTTTTCATATCTTCTTTGTACAAACCTCCTGGAGTTTTGGTGATTTGTTGTTTTGCGCTTTGCTGATTTTATCCAAACTAAAAAGATCGTGATCAGGGAGCAGCTGGAAGCCCTTTTTTTTAATGTTATCTCTTTTGTGATGGTGGGCTTATTGTAAGTGGTTGTTTGTTAGTGATTTCTAAAAGTTAAGTTAAATAATCTGAAAATATGATTTAAAAAATTGGTTCTTTTTGTTGTGAACCAAAAAAACTTACTTCTTTTGCATCAAAATTAAACAAGATGGAAGAATCAGAAAGACTCAGAAAACAGAAAGAACTGATTGAATACATCGGTATTCAGCATCAACGGGAAGGCTACCAGCCGGTTGCCGCACGTATTGTTGGTCTGCTGATGGTTATGGATAAGGAGGAGTACACGTTTGAAGAGATTGTTGAAGAGATGCAGATCAGCAAAAGTGCAGTCAGCATGGCTCTCAAAAATCTGGAGATACGCGGAATGATCGAATATGTAACCTATCCCGGCGACCGGAAAAGGTACTTCCGGTTTGTTTCCAATCGTGCGGACGGAATCTTCAATGAGATTCAGGACAAATTGAAGCAAAATCTGGAAACGATCCGGCAGATTATTGAACTTAAGAAGGATCCGGCGTCGCGAAATGCTGTTTTCCTCAAAAACATATATAAAGGAATGGAGTTTTTTGCCCGGAAGATGGACGATTTGAAGAGGGAGTATAACAGTCAGCAATAACTCTGAGCGCACCAATTCTCTCTTGTTTAACGTCAATTATTAATTCAGAACAACACATTTACGATGAAACAATTAGCAATTTTACTATTGCTGGGGCTATTTTTGGCTTCAACGGAAGGGAAAAGTCAGGAGGTTTACTCGCTGAATGACCTGTTGCAACAAGCCGTTGAGAACAGCCATCGGATAAAGAAAGCCCAACTGCAGCAAACAGAAAGCACGTACAAAACCAAAGAAGTGATCGCCAACGGCTTGCCTCAGATAGAAGGAAGCCTGAACTATTCGCGGATGGGAATTCCGGAGATCAGCATCTCGCAGGAGATGCTGGAGATGCTGCCCGAAGAGATTGCCCCGCTGCTCAGCGGACTGGCCGGAATCAATGCCCTGCACACCACTTCGGCCGGCGTTACCGTCAGCCAGCTCCTGTTCAGCCAGTCGTATCTGACCGGCATTAAACAGGCCCAAAAAGCCGAAGAGCTCTACCAAACGTTGCTGCAGAAAACGGAGGAAGACATTATTCACGATGTGGCCGCCAGCTATTATCAGGTGCTGATGAACTATTCGAATCTGAAAGTGCTGAGCGATAACATTTTGAATCTGGAGAAACTTTATGGTATCCTGAAGCTGCATTATGAAAATGATTTTGTGAAACAGACCGATGTCAGCCGCCTCAAGGTGACTCTCACCAACCTCAGAACCCAGCGTGAAACGCTTGAAAACGGCATCCGGATTCAGAAACGGATTTTGAAGATCATCTCCGGAATTCCGGATGACAAAGAGCTGCAGCTCGACACTACCCTTGTCAACAGAATGGAATTCGGACAACCAGAGCTGACCGGATTTGCGTTGGAGATACTGCCGGAATATCAGCTGCTGAAAAAACAGAACGAACTTGCCGGACTACAGGTCAGGTCGGGGAAAGCCGCCTACTATCCTAGCCTGGTGGCTTTTGGCCAGTTTAACTACTCCAGCTACGGCACCGAAATGAAGTTCAACGACTTCAACAATATGAACACCATTGGGCTGAAGGCGGTCATCCCGATTTTTAGTTCCGGGATGAGGAAAAACCAGGTCAGGCAGGCGCAGCTGAAGATGCAGCAAAACCAGGAAGAGGTTGAGCTGACTCAAAAATATCTTGAAACCGGCTACCAGAATGCGGTCAATTCGTTGCTTTCATCCTGGTCGAACCTGCAGGACCAGCAGGAAAACAAAGAGCTGGCCAACCAGGTGTACGGACAGGTAAAACTGCAGTTTGACGAAGGAATGGCCTCGCTGACCGATCTTTTGAATGTCGAATCCTCGCTTTTGGAAGCCGAAAACCTGTACAATCAACAACTTTTAAAATACAAACTCGCCGAGATTGAGCTCCTCAAAGCCACCGGAAAACTGAAAACATTAATGAATTAAACAGAACAGAAAATGAAGACAGTAAAACAAATTTTGGTGCCACTGGTCGTAATTGCGTTGGTTGCACTGGCCGCTTTCAAATTGAATTCGAACAAAGAGAAGATCAAAGCCACCACCACGCTGGCGGCACAAACCATCTCCGAGATTCCGGTCAAGATTGTGGCTCCGCAGATGGGCTCCATCAGCAAACAGATTTCGACAACCGGCATGCTGGGGGCAACCGAGGAGCTGGTGGTTTTGTCGGAAACCCAGGGAAAGGTGAAGAAAGTGTACAAAAATGTGGGCGACCACATCCGGAAAGATGAAGTGATCGTAGAGGTTGACGATGAGATTATTGCGGCCAATGTGCTGGTTGCTGAAGCCAATTTTGAGCAGCAAAAGAAAGATATCGAACGGATGGAACGCCTCGAACAGGGCAGCGCCATCGCCAAACACGATCTGGAGAAGGCCCGCATCGGACTCAAAAAGGCCGAAGCCGACCTGATTACCGCCCGCAAAGCGCTCCGCGACACCAAAATCAAAGCGCCAATCTCCGGCGTGATCAATAAACGGATGGTTGAAAACGGGCAATTTGTAGCCGGCGGAATGCCTGTTTGTGAAATTGTCAACACCTCGAAACTGAAGATCTGGATCAAAATTCCGGAAAAAGATATTTTCAAGTTGACCAAAGGACAGCCGGTGACGGTTGAAATTCCCGCCTTCCCCGGAAAAACATTCTCGGGCAAAATTAATTCGATTGGAGAAAAAGCCGACCAGGCGATGAAATTCGACGCCGAAGTGGTTATGGATAACCAGGAAGGGGCGCAGCGCCTCAAAGCCGGCCTGTTTACCGAAGTCCATATCCCGGTTGACGCTGCCCAAACCATCCTCATTGACCGGACTGCCATCGTGGGCAGTATGAAAGACCCGGCTGTTTTTGTGGTTGAAGGCGAAAAAGCGGTTAAAAAGCAGATCGTTACCAACGAAAGTGATGAGCGGTTCATCGAAGTAGTCAGCGGATTGAAAAACGAGGACCGTGTTGTTGTGAGCGGGCAGTTGAACCTGCACGATGGCGACCGTGTGAAAATTATGCAGTAGAAAGCTATGAAAATTACCGAAATATCCTTAAAAAGGACAACCATCCCGGTTGTTATTTTTACCATTTTAGCCCTGGTGGGCATCTACAGCTACACCCGGCTGAGTGTTGAACTGGTCCCGAATATCGACATCCCGGTGAATATCGTGATGACGGTTTATCCCGGGGCTGCCCCGAGCGAGGTGGAAAGCTCCGTTACCAAGCCTATTGAAGACGCTGTCTCCGGAATGGAGGGGATCGATAAAATTATCTCCTATTCCTTTGAAAACATGTCGGTGGTTGCAATTCAGCTCAAAGACGGCATGAATGCCGATATTGCGCTGCAGGACTGCGAACGGAAGGTGAAAATCATCCAGAGTGATCTGCCAGCCGATTGTGAGCTTCCTCTTTTTGCCAAAGTGGACCTGAACATGATGCCGATTATGAGTGTGGCTGTTGCTTCAAGCATTCCCGAGCAGCAGTTTTTCGACCTGATCGACCTGGATATTGTGCCTTACCTTTCGCAGATCAAAGGGGTGGCCGAGGTGGAGATCATTGGCGGAAATCAGCGTGAAATCCAGGTGAAAGCCGACGCCCAGAAGATGCAGCAGTATGGGATCTCCCTGTTGCAGCTCAAGCAGATGATCGCCGCTTCAAACCTCGACTTCCCGGTCGGAAAGATCACCGACGATAAAACCCGTTCCCTGATCCGCCTGAGTGGTAAATTTTCGTCGGTCGACGATGTCAGTGAACTGATTATTGGCGCCTTGCCCAACGGGTCAACGATCCGGGTGAAAGATGTGGCAACCGTTGTCGACGGGAACAAGGAAAGTACCAAAATTGCCCGTATCAACGGGGTTCCGGCAATCGGGCTTTCCATCAAAAAGCAGAGCGGGGCCAATGCGGTTGAAATCAGTGACCAGGTGCGCGAGCTGTTTAAAGATTTTGAAACCAAATACAGCGGACAAAACCTGAAATTCACCATCGCTAGCGATACTTCCGATTTCACCAGAAATGCCGTGGACAGCGTGATGGTCGACCTGATATTTGCCATTATCCTGGTGTCGATTACCATGTTGCTCTTCCTGCACAGCTTCCGCAACCTGATTTTTGTGGTGGTATCCATCCCCACCTCTATTATCTCTACTTTTCTGGTGTTTCAGCTTTTTGGCTTTTCGCTGAATATCCTCACATTGCTGGCTCTCTCCATTGTTGTGGGGGTGATTGTGGATGACGCCATTGTGGTGCTCGAAAATATTTATCGCCACATGGAAGAGGGGAAAAAACGGTGGCAAGCTTCGCTCGAGGCGACCCGGGAACTTGGTATCACGGTGGTTTCCATTACCGTGGTACTCATCGCCGTTTTCCTGCCGATCGGTCTGACCGGCGGAATGACCGGCGAACTGCTGCGCTCTTTCTCGCTGGTCATCGTCTTCTCCATCCTGATCAGCTTGTTGGTGGCATTTACGCTGGTTCCCCTGCTGACCTCCCGCTTCGGAAAGATCAAAGTTCTGAATAAGAATAATTTCCTCGACCGTATTCTGATAGGCTTTGAAACCTTCATCAACGGAATTAAAAGTGCGATCATGTCGGCCCTGCACTGGGCGCTGAACCACAAAACCATCACACTGGTTTCGGTGATTGTGCTCTTCTTTGGCTCGTTTATGCTGGTTTCCAAAGGATATATCCAGACCGAGTTTATGGATGGCGGCGACCGCGGTGAATTTATCCTGGGGATCGAACTGGACAAGAACGCCACCCTCGATGAGACCAGCAAAATATGTCAGAGCGTTGAAGAACAACTGATGTCCTATCCCGAAGTGGCGCTGATTTACAGCCGGATTGGCTCGCAGGGAGGAAGTATGGCGTTTAATGAAACGCCTTACGCCGCAGAGATCAACGTCCAACTGGTGGACAAGCAGAATCGGGATGTTTCTTCCAAGATTTTCAGCATCCGGACCAAAAACCAACTGGCCGAAATGTTTGCCGGTCCCAAATTTACGGTGAACGAAGTCAGTATGATGGGGACCACCACCCGGCCGCTGGAGCTGGTGGTGAGAGGGAACAACTACGATGAAGTAAGGGCTTATGCCGCCAAAGTCTTCGGAATCGCTCAAAATACAAGGGGGACTACCGATGTTAAAATTTCAGATGAGGAAGGGAATTCCGAATTAAATATTGAAATCGACCGCGAGAAACTGGCCCGGATGGGGCTCACCCTCGGCGAAGTGGGCGCGGAGTTGCGAATGGCTTTTGCCGGCGACAACAACCTGAAATACAAAGAACATGGTGAAGAGTATGATATCAACATCATGCTGGACGAGTTCAACAAAAAGAGCAGGGAAGATGTCGAGAATATGACATTTGTTTCGCGCACCGGAAACGTGGTGAAGCTCAAGCAGATCGCCAGCGTTGTCGAGCAAAAAGGGCCTTCGTTGTTGTCGCGTTACAACAAATTACCCTCGGTGACCATTACCGGGCAGGTGGCCGGAAATACCATTGGTACGATCGGGGAAGAGATTAAAGCCCAGCTGGCCCAGATCGAGGCGCCAATTGGCGTGGAGGTGGTTTATGCCGGCGACCTCGAAAACCAGTCCGAATCATTCGGTAGCCTGCTGGTTGCCCTGATCGCCTCCATCCTGTTTGTTTACCTGACCATGGTGGCCCTTTACGACAGCTACGCCTATCCGTTTGTGGTGATGTTCTCCATGCCGCTCTCCATTATCGGGGCCCTGCTTGCCCTGGCCCTGGCCGGAAAGAGTTTAAGCCTCTTTTCCATCATGGGGATCATCATGTTGATGGGACTGGTGGCCAAAAATGCCATCCTGGTGGTCGACTTTGCCAACAGCCTGGTCGCCAAAGGACACAAAGTGTATGACGCCATCATTGAAGCGACCAGCCTCCGTTTCCGGCCGATCCTGATGACCAACCTGGCGCTGATTTTTGGGTTGCTGCCGCTGGCGCTTTCCAGTGGCCCCGGCGCCGAATGGAAAAGCGGCATTGGCTGGGTACTGATCGGCGGTTTAACCAGCTCGATGTTTCTCTCGCTGATCATCATCCCCATTATTTATGTGATGATCTCAAAGCTGCTGGGTAAAGACAAACACAACGAGCGAAAAAGGAAACAGGAGATTCTGGAGGTTGAACACGTGCTGCCCGAAGTGAAATCTTTTAATTGATTGAATAATTATCAAACAAGTTTCGAAAGCAGATTTTTATCCCTGTCCATCCCTGTCTGGTGTCTGCCAGGCAGGGGGGACAGGTTGGAAACAGACAGACGAAGTAGTTCGCAACCGGCCCTGAAAATGTACCGTTGTTGAAATCAAAAGAATGTGTTGAAAATGATTGATGAAAAAATTGCAGATAACGCTGAGAAGATAGCAGAACTGCTTGATCAGGAAGGGATTTTGCCTTTCGATGAGCTGCTGTATTATACCAATCTGGAGGAGACAGACTTGTTGCTGGCCCTGGGCTGGCTCAACCGTGAAAAACGGGTTCAGCTGTTTCCGATAAAAGAGAGGCATTTTAATGTGATGCTCGTTTATTGAACCGGTCCGAAAATAGCGTGGGGTGTTCCTGCAGAAAGAATCGGCAGTCCGGCCGGGCGATTATTTTCGCTGTGTTTTTATCCTAAAGTGAATATCTTCTTGAAGTTTTTGTTTTTATAGAATCAGCTAAAGTCCAGGTGTTTGCCTGGACTTTTTTTATTGCTGTTGAACTTTTTGTGTCTTAAAAACGGACCTTTTTATAGCTGTCGGCCGCTGCCCGCCTCAAACGGTTGTGGAGAAGAGGGAGTAGGCCGGCCTCTCCAGCATCCTGAAAATGAAAGGAATATCTGGATAATTTCTCTGGAAATGTTGATCGGAATTCGTATATTTAAGTGAGTATCAAACAAGTATCGGATTTCTTCCTGCGAAATATTCATTGGCCGGGCAGAATCCGGCATTTTGACCTCCTGGGAATATGTTTATCTGTTGTTTTTTGATTTTGGATCATGAATAAACTGATTGGAATATTGATCGGAAAAAATCTGTTTCTTGCCTTTGACGAGTCGCCGCCCGGTAATCCACAGATAATCTATTCTGCATAACGTCTTCGCCACATAAAAGCTGTTCCGGTTTTTTCGTGTGAGATTTTGTTGTCAGCTTCCCCGACTGTTTTAATCATCCGGTTTGGATAATTTGTGATGAATAGCTCCGGCTCAATTTTTCCGGCTTTCTGCGGTTGATCTTTAGCCGGACGTGCTTGTAAAGTCAAAAAATCTGTTTAAATGAAAAAAATTTTACTGCTGCTGGCATTGGGACTGGCTGTATTGCTGGTTAATGCCCAAAAGGAAAATGGGACGGTGTTTTCTGAACATGAATACATTACCAAAACCAAAGCCCTGTGGGCTGCGTTCGTAAAAGGAGACAAAGATGTATTTCTCAGCTTCTTTGCCGACTCTGTTCTGGTGGTTAACAATGGGAAGCCATTTTTTAGACTGAAGAACGACATGGCCGATTATATCGATTGGTGGTCGAAAGTTGAAAACCTCACGATCAAAGATGATTCTCCCGCCTATCCCGATGCAATTAAGTATAAAAACGGGGAGCTGTGGGTTCAGGATTGGTTGAGAATTACCGGAATCCATTCCAAAACCGGAATTAATATTGACCTGGCGCTACATGATCTGTACAGTTTTAACAAGGAAGGGAAGATAAAATCTCTGTTCCAGTATTTCGACAATAACTTTTTTAAAGAAGTGGCCAACAGCGAACGGACCATTGAAAACGGGGTGGTCTATATCAATCATCCGTACATTGTTACGGTCAGAAAGCTGATTAATGCGGTTTGTGCTGAAAACCTGGAGGCCTGGTCTGGTTTTTTTGTTCCCGATGCTTCGTTCTACAATTCAACGATGAAGGCGAATGGAAAAGAGAGAAAAGATTTGCCGGCCGCCAAAAAGGATATGGAACAAATATTTAAGAATAACAAAAATATCACGATGAAGCAGTATGGGTATCCCGACTGTATTTATTATGCCAAGGATGATGCGTATGTAGTTTTGTCGTGGTGGCTCCTCTCGTATGAAACTGCCGATGGTAAAAAAAAGAGTGATATTCCAATGTTGTATACCCATTCTTTTGACAAGGATGGGAAAATTACACTCGAAATGGCCTACTACAGCAGTAATCATTTTGAATAAAAAAGGAATAGTTTTCTCTTGTCAAAACCGGAACAGTTTGTTGTCTCCTGCAAAGCAGGATGTGGCCGTTTTCGACGCGGCGGGATGGCTGTAATTTTTGCCGTACAGCGTTTGATATTGGCCAATGTTTTTGGGCTGTGAAAATTTTGTTTGAAGAGCGGGAATGTCCGATCAGCGACATTTCCGCTCTTGTAATTTGTGGTGCTGATAACAGGTTGGTCGCTTTTTTTTCTTAGTTGGCCGAGGCGTGGAAAGCGTGAGTGTTTATTTTTTTTCAGACTGTTGGTGATTTTAAAACCTTTGTTACTTTAGGTGTTTAAATTCCTTTTGGGGCTTTTCTCTAAAGGGTATTGCAAAAGAAAATGTTATCAGAAATCACAAAAAACCAAGATCGATGAAAAAATTTTTAGGATTGATGTGTCTCTTTCTGTTGTGTGGCGGATGGGTTAAAGGCCAGGAAGCTGTTGACGGGAAAGAGCCTCGGCTGGCCGTCAGTCTGGGCGTTTTGCGTGGCGGAGGTTCGCTGGTTGGGGCCGATTTTGAATTCATGGTTGCTCAACGGCTGGGGTTGGAGGTAGGCGCCGGATTGGTCGGTTTCGGGGCTGCTGTTAATTACCACCTGAAACCAACGGTACGCAGTTCAATGATCGCGCTGCAGTATTGGCACCAGGGATTAGGCGAGTATTACACCCAAAGCCTGCTGGGACCTTCGTTTGTTTTCAGGGCCAAAAAACTGTTTACCGCCTCACTTGGATTGGGGTATGCACTCGAAGAAGGCCCCAACTGGCCTGAAGATAAAAAGCAACCCCCGGTTATGCTCACCTATTCTCTCGGGATTTATCTGCCGGTAAAATAGCCGTTGTTTTTAGCAGTTTTTTAATGATTCAGCAGGCCGAACTGAGTTTTTTGTATCAGCCTGCTGAATCGTTTGCAGCTCACCGGGGACCCCCCTGGTTTGCGAAGAACGGAAGGGATTTCCCCCTGCCTGCCGCCTTTATTTAAGGTCGAAACCGTATTGAAACTCTTCCCCATTGGTGTTGAGAATGGCCAGATAGTGACCGGCCGGGAGTCGGGCCAGATCAAATCCGCGGTTCTGTACAAAATCACTGCCCAGTGACATGTTGTGGATTTGTTCATCTTCCTGGTACAGGCCAAAAGAAAGGTTTTCCTGTTCAAAGTTGAGGTAGCTCATTTTCAGGAGCCTTCCGTTCAGGATAAACATCGGTTCTAAGTTTACCAACGGCGCACCAACAGTGATTTGGTCATGCTGTACCGTCAATTTCCGGCTGACCGTGGTGGCGTTGACCCTGACCGCAAGGCTGTATTGTCCATTTTCCAGCGGGGTAAGGTCGAATACTTTTCGGTACTCCTGCCGCTCCCCGCGCAGATGTTTGAAATAGACCAGCCGTCCGTCGCTGGCCGTTACGCTGATCTCTATCCGGGCAGGTTTTTCATTCAGCAGGGCAACATAAACCTTGTCTGAAGAGACCGGAATGACATTCAGGGTTGGTTTTTCAACCGCAGCGGCAGTGGCTGCCGCCAAAATGAAGAATAAGACAATTGCTTTCATGTTTTCTGGCTTTTAAATTAATACTCCATTTACCCTCACGGGCCTGAACGATAAGAATGTTTCTGTTACTTGGCCGGCATGCGACCGCTTTTGTTTTCTGTTTTCATGGGTAAGACGCCCAAAAATTGGTGACGTTACAATTTTGCAGACAAAAAAAAGAGGCCCTGACAAAGGACCCCTTTCCAAATACATTTCCTAATCCGTTTTAATATTTCTCAACCGTGTAGCTGTATTCGTTGTCGCCGTCGGCCAGCACCACTTCGTAGCGGCCGTTTTCCAGTTTCGACAGGTCAAAACCGCGCAGGGTGTTGAACTCCTTGCCAATGAATGACTGGTAAACCACGTCGTTGTTTTTAAAGAGGCTGAGGAGCAACTCGTTTTCATCGAAATTGAGATAGGAGAGTTTCAGGACATTTCCGTCCATTTTGAAGTAGGGATCGAAACGAAGTTCGCTGTCGTTAACCTGAATGGCTCCGTTTCCTATTTCGATGTTTCTTTTAATCAGGGTGTTGTTGATCTTGAAAGAGAGTTCGTAAGTCCCTTTTTCCAAATCCGAGAAGTCGAATACCTTGCGGTAATCGGTGCTGGTTTCCGAGGTTTTTTTGTAATAAACCACGCGACCGTCCTGATCTTTCATCGTAATTTCAAAACGGGCCGGATTTTCATTGGTCAGGGCTACCACAGCCCGGTCGGCTGTTACAGGAATCACGTGCATCTTGGGTTTTTCAACCGCCGTGGCAACCATGGTTACCACAGCGAAAATCATTGTTGCAATTGTTTTCATGGCATTTTGCTTTAATTGTTTAACACAGTTCAAAAATAGGACGCTGGTTTGAATATGTTGTAAAACATATCTTAAATCTTCCTTAAAGATGTGTTATATAACATGCAATTAACATTTGGGCGGGTTTGGTGGTCTCGGATTATTTTTTATTGCCTGCTGTTCAGTGGGGTTTCTTTCGGAAAGTGTATTGTCCGGAAGCCGGGATTGGTTATTTTCGTGCGAAAAAATGGAGGTGCAAATACTTCAGCTTTTGGAAGGTGCCAGGCAAGCCACCGGGCTGACCGTGGTAATCGACGTGTTCCGGGCTTTCTCCACCGCCTGCTATGCCTTTGAGAAAGGTGCAGACCGGATTCTTCCGGTGGGAGAGGTGGAAGAGGCCTTCCGGCTGGCACAAACGATGCCGGGCGCTCTGTTGATGGGGGAGCGGGACGAACGAAAACCCGACGGATTTGATTTTGGAAACTCACCAGCCCTGTTGCCCGCCGCGGGATTGACCGGAAAAACCATCATCCACACCACCAGTTCAGGGACGCAGGGCATTGTAAATGCCGTAAATGCCGACGAGATAATCACCGGAAGTTTCGTAAACGCCGGAGCGGTGGTCCGGCACATCCGGCAGCAGCAACCCCGCAGGGTTTCATTGGTTTGTATGGGGTATGCCTGTCAGTATCCTACCGACGAAGATACCCTTTGTGCCGAATATATCCGCAATGAGCTGGCCGGACAACCTTCTGATTTTGCTGCCATGACTCAACAGATCCGGGAAGGGTCGGGGGCGCGTTTTTTTGCCCCGGAGAGTCAGGAGTGGGCGCCTGTTGCCGACTTTGACCTTTGTCTGGCGCTCAGCCGTTTTAACTTTGTGTTGAAAGCCAGGCAGGAAGGTGGTTTTTACGCTCTGCAGAAAGTGGTGGTTTAACCGGATTAAACAGAACTTCAAAAAAAACGATAAAATGAGAAAGTATAACTTCGACGAAATAATTGACCGCCGGGGAACGGATTGTATCAAATATGATGCGCTGCCGCAATTTTTCGGCGCCGACGGATTACTGCCGGTTTGGGTTGCCGATATGGATTTCCGCACCCCCGACTTTGTGATGAACGCCGTTCGCAAACGGCTCGAGCACGAAATCCTGGGCTACACTTTTCGTGGCGACTCCTATCACGAGGCGATTCAGGGATGGCTCAAACGCCGCCACAACTGGGAGGTCCGGCGCGAATGGATTTCTTTCAGCCCGGGCGTGGTGTCGGCGCTTACCATGGCCGTGATGGCATTTACCCAGCCCGGCGAAAAGGTGGTGGTGCAGCCTCCGGTCTATTTCCCGTTTTACGAAAGCGTCCGGGGCAGTAAACGGCGGATTGTCGAAAACCCGCTGAAGCTGGTTGACGGCCGCTATTGTTTTGACCTGGAGGATCTCGAACAAAAAATCGACGACCAGACGAAGATGTTGCTGCTCTGCAGCCCGCACAATCCGGGCGGAATGGTTTGGAGCCGCACCGAACTCGAAGCGTTGTATGACGTTTGTGCCAGCCGGAATGTGCTGGTGGTGTCCGACGAAATTCATGCCGACTTGCTTTATCCCGGACAGGTCCACACCCCGTTTGCCGCGGTTTCTGAAAAAGCGTCCCAAAACAGCATCGTGTGTATGGCGCCCAGTAAAACCTTCAACCTGGCCGGCCTTTCCACCTCTTTTGTGGTTATCCCCAATCCTGAACTGATGAAGGAGTATGAGCGGCTGCTCCGGACGTTGCATGTCAACATGGGCAATATTCCCGGAGCCGTGGCGCTTGAGGCGGCCTACACCAGCGGCGACGACTGGTTGAACCAGCTTATGGAATATGTGGAGGGAAACTACCGCTTCCTCGAAAATTTTTTTCTTGAAAACCTTCCGGAGGTGAAAGTAATGAAGCCGGAGGCTACGTTTCTGGTCTGGCTCGATTTCCGTGCTTACGGGATGAAAGATAAAGAGCTGAACCGTTTTATCGTGGAAAAGGCCAGGGTTGGGTTGAATAACGGCGGACGTTTCGGAACCGGTGGCGACGGTTTTATGCGCATCAACCTGGGATGCCCGCGTTCGGTGCTGGCCGAAGCATTAACCCGGCTGAAAAACGCTTTTCAGGCGCTTTAATAGTTGCGGTCGACCCATTCTACCGCAACTTCGGGGTCGAGGTCGTTCATGCAGCGGAAATGTTTTTTGGGACACCGTTCGAATCCCAGTTTGGAGCAGGGACGGCAGCCCAGGTTTTCGACCTGCATGATTTTAGAGGCCGGATCGGGCAGGTAAGGAGTCATGCCAAATTCGGGAACGGTGTTGCCCCAGAAGGAGAGAATCTTTTTTTGAAAAGCTGCGGCCATGTGCATCAGTCCCGTGTCATTGGTCAGTACCAGGCGGGCCTCCTTCACCAGCGAAGCCGATTCGCTGAGGGTGGTTTTTCCGGCCAGGTTCAGCACCCGCGGGCCACACCGTGCGGCAATTTCTTCGCCGGTTTCGGTCTCCTGTTTTCCGCCCAGCAACACCACGGGACAGGTTATCCGGCGGCAAATCTTCGTAATCTTTTCTGGCGACAGCCGTTTGGTGGCATAGGTGCCGGCCAGGATAAAAGCCAGGTAGCCGTCCTGAAAAGCGGCGGGCAGTTTCTTCAGGTCGAAGGATTCACCGGCCGGGATAAAATAGTCGAGTCCCCGGCCATCGTTGACGACATCAAAAACCGACAAGGTCTCCAGGTAGCGGTCCACAATGTGCTGGTCGGGCATCCGGTTGATCTTCCAATTAACCAGCAGCCATTTCCGGAGGTTGAGTTTTTTGACGGTGAAGGCCGGGAGCTGAAGCCGCCGTTTGATGCGGTTGCTGCGTAGATTTTGATGCAGGTCGATAATATAGTCGAAGTTTTCCGCTTCCAGCTCATCAAGCAGCCCGTCCAGTTTCTCCTCCAGCAGGTGCAGCTTGTCGATGTAAGGGTTGGCTTTCAGTAGCGGCGCGTATTCCGTTTTGGTGACAAAATGCACAACCGCCCCCTCCACCTGCTGTTTCAGGCAGCGCACCACCGGCGAGGTGAGGACAATGTCGCCGATGGAACTTAACCGTATGACCAAAAATTTGACTTCCAAGCTTAAAAAATAACCCTGAAGCAGGAGGACTCTTCAGGGCGGGTAGTTTTTTGATAGTTGTCATTCAGGTCGTTTCGACCAGGACGATAATTTTGTTTTTTGTGTTTTGCGCTACTCCGCCGGTAATTTCAAACAGCAGTTCCTTGTCGTTGGCGTCTTTCACTTTGATGGTTCCTTTGGTGAGCGTGGAAATGATGGGCGCGTGGTTTTTCAGGATTTCAAACGCCCCTTTGCTCCCGGGAAGCTGAACCAGTTTGACTTCGCCGGTAAAGATATTTTTTTCAGGTGTAATGATCTCCAGGAACATGGTTTTGATTTTCGTTACAGAAATTCCGACGGGCGGCCGGATGGTTAATTGTCGGCCAGCATACGTTCGCCCTTGGCAATGGCCTGCTCGATGGTTCCGACCAGGTTAAAGGCTGCTTCGGGATATTGGTCCACTTCGCCGTCCATGATCATGTTGAACCCTTTGATGGTATCCTCGATGGAGACTAATTCGCCGGAGAGGCCGGTAAACTGTTCGGCAACAAAGAAAGGCTGCGAGAGGAACCGCTGCACGCGGCGGGCGCGGTGAACCACCAGTTTGTCCTCTTCCGAGAGTTCATCCATTCCGAGAATGGCGATGATGTCCTGCAGCTCTTTGTAGCGTTGCAGGATCTGGATGACACGCTGGGCACAGTTGTAATGCTCTTCGCCCACGATGCTGGGCGTCAGGATGCGGGAGGTGGAATCCAGCGGGTCGACAGCCGGATAGATGCCGAGTTCGGAAATTTTGCGGCTCAGAACGGTGGTGGCGTCAAGGTGGGCAAAGGTTGTGGCCGGTGCCGGGTCGGTGAGGTCGTCGGCCGGCACGTAAACCGCCTGTACCGAGGTGATCGACCCGTTTTTGGTGGAGGTGATCCGTTCCTGCATAACCCCCATTTCAGTGGCCAGCGTAGGTTGGTAGCCTACTGCGGAAGGCATGCGGCCGAGCAGCGCCGAAACTTCGGAGCCGGCCTGGGTAAAGCGGAATACATTGTCCACAAAGAAAAGGATGTCGCGGCCGCCACCAGGCGTGCCATCGCCGTCGCGCAGGCTTTCGGCAATGGTCAACCCCGAAAGGGCCACACGGGCACGTGCCCCGGGCGGTTCGTTCATCTGTCCGAACACCAGCGCCAGTTTTGATTTCCGGACGGCTTCGCGGTCTACCTTCGAGAGGTCCCAGCCGCCCGCTTCCAGCGATTTGTGAAATTCCGGGCCGTAGTCCACAATATTGGCTTCAATCATTTCACGCAGCAGGTCGTTTCCTTCGCGGGTACGTTCGCCCACGCCGGCAAACACCGACAGGCCGCTGTGCGCCAGGGCGATGTTGTTGATCAGCTCCTGGATGAGAACGGTTTTTCCCACGCCGGCGCCTCCAAACAGACCAATTTTTCCCCCTTTGGCATACGGTTCAATCAGGTCGATGACCTTGATCCCGGTGTGGAGCACTTCGGTTTCAGTTGTCAGCTCTTCATATTTGGGCGGATCGTTGTGGATGTTCAATCCGTCTTTGGGGAGCGGTTCCAGACCGTCGATCGGGTCGCCGGTGACATTAAGCAAACGGCCGAGGGCTGCCTGACCTTTGGGCATTACAATGGGACTGCCGGTCGGGATGACCTCCATGCCGCGGCGGATTCCGTCGGTGGCATCCATGGCAATGCAGCGGATGGTATTTTCACCGATGTGCTGCTGGCATTCGATCACTAAATTGCCGCTTTCGCGAACAATTTCCAACGCATCGTAAATATTGGGAAGTTCGCTTCCTTCGCGTTCGAAACTCACGTCCACCACAGGCCCGATAACCTGTATGATTTTACCTACATTTTGAGTCATTGAAATGCTGTTTTTGAGATCGGTTCTGACCTTCAGGTTTTTTTAATGCTCAACAAATTTAGTATTGTTTTGCATTTTTCCAATCCGGGGGTGGGGTTTTTAGAGGAAAATTAACCGGCTTAAAACCTTCGTTTTATCAGCCCTTCACAGAGGGTTTCAAGGGGAATACGACGGGCGGGGTCGACGGCGAGGGTGGCCAGCAGGCTGAGGGCGGTCGTGTGCAGCCGGTCGATTTGGGCTTCGGTTTCTTCTTTTATTTCCAGCGCTTCGTACAACGAGCGGACAGCCGTGATTTTTTCTTCACGGTCGAAGTTTTCGCGGTTCATCCAGTCGAGCAGGCTGGCACGCTGCGCAGGATTGGCTTTTTCGAGAGCCCGGATCAGCAGGAAGGTTTTTTTGTTGGAAGTGATGTCGCCGCCGATTTTTTTGCCAAAGGTGGCTTCCTCCCCGAAGGTGTCGAGCAGGTCGTCGCGGAGTTGAAAGGCCAGTCCGAGGCTGATGCCGGCTTCGTACAGCCGCGTGGCCGAAACCTCGGGAGCGCCGGCCAGCAAGGCGCCGGTCTGGAGGGAGCAGCCCAGCAGGACCGCCGTCTTCAGGCGGATCATCTCCATATATTCCGGGGCTGAAACATCGGTGCGGGTTTCAAAATCCATGTCGTATTGCTGCCCTTCGCAAACTTCCACGGCGGTGTCGGAGAAGAGCTGCACCACCTTAGGCGTGTGTTCCGAAAGGGTTTTCAGCAAAAAACGGTAGGAGAGGAAGGCCATAACATCGCCGGAGAGAATGGCGCTGTTTTCCCCAAATTTTTGGTGGACCGTCGGTTCGCCCCGCCGGAGGTCGGCCTTGTCCATAATATCGTCGTGCAGCAGGGTGAAGTTGTGGAAGATTTCGATGGCCGCGGCCGCCGGAAGAGCTTTTTCCACGTCGTCGCGAAAGAGTTGATATCCCAGCAGCACCAGCAACGGGCGCAGGCGTTTCCCTCCTGCCGCCAGGGCATAGGAAACCGGGCGGTAAAGATTGTGGGGTGCAGTGTGGTTCCAGGTTTCAATATACTCCCTGAAAGCTTCTTCAATACTATCCTGTAAAAGGGCTGCCTCTTTCATACTATTAAGGTTTTGTCTCTTCAGTTTCCTCTTCCAGACCGGCTTTTTCCAGTTCGGTATCCTCATCGTAAATGTTCAGCAGCGGTTCTTCAAAAGCCTTGGTGGTGGTCAGCTTTTCGAGGCCGGTGAGCAGCGAGGGCAGTAGGATCAGGTTTGAGGTTACGGCAACCAGCAGGGTTAACGAAACCAGGACGCCCATGGCCACTGTCCCGCCAAAGCTGGAGAGGCTGAAAATGCCGAAGCCGAAAAAGAGCACGGTGATCGTGTAGATCATACTCACGCCGGTTTCGCGCAGGGCGTGCACAACCGAACGGCGGATATCCCAGCCGGTGGCCTTCAGTTCGAGCCGGTATTTGGTTAGGAAATGGATGGTGCTGTCCACCGAAATCCCGAAGGCAACGCTGAAAATCAGGATAGTCGACGCTTTGATGGGGATGCCGGTGAACCCCATGATGGCGGCCGTCAGGATGAGCGGAATCACATTGGGGGTGAGCGACATGATAACCATCCGCCAGGTCGAAAACAGAATGGCCATGAACAGCGAGATCAGGAAAATGGCCAGTGCCAGGCTGGAGAACAGGTTGTTCAGCAAATATTCGGTGCCTTTAAACGAGGTGATACTCGAACCGGTAACCGTAACCTGGTATTGGTCGTTCGGAAAGATGGAGTCCACATCGCTGCGGAAGGCATTGTACAGTTCGGCCATCCGCTTGGTGCCCACATCCTTGGTGCGGATGCTGATGCGCGTCACCTGCTTGGCGCTGTCGAGGAAGGAGTGGAGCATGTTGGCGTTCTCCTCTCCTTTGGTGGCGTAGGCCAGGATAAAGTTTTTTTCGTAGTTGTTGGGCAGCGAATAGTACTTTTCGTTGCCGTTGTAGAACCCCTGTTTGGCAAATTTCAGCAGGTTGAGCAGCGAAAGCGGCGGCGACAGTTCGGGGTAGTCGGCCAGCTTCTTCTCCAGTTCATCCATTTTGGTAAAGGTGGAGAGCTGCATCACGCCGTTGGGTTTTTTGGTGTCAACCATAATTTCCAGCGGCATCAGTCCGTCGAAATGTTGCTCGAAAAATTTGAGGTCTTTGTAGATCGGGTCGTGTTCCGGAATATCGTCAACCATGTAACCCGAGCTTTTCATCAGGGTGATTCCGTAGAAACCCAGTCCCACAATGCAGATCGTACAGATGTAAACGGCCTTGCGGTGGTTTTTGGAGATCAGGATCAGGCGGTCGATGATGCGGGTGATGATCCGGTTTTCCAGGTGGCGGACATTCTTTTCCGACGGGGGTTTGGTAAAGCTGAAGATGATCGGGATCAGGATGAGGGTCAGCAGAAACAGCCCCATGATATTCAGGGAGGCCACAATTCCAAACTCTTTCAGGATACTGCTTTTGGTGATCACAAAAGTGGCAAACCCTGCGGCGGTGGTCAGGTTGGTCATAAAAGTGGCTGTCCCGATCCGGATGATCACCCGCTGGAGCGCCTTGACTTTATTGCCGTGCGATACAAATTCGTAATGAAACTTGTTCAGCATGTAAATGCTGTTGGGCATCCCGATGACGATTAGCAAAGGGGGAATCATGCCGGTGAGGATGGTTATCTTGAAGCCGAAAAGCCCCAGCATCCCCATTGCCCAGATTACGCCGGTCAAAACAACGATGACCGGGAAAATGACTGCTTTAAATGACCGGAAGAAAAGATAGAGGATCACCACACAGATGCCCAGCGCCAGAAAGCTGAACAGGTAGAGCTCCTGTTTGATTTTAATGGAATTGACCACCCGGATGTAGGGTAGACCGGAGTAGTGCAGTTGCACCTTGTTCTCTTTTTCGAACTGGGTGCAAATCCGCTGGATCGATTTTACCATCGCCTCCCGGTCGCGGCTGTGCATTTTATCTTTGTTTACCGTGATGGCCAGCAGGTAAACATCGCTGCTGTCGTTGTAAACGGTGTTGCGGTAAAACGGAAGCTGGCGAAACCGCCCGGCCAGCGAGTCAAGCTCCTGCTGGCTGCTGATGTGGTCGGGAAAAACCGGCCTAACTTCAAACTTTTTCTCCTCTGAATTTCTGACCAGGTCGTACGTGTTGGTCACCGACAGGAGGTTCTCCACCCCCGACACCTGGTCCAGCTCCTGGCAGAGTGTCCGCCACCGGTTAAAATGGTCGAGCCGGAAAAAAGCGGTGTCCTGCATCCCGATGATGATCAGGTTTCCTTCTTCGCCGAACATCTTTACGAAATGCTGGTAGTCTTTGTAAGCCGGGTCTTTTTGCGGCAGCAGCGAGGCGTATTCGTACGACATCTCGATCTTGCTGGCCTGGTAACCCATAAACGCAGTAATTGAAGCCAAAACGGCCAGTAACAGGATTTTATTCCGGAGGATAAAACGGGAAACTCTAATCCACATCTTGATTATTTCTGAAAAAGAACAGGCGAAAATAGTATAAATTCTGGTTTTCGGGGTCATCCTGCCGCCGTTTCTGTTTCATAACCCGCATCTGCGAAAAGATTACTTAACCTGGCTTCGCGTCCAAAACCGGGCGGAGGGGAAACGTACACCGCCGGCAGCTTTTTGGGGGTTGGTATTGAAAAACAGGAGGATCTGTTTGAGGCGGTTGCCGCCGGGCTCTTTTCATCCGTCTGAAAAATTAGCCGGCGCGCCGGGTACCATCCCGGTTTTCCGGCCGGCCCGAACCCGTAAAATCAGGTTTCTGTAATTTTTCCGCAAGTTTTTTCTTTTTCCGGTGTCCTATCAGTAATTTCAGTGAGTATTAAATGAGATGACCGAAGCAGAAATGATACAGGGAGTCGCCTCGGGTGACGAAAATGCCTTTCGGCTGCTGGTGGAGAGCTACCGGCAGCAGGTGGTAAATACCTGTTTCGGAATTGTTCACAACCTGGCAGATGCCGAAGATGTGGCCCAGGAGGTTTTTGTGGAGGTGTTCCGGTCGGCCTCCGGTTTTCGGGCCGATGCGCGCCTTTCCACCTGGCTGTACCGGATTGCTGTCAACCGGTCGCTCAATTGGGTCCGCAGCCGGAAACGGAGAAACTGGCTGCTGCCGTTCGAAGGAATCTTTTCGGCCGCGCATGAACCGGCCGGGACTGAAACGCCTGCAAGCGGCATCGAAAGCCGGCAGCGGGCGCAGCTGCTCCACCGGGCGGTCGATTCGCTGCCCGATAATCAGCGGACTGCCTTCGTCCTTAATAAATATGAAGAGCTGAGTTACCAGCAGGTGGCCGAGGTGATGGAACTTTCGGTAGCGGCCGTTGAGTCGCTGCTCCACCGCGCCAGGAAGAACCTGCAGAAAAAATTGTATGCCTGCTACCGTAAAAATGGTCTCTGACCGCAAGTTTTGCCGAATTCAGGTGTCTTACTAAAAAACGAAGTAAAATGAAGTGCAAAAGATGTCATAACGATTTGATTTTTTACCTGGAAGGGCAGCTGGACTCCCCCCGCGCCGCACAGGTCGAAAAGCATCTGGAAGAGTGCCCTTCGTGCCGGGATTTTGCCGCCCTGCTCCGCGAGACGCTTTCGGTGGTAGCAGCCGAACGGAATCCCGAAACTTCGCCCTTCTTTTATTCCCGTGTGAAAGCGCGGCTCAGCCCTCCGTCCGGGACTGCCGACCGGCCGCAATGGGCGTGGTGGCTGCAACCAGCCTTTTTTACCCTGCTGCTTTTACTGGGAATATTTTCAGGGATCAAAATCGGACAGCTGCCGCAAGCCAGCCACCACTCCCGGCTGACGTCCGAAGAGCTGGTCCCCGGGTTTAACGAAATGAAAGCCGAGCCGATCGAGACTTTCTTAATGGAATAATGTATGATGCCGCAATCGAAATACCGCATTTTGGGATGGCTGGTTATCATCCTGCTCGCCACCAACCTTTCCACGGTGGTGTCGCTGCTGGTTTCCCAGCGTTCGCCGGCCGAAACCGCAAAGAAACCGGAAACGGTACAAACCGAAGTGCCGGTTGAGCAGCGCACCCGTTTCTTCCGCGAGCAGCTGAACCTCTCCCCCGATCAGGTTGACCGCTTTCGCGAGTTTAACCGCGAGTTTAACCGGACGGCGCACCGCGTGACCCTGGACCTGCAAATCCTGCGGGTCGAAATGGTCGACGAACTGGGAAAGCCGGCTGCCGACCCGGAGAAGCTGGACCGCATCACCAGAGAGATCGGGCAGCTGCATGAAAAACTGAAAAAAATTACCGTAGCCTATTACCTGCAAATGAAAAATGTTTGCGACGAAAGCCAGCAGGAAAAACTTCACCAGCTCTTCCGCGCCATGCTCGAAAACGAAGAGCAGGTGAAACTTCCGCAAGGCCGGAGGCGAAACAATCCGAATTTCAAATAATGTAAAATTTAATCTTTAAAATCATGAAAACTGGCAAATTGAACAAGTTTGCATGGACCTTCTTTGTCCTTGCGTTAATCACCACCACCCTGTTTGCCCAGGGCAGAGGAAACAACCGGAATGCTGCCGGCAATCTCAGCTGTGTGCAACATATCACCGGCTTGTCGGAAACCCAGCAGGCACAGATTACCGGGCTGAACCGGCAGCACCAGCAGGAGATGGCTGCCCTGCGCGACCAGCGGCGCAGCACAACCGATGCCGCCCAAAAAGCCCAGGTCCGGACCGAGATGGACCAGCAGCAGCAAACCCATCGCGAGTCGGTTCGGAAGCTGCTAAATGCCAGCCAGCAGGCGCAGTTCGACCAGCTGATGCCGCGCGGCGGGCAGGGGAAAAACCGCCAGGCCGTGACCGGAAACCAGGGCCGTTATGCCCAGGGCACCGGCTGTATGCGGGCCGCCGGGGGTAATGGTCAGTCCGGACGCGGCGGACGACGCTGATGGTGGCCTGTTTCGCTGCCCTTCTGCCGGTGTTACCGAGGCGGGCCGGTCAGCACAGCGCCATCACAGGATATGGCAGGATGGTTTTCCGAACAGGCCGGCTGATATTTAGGATGTTTGTCAAACGGCGGTTTACTACTCATTACAGAATATTTTTTTGGGGCGGGAGCTTTCGGGTTCCTGCCTTTTTTATTGCCGCTGCCACGGAAATGTTGTCTGTGCCGAAAACACTAATCTTTGATGTAGCTTTTTGTCATTGGTGTAGCGCGTATCCTGTTACAACCGAGAGGAGATTGGGGGGAAGAATAAATTATCAGACAGAGTTTAATTTGTACTCCCCAAAATTGTAGGTCTTAATTTTTTCGCTTTTGTTATTTTTGTGATTTAAACCTTGATCACATGAAAGCAAAAATATTCGGCCTGATTTTTCTAAATTTCTTATTGTTTGTTACTTCCTGTCAAAAGCAAGGTGCAAAAGCAGAGCTAATACTTCAGAAAGCAGAAGCACTTATAGAACAATATCCCGATAGTTCCCTTGTTTTGTTAGAAGAGATTCCGGATCCTCAATCTTTGAAAAAATCATTGTATTACAAATACTTTCTTGTACAAATACAAGCTAAATATAAAAACTATAAAGATATTACTGCTGACACTTTAGTCTTTGCCATCCGCGATTATTACAAAAACAAAAACAAGCCAGAAGAAAACGCTTTAGCTACATTCTATTGCGGCAGGGTTTATCAGGAGCAAAAGAAATTTGAGGATGCATTGCAAGCGTTTCTCGACGCTGAGCAGCAATTAGAACAAAGTAAAAATTTTAACCTCAAAGGGTTATGCCAGAATGCTATTGGACATCTTTATTACAAACAGCATCTTAATGATAAGGCAACAGTTCGTTTTAAAAGCGCTTCTGAATATTTTCATCAAGCACAGAATTATAAGGACCAAATTATTTCAATCAAGTTTATTGGCAATAGCTTGCTTGTAAGCGGAAAAACCGACAGTGCTTTTGTTTATTACAATAAAGGATTAGAAATGGCCGATAAATATAAAATTGAAAGTGAACAAATTGCAATCAGGCAGGGGTTGGGCGTGGCATACAGGGAACTTGGAAGTTATGAGCAAGCAATTTTTTGTTTTAAACAAGCTATGACATTTTCTACCGATTCCTTAAACAATGCAAAGCTGACTGCCAATCTTGCTCGTGTTTATGAACTGCTAAATAAAAACGATTCAGCTATTTGTTATTTACAAAAGGCCTTAACCTATCTTCCCCAGAAGCAGCAAAATTATCTTATTGCCAATATATATGCTACCTGGTCGGCTATTGAAGAAAAAGATAATAATTACATAGAAGCACTCGAAAAGTATAAACTTTACAACAAACATCTGGCACAAATTATAAGCGACAACAAGAACGATGCGATTTTGGAGATTGAGGGAAAATATAATTTTCAACTCATTGAAAATAACAACAAGCAGCTTTTGGTAGAACGACAAAGGCTTTTGCTTTTTTCTTTAATGTTGTTGCTAATTTCTGCACTACTAATCCTTTGGTTCTACAAAAGGGCGGTAACCCATGATAAAGAATTAAGAGAGGCCGAACACAAAATATTGCAAATGCAGGAAATGGTTAGCAAATACAACGAAAAAGAAAACTCGCATAAGAATGTATTAATCCGACATTTCGATATTCTAAAAAAGGCAGCTTTGCTAGAAAAATACCTAAAAGAAGATGAAAGAAGAGAGGGAGAACGTTTGCTCCTTAAATTTAACGAAGTGGTATACGGCCGCAAGGAAATGGATTGGGATTTATTGTTTGAAACTCTAAATGATGCAGGCAATGGTATTTTTGAACAGCTTAGAAAACGATTACCTCAACTTGATGATTCTGAATTTCGTATTTGCTGTTTAATTTACGCTGATTTTAACAATACTGAAATTGCACTGGTTTTAAATTATAGGCTTAATACCGTTGAAATTAAAAAGGGTACCATCAGAAAAAAACTTGGAATAGAGAGCCGTGGAAGTATCCGCAATTTTTTAAACAACAAGATGATATTTGTTTGAAAACCCTCTCATAGAAGCAAATTCAAAACAAGCAAAAACTTTATCAGATAGCAATCTTTGAAATTCTAACTCTCAGGCTATCTGGTATTAACATGTTTTGTGTGCCTGAGAAAAACTTTATTTTCTAAATTCTTCTTTGTTTTAAGTTTCTTTCTTTTTTACATTTGCACCAGCAAATACTAACCTTTGATCATGAAAAAGTTATCCCTAGTTTTATTCATTTTAGTTACATTGTTAATTCCGAACATTAGTCAATCTTCAATTTCCAATCTTCTTAACCAAGGCGACGATCAAAAAGAAATCGACCTGAGAGGTTCTTTGGATGAAACATTGACAAGGTCAGTGCTGCAAACGCCAATTTATGCAACAATTGGTTCAACCAGCTTAGATGTTGATTTTTTATCTAACCTTGGTGAAATCAGTGTTGAAGTTTATTCATTGTTAGGAAACTTAGTTTATGAGAATAAGGCAAACACACAAATACAACAAAAGGTATCAATCATGTTTCTGATTGGGATAGTGGTATCTATGAAATTCGCTTTGTAAACTCTGACGGGAATTACATGTATGGTACATTTGAAATAGGCTTGTAGCGTTACAAACATCACAAAATTATATTGAAAGAAATAACCCAGCTTTTTTAAAGCCGGGTTACATTGTTTTATTTTATAAATCAGGAGCGAGAAGTAGCAGTTTCTTGCTCCACAAAACATTACAAAGAAATGAAAAAATTAGTATGGTTTGCTATGTTAGTAGCAGGATTAAGCATTTTTAATGCTTGCGAGAAAACTGACGAAGTAATCGATCAAAGTATCGATGCGCAGTCGCTTAAAGCGACTAAACCAGATGTGTATTCTGAAAATGGATATCTGGTTGTCCGAAATTTTGAAACCGCTGACAGTTTAAGAATGATGTTGCAAAACAAATCACTTGAAGAACAATCCAGTTGGGAAAATCAAATGGGATTAAAATCTGCAAAAATGTTCAGGGCTCAGGCATCGGATAAATTGGCTGGATTTGAGAATCTGACCGATGCTAAAAAATACGCTGAGGAATTAGTCAAAGAAGGCTATTTCAATATGGTTGATTCCTCTTTATGCTATCCTTTCAATAATTATACATGGGATTGTATATTGAATAAAAATGGCATTATAAAAATTGGTGATGTTTTATATTGCTTTCAAAAGGATGCCCAGATTAATATAATTGATGGCAGTGAGGAAACACTAAACCAGTTTTTAAGTAATCCTGAGAGCTGCGATACTGCTCTTGTTAAAATATATTCTTACGAAAAATTAAAATCAACAATACCAGTTAATTATGGTGCAGTTGCAAGTAAAGAAATTTATTCAGAAGGGGGAGGAGTAAGGTGGAAGCTAAGCCTCTGCTATGGTCAGGAAACAATAGATGCTCCTCATCCTGTAGCGGGTAGTATAAAGGTGCAAAACGGCCTTAGATATTACTTATATTTTCATAAAGAGAAAAAAGGAACATTTGGTTGGCGCGATTCCAAAGGTTATTTTAGTCATCAACATTTAAGTTATAATTTAGGTGGTAATTATGATTCATATCAAGGAGGTTATAGTACCAATTTTACAGATATGACTCCTGCGCCTGGTTATACACAAATAAATACTTCAGAACTTTCAAATGTTTACCTTGATGTTAAAAGATGGATTTTTGAATGGCCTTTATCTCCTATTCCTTCTTCCTATCCTGGTATTGCTCCAATCATAAATAATTTTTCTTGCAATGGAAAACTCGAATCTATTCCAGATAAGATTATAAATTTAACCATCAATTAATTACTTCAATGGAAGATCAATGTTTTATTG